>DASQPJ010000001.1:0-9623 GCA_035644015.1 Sporichthyaceae bacterium
GCACGGTCGCGCTGATCATGGATGCCGCCGCCGCTTTGGTGCCCGAGCGCACCGTGATCGGCGTGCGCGGCATCCGGGCGCTGCGACCGTTGGCCGTCGACCCGCCGATCACCCTGCACATCGAGGCAACCGAACGGCAACATGGCGCCGGACCGAGCGCGCCAGGGGCGCACTCGGCCGACGCGTCCGGCGACGGTGACGTGACCGTGGTCAGCGTGACGCTGGACGGCACCCCGCAGGGCGGGGAGCGGGAGACCTACGCCCGGGCCACCGTGCTGCTCGCGGACACCTACCCGGCACCGCCCGCGCTGCGCGAGCCGCCGCTGACCGCCGAGCGGCGCCCGGACATCGACGCGCGTGCGCTGTACGCGCAGCGTTGGATGTTCCACGGCCCGGCCTACCAGGGCGTGTCGGAGCTGACCGGTATTGCCGAGGACGGCGTGCGCGGGGTGCTGAGCGCGCTGCCCGCGCCCGGCGCGTTGTTGGACGCGGCCGGACAGCTGCTCGGGTATTGGGTGGCCACGCAGCCCAACAACGGCCTGGTGCTGCCCGCCACCATCGGTTCGGTGAGTTTCTACGGCCCGCCGCCCGCCGCTGACGACCGCTTCGACACCGTGGTCCGGGTGCGCTCGGCCACCGATGAGGAGGCCGTCGCCGACCTCGACCTACGCAGCACGGACGGGCGTCTGTGGTGTCACATCACCGGGTGGACCGACCGCCGGCTGGAGGGCAACGCCCGCACCATCGAGGCTTTCCGACACCCCGCCCGCTCGGCGTTGGCGCAGGCCCAAGACGGTGGCTGGTGGTTGCTCACCGAACCGTGGACCGATCCGGTGGCCCGGGATCTGGTGGCCCGTCAGTACCTCTCCCCCCCCGAGCGGGACGAGTACGCGGGTCGCAACCCGCGGGCTGCCCGGCGCTGGTTGCTGGGGCGCATCGCGGCCAAGGACGCCCTGCGTTCCTGGCTCTGGGCCCGGGGCGCGGACGAGATCTACCCGGCGCAGATCCGGATCGGCAACGACCCGGTCGGGCGGCCGTTCGCCACCGGCGCCGGCACCGAGGACCTGGCGCTCTCCCTGGCACACTCCGGACCATTCGCAGCGGCCCTGGTCGGACCGGCGGGGTCGGCAGTCGGCATCGACGTGGAACTCGTCGACGACGCCCCGGCGGAAACCGCGCTGCTCACCGTCGCCGAGCGCGATCTACTGGACACCATCGCTCCGGCCGGGGATCCGCAGCGCGCCCGTTGGGTCACCCGGTTCTGGACCGCGAAGGAGGCGGTGGCCAAGTCCGGCGGCACCGGATTGGCCGGGCGACCTGCCCGATTCGTGGTGACTTCGGTAGAAGGTGACGATTTGTCGGTAACCGTGGACGGCGTGGCGCATCGGGTGCGGACTCGGATTGGTGACGATCCCGTGCCGTTTGCGGTTGGCTGGACCCCGACATCCGCCATGCTTGATCAGTGACAATGCTCATTCACAAGGTGCGACGCACAGCCCGCCCGAAGCGAGGGAGACAGCATTGACAACGCAGGCCCGCAGCGTTGCCGAGGCGCAGGTGCTGGAGGTCGTGCGCGCCATCATCGCGCAGATCGTCGGCGAGGAGTACCTGCTCGATCTTCAGATCGCGATGGACACCTCGTTCGAGGACGACCTGGAGATGGAAAGCATCGAGTTCGTCAAACTCGGCGCGAGGCTCACTGAGCACTACGGCGGTAACGTCGACTTCGCTGCGTTCCTGGCCGACCTCGACCTGGACCAGATCATCGAGATGCGCGTCGGGACCGTCGTCGACTACATCGTCGACGCTACGGCCTGACGACGCGTCAGGAGAGGTTCGCGCGCACCGATGTCGGAGATCGTCGCCAACGGCGTGCGGCTGCACGTGCAGCACCTCAACCCGGTGCCGGCGTCCGCACGCGCCAAGCCGCCCGTGGTGTTCCTGCACGGTCTCGGCATGGACAACATGGCCAGCTTCTACTACACGGTGGCGGGCGCCGTGGCGAAGACCGGCGCCGAGGCGGTGCTCTACGACTTGCGTGGCCACGGGGACTCCGAACGTCCGCGAACCGGGTACACGATGGAGGACTCCATCGCGGACCTCGGCGGCCTGCTGGACGCGTTGGACATCACCGTGCCGGTGCACCTGATCGGCAACTCCTACGGCGGCACGATCGCGTTGGACTTCGCGGTGGAGTACCCGCATCGGGTGGCAGGTATCGTGTTGATCGAGGCGCACTTCAATGTCGAGGGCTGGGCGGAGCAGATCGCCGCGGAACGCGAGCGGGTGGCCCTGGTGGTCGCCGAAATGGGCGAGGAGAACCTGCAGGCCTGGATCCGCCGGTTCGGCCGCAAGGTGGTGCGCATGATGGACGCCCTCAGCGACCTGGCCAACCACACCAGCTTCTACCCCGACCTGACCAAGGCCCGGCCGATCGAGCGGGATCGACTGCGGGCGCTGACCTGCCCCATCCGCGCGGTCTACGGGGAACGCTCGGACGTACCGGACTACGAGAAGCAACTGCATGATCTCTTGCCACACGCGACGTTGACGGTGGTGCCGGAAGTCGGACACTCGGTCCTGATGGACGCCACCCCGCAGGTGCGCGAGATCGTGGTGGACTGGTTGGCGTCGCAGTGCGCTGTCTGATGGTGGTGCCCCCATTGACCGGGCACATCCTGCCGACGGTCGCGGTGGCCGAGGCGTTGACCGCACGCGGACATCAGGTGGCCTGGGCGGGTAATTCCGCCTACCTGGCCGGCGTGCTGCCGCCCGGTTGCACGGTGTATCCGGTGGACGCCGAGTTCCCCGGCGAGCCATTGTCCTCGCGGCTGGTGCGCTGGCGCGGCCTGCGCGCGGCAACCGCGTTTCGGTTCTTCTGGGAGGACTTCCTGATCCCGCTGGCCCACTCGATGGTGCCGGGGATACGCGCGGCGGTCGATGAATTCGCGCCGGACGTGGTGCTGGCCGACCAACAGGCGTTGGCCGGAGCGCTGGTGGCCCGGGAACGCAAGCTGCCCTGGGCGACCTCGGCGACCACCACCGCGGAACTCACCGGCCAGTACGAGACCATGCCGAAGCTTGGCATCTGGGCGCAGGAACAGCTCACCGAGTTGCAGGCCGACTACGGAGTCAACGATCCGGTGGATCTGCGGTTCTCCGACCAACTGGTGCTGGCCTTCTCCAGCGTCGAGTTGCTCAACCCGCCGTCCCCGCCGGGTGCGCACATCACGTTCGTGGGGCCGGCGCTCGGTGGTCGCGGCGCTCCACTGGCGTTCGACTGGGAGTGGCTGGATCCGCACCGCAGGCACGTGCTGGTGTCGTTGGGGACGGTCAACCAGGACTCCGGCGACCGCTTCTTCGCCGTCGCCGCGGAGGCCTTCGCGGCGCTGGCCGGCTCCGTGCAGGGGATCTTCGTGATGCCGCCGGGCACCGTCGTGGACCGCCCGCCGAATGTGCTGGCGGCTCCGCGGGTTCCGCAACTGGAACTGCTGGCGCAGCTGCACGCCGTGGTCTTTCACGGTGGACACAACACGATGTGCGAGGCACTCGCACACGGCCTGCCGCTGGTGGTCGCGCCGATCCGCGACGACCAACCCGCCAACGCGTCCCAGATCACCGACGCGCACGCCGGAGTGCGGGTGAAGTTCGGCCGGGTGAGCGCCGAGGAGCTGCGTGAGGCCATCCTCGCGGTGCTGGACGACCCGAGCTACGCCGCCGGTGCCGCGCGCATCCGGGCCTCGTTCGAGGCGGCCGGCGGCGCGCAAGCAGCCGCGGATCGGCTGGAGGGGTTGCTGTGACCGAGGATATCGACGAGCGCATCGCGAAGGCCCGGGCCTGGTACGACGCGGCCATGCCCGACGCCGGTCCGGCGGCATTCCTGGAGCCACGCCGCACCACCTGCCCGTGGTGTGGGTCGCCGGCGCTGCGGATTCGCTTGCGCGGCCGGGATCTGATTCAGCGTAAGCCTGGCCGGTTCACCGTCGAACAGTGCCGCAGCTGCGGGCACGCGTTCCAGAACCCACGGCTGAACCTGGCCGGACTGGACTATTACTACCGCGACTTCTACGACGGTCTGGGCGCCGAGATCTCGGCCACTGTGTTCGCGCTGAGCGCGGAGGACAACCGCAAACGGGCCCGGGCCGTCGCCGCGCACCTCCAACCGGACAACTGGCTGGACGTGGGCACCGGGCACGGGCACTTCCCGTACTACGCCAAGGAGATCCTGCCGGACACCGTCTTTGACGGCCTGGACCTCTCCGCAGGGGTGGAGGAGGCGGTGCACCACGGACGCATTCGCACCGGGCACCGCGGGCTGTTCCCCGAGCTGGCGCCCAGCATCGCCGGGACCTACGACGTGGTGAGCATGCATCACTACCTCGAACACACCCGCGACCCGCGCGCGGAGTTGGACGCGCTCGCGTTGGTGGTACGGGAGGGCGGCTACGCCGAGATCGAGATGCCCGACGTGGCCTCCCGACTCGGCCGGGCGTTGGGATCCTGGTGGGTGCCCTGGTTCCAACCGCAACACCAGCACTTCCTGCCGCTCAGCAACCTGCTCGGCGCCCTGGTGGAGCGTGGCTTCCGGCCGGTCAGCGTGCAACGCCACGACGCGCATTCCACGGTGGACCTGACCTGGGCCACCACCTTCGCGATCACCAAGTGGGCCCCGGATCCGCGCAGTCCCTGGAAACCGGAACGAACCCAACATTGGCGCAAGCGCCGCCACGAACTGGCGTGGTCGAAGGTCTTCCCGCGAGCGGCCAGGGTCAGCCATGGCCTGGATGTGGCGATCGACCGGGCCCTGGCCCGGCTTGATGTGGGCAATGCCTACCGGGTGATCGCCCGTAAGGAGGCGCGATGACCGAGGTCATGGACGAGTGGGCCGCGCCGCCCACCGACGCGGACTTCGCCCGGTTGCGCGAGCCGTACACGGCGGCGATGGCCGACGGGGTACAGCGATTCCTGCAACCCGCCGTGACCAGCTGCCCTTGGTGCGGCTCGGGACGGTTGGCCGTGCGCACTCGGCTGCCCGACCTGGTGCAACGCAAGCCGGGGCGCTTCCGCTTCGACGTCTGCCGGACGTGCGGGCACGTGTTCCAGAATCCGCGGCTGAGCCCAGAGGGCCTGGCGTTCTATTACCGGGACTTCTACGACGGCTTGGGCGCCTCGACCACGCACACCATCTTCGCCTACCAGACCGAGATTTACCGCAGTCGGGCCCGCGCAGTTGCCCCGTTCGTGACACCTCGTCAGTGGCTGGACGTGGGCTGTGGGCACGGGCACTTCGCGAAGGACGCACAGTCAATTTGGCCGGACACTGCCTTCGACGGCCTCGACTTCGGTGACGGCGTGCAGGAGGGTGTGCGGCGCGGCTGGTTGCGCACCGCGCACCGCGGCGAGTTCGCCGACCTCGCCGCCGACCTGGCCGGGCGTTACGACGTGATCAGCATGTTCCACTACCTCGAGCACCTGCCCGATCCACGCGCCGAGTTGACCGTGGCCGCGCGAGCGTTGGCCCCCGGTGGGTACCTGTACCTGGAGCTGCCCGACCCGACGTTCGTGCTGGGCCGGGCGCTGGGGCCGCTCTGGACGCCGTGCCACACGCTGCAGCACCTGCACCTGATGCCGCTGCCCAATCTGCTGGCCGCGCTCACCGCGCGCGGGTTGGTCCCGGTGCACGTGGAACGTGGCGCCGCGCACCTGCCGATCGACCTGACCTGCGCGGTGATGGCCCTGGGACTCCTGCTGGGCCCGGACCCCCGATTGCCGTGGCGCCCGAAAGGCACCACATTGTCCGTGCGTCGTCATCGCATGGTGTGGAAAGCCGCTCCACCGGTGATCAAAGCCGCGTACGCCACCGACCGCAAACTGGCACCGTTGTTCGCGGCAGCCGGTGTGGGGAATGTGTATCGGGTGTTGGCCCGCCGTGCCGACCCGCAGGACAGGAGCAGTACATGACCACGCTGGAGCCGAACCCGACCCCGGTCGCGCCATCCGATGAGGACTTCGCCGCCGCCCGCCCGTGGTACGCCGCGCAGATGGCGGCCGGGGTGGAACGCTTCCTGGAGCCGCGCCTGGACACCTGCCCGTGGTGCGGGTCGGACAAGTTGCGCCATCGGGTAACCACCGGCGATCTGCTGCAGCGCAAACCGGGCACGTTCCACATGGACGAGTGCCGGGTGTGCAAGCACGTCTTTCAGAACCCGCGGCTGAACATCGACGGGTTGAACTTCTACTACCGGGACTTCTACGACGGCCTCGGCGGGTACATCACCGAGCAGATCTTCGCCGCGCACACCGAGGTGTATCACTCCCGCGCGCGCATGGTGACGCCGTTCCTGACGCCGCGTCACTGGCTGGACGTGGGCACCGGGTACGGGCACTTCTGCAAGGACGCCAAGACCGTTTTGCCGGACACTGTCTTCGACGGCCTGGACATGGGTTCCGGGGTCGAGGACGGACAGCAGCGCGGCTGGCTGACCAACATCTACCGCGGCCAATTGCCCGACCTGGTCGACGAGGTGGCCGGTAAGTACGACGTGGTGAGCATGCACCACTACCTGGAGCACGTGCGCGACCCGCGGGCCGAACTCGACGTCGTAGCCCGGATCGTGGCGCCCGGCAAGTACCTGCTCATCGAGGTGCCGGATCCCACCTCGTTCACCGCGAAGATGTACGGCAAGTTGTGGACGCCGTACTACCAGCCGCAGCACCAACACCTGATCCCCTGCCGCAACCTGCTGCAGGCCCTGGCCGAGCGCGGGTTCACCCCGGTGCGGGTGCAGCGTAAGGAGGCGCACCTGCCGGTGGACCTGACCTGCGCGGTGCTGTCCACCGTCAGCCGCATCTCCCCCGACCCCCGCTACCCGTGGCTGCCCGAGCCCACCGCGGCGGACTTCCGCCGCCAGGCGCGGGTGTGGAAGGTCACGCCGAAGCTGCTCAAGTGGGCCTGGTACGCCGACCAATGGATGGCTCCGCTGATCAAGGCCTTCGACGGCGGTAACGCCTACCGGGTGCTGGCCCGGCGGAACGTATGACAGAGCAAGCGGGCACGATCGACCCGAATAACCTCGATGAGGAGTTCGCCTCGCGTCGTCCCCGCTACCAGGAGCAGATCGCGCGCGGCATCGATCGATTCTTCGACCCGCGTCGGACCACCTGCCCGTGGTGTTCCTCGCCGAACCTGACCACGATCCTGCGCACCGGGGACCGGAACCAGCGCAAGCCGGGGATCTTCAAACTGGACCGCTGCCGCACCTGTCGGCACGTGTTCCAGAACCCGATGCTCAACCCCGAGGGCCTGGACTTCTACTACCGCGACTTCTACGACGGCCTGGGCCGGGCGATGATCGAGGCAGTGTTCGACACTCGCACCGACATCTACCAGACCCGGGCCCGGCAACTGGCGCCGTTCTTCGCCGACGGCAGCGGGCCGAAATCCTGGTTGGACATCGGCGCGGGCTTCGGGCACTTCTGCCGCGATGCCCGCACCGTGTGGCCGGACACCACTTTCGACGGGCTGGACATGGGCCTCGGGGTGGTCGAGGCCGCGGCGAAGGGCTGGGTCGACACCGCGCATCGGGGCTGGTTTCCCGACCTGGCCGAAGAACTGACAGGTCGTTACGACGTCATCAGCATGTTCCACTACCTGGAGCACGTGCTGGACATCCGAACCGAACTGGACCTCGCGGCATCGGTGTTGCCCTCCGGAGGCCTGCTCCAGATCGAGGTGCCCAACCCGGAGTCCCGGCTGCGCGTACTGCGTGGCTGGTGGGTGCAGTGGTTCCAGCCGCAACACCTGCATTTCGCGCCGCTGCCCAACCTCTTGGCGGCACTGCAGGAGCGCGGATTGCGGCCGGTGTCCGTGCAGTTCGCCGAGTCGCACATCCCGGTGGACATCACCTGCGCGTCGTTGTCCATGCTGGGCTGCCTCTCCCCCGAGCCGCGGTTGCCGTGGCGCACCGTGAGTCGGGGGAGGCTGGGCGATGCTTGGCACAAAGCGGTGTGGTGGAAGGTTTACCCCAAGCTGCTGCCGTTGACCATCAAGGCTGACGCGGCGCTGGCCCCGCTCGTGCACCGCACGGGGGACGCGAACCTGTACCGGGTACTGGCCCGCAAGGACTAGTTCGGTGGGGCGACGACGTCGTACCGGCGCCGCCCCAGCCGGGTCAGTCCTCGTCGATCAGGCCGAGTTGCTGCAGGACGGTGACACCATCGTCGAGGCCGACCTCCTGGGTGATCAGACCGTTCTCGACCTTGAGGATCGTGGTGCCGGTGAACCGCATCACCTTGCCCGTGTTCGGTTCGGACAGACCGCCCAGCGGCAGGTCCGTCATCGGCGCGCCCATGTGTGTTCCGCCCCCGATCCACTGGCCGACGACGTAATCGCCCTCCGCGATCAGCTCGGCCGTCCCGCCGAAGGCAAGGTCGGGGAACGCGGCGCGGAATGCGGTCGCGAATTGCTTGACCGCCTCGCGGCCCCGCAGGGGCGCGTGCAGGGAGTACTCGAACCGGATGTCCGGTGCGGCCAGCTCGTCGACGACCGCTGGGTTGAACTCCGGCCCCCAGAACTCGCTGAACCAGCGACCCACGACTGCCTTGTTCTCCTCTACCGACATCAGCGTTTTCCCTTTCGCGTGGTGGCGCCGCCATTTCGGCGGCTCTCCCGGTAGACGCCCCGGACCCGCGAAACGTGAGCACCCCGGACAAGGTCCAGTCCGGACCTCACATCCGGGTGGGCCGCGACGTCTACCCGGAGGAAGGCAAGACCTACAAGAAGGAGCCCACGATGTCTGCATCGCGACCGACCACCCACCGCCGCCCCGCCGCCACCAATTCGACGTTCGCGCCACGTCACGTCGAAGACCGTGGTGGGTGCGCGACCGGTGTCGTCGTCAGTCCTGACGTTGCGTCAGGCCCCCATCACCAGCGATGACACCGACGCGCTGCAGGTAAAGCGGATCGCGCTGGCCGGGGCGGCGCGTCCGCCCGATTGCATGGTTATCGGGTTGGAGCCACGGCCTACGCCTGCCTTACGCGGCTGTCAATACGGCCTGGAGGTGGGGGCGGGTCCGAGCCGTGCGTCGGTGCGGGGCGTGGGTGGGTGGCGGTCGAGGGTCCGTCGGGGTGGCGCTGCCCGGCCAACATGACGGTCACGACCACCCACGGCGCGCATGATCATCTTTTACTGACTCTTTGTCAGATTCCTTACCAAGATGCGAAATCTCGCACCGAAACTGTCGGTGGTGGCCCATAGGTTCGATGCATGGAACAGGCCACCCTCCCCGGCGCGCGGGAGAACCACGCAACCGTGATCGACGCGGTCGAGGGTGGGCTGTGGCGGCTGGGCAACGACGAACTGCTCGCGCTGGCGCGGGCCAGCATGGGCAACCAGGCGCAGGCCCAGGCCGCGCACCTGACGGTGGTGGCCGAGATCGAGGCCCGCGGTGTCGCGGCGTCGGTGGGTGCATTGGACACGAAGAACCTGCTGCGCACCACGCTGAACCTGTCCCCGGCCCTGGCCGCGGAGCAGGCCCGACTGGCGGCGGCGTTCGCTGCCGGCGCCGCGGACACCGGGCAGGCCCTTGCCGAGGGTCGCATCCATTACGAGCAGGCCACGA
>DASQPJ010000002.1:0-9889 GCA_035644015.1 Sporichthyaceae bacterium
TCGTTGCTGCCGCCGTCCACGAATGCACCGGGGGTCTGGGAACCCGGCAGCACGAAGTAGGTGTTGGCGGCACCGGTGCCCTTGGTCAGACCGACGCTTGCCGCCGAGTCGAGCGGTTTGCCGAGGTCCCACCCGATGTGCTGGTAGCGGAAGTCGATGTCGAAGTCGCCGGTGGCGGTGTTGTTGGGCTTGCGCAGCAGCAGGCTGAAGCTGTTCTCCGCGGTGCCGCCGCTCGGCGGGCTCTGCTGCCGCATGTCTTCCCAGCGCACGCAGAAGGCGCTCCCGCCCCAGACCGAGCCGTAGCTGACCTTTCCGGTCCGCGGATACTGGGAGCCGGCTGCGGCGTCGGCCAGGAACGGCGCGATCGTTCGCGTCATCACCGTGGTGAGGGTGGTGCCCGGGAAGGTGCTTTGGGGGGCGTCGAAGGTGACCGTGCCGTCGTTGTTGACGTACAGGCTGGAGTACGTCTGGTTGGGGGCGGTCGGGAAGAACGCAACCGGGAACGGCAGCATGGCCAACGTCGACGCGTTGCCGTCCGATGTGTTGGTCAGGTCGGTGCCGCAGTCGTCGTGACCACCGGTGTTGTCGTTGTCGCCGCTGTGGCCGGTCAGCGCGTTGTACAGATCGTCGAAGAAGTCCGTGTTTTGAGCCGGGGCCTCGACGCCCGCAATTCGCGGCGGATCGGCCGGCGGTGGAGCGCTCGCACCGGTGGCGGTGGCCATCAGGCCGGTCAGGGCCAGGCCGGTGGCCAGCATCAGCTTCCAGTGGCGCTGCGCGTGCATGAGGCCCCCAGGGCTCGACGAGCATGATCAACTACCGTCGAGGCTGACAGCCAGCTGTGTGCCCAGTGGTCCGAATCGGGCCGGTTGCACCGTTGGGGTGACGATGGTTGCGCCGGCGCCGACACCCCGTCTGACGCAACGTCAGGCGAAGCGCCGGCCCGGGCTCAGTCGCGATCCTTGATGACGAAGAAGAAGCGGCCGCCGCCGTCCCGGTACCGAGCGCGACCCTCGACCGTGTCGCCACGATCGACGATGCGCACGCCGTCGACGCGGAATCGGTCGACCAGGTGGCGCTGGTCGCGCACGGTGATGGTGCCGAATGCGCGGTGGTCACGGACCCGCAGGCGGAAGGTCACCGATGAGCCGTCATCGAACCGCCCGGTACCGGTGATCCGACGGATCTCCCCGCCCGAGCGCTCGATCCAGAAGTCACCCTCGCGCAGCGAACCGCGCACGGCATAACCCGAACCGCTGTCGTTCACCAGCTCCAGGTGGTCGTGGTGAGAGCCGTCGTGGCTCCGACCGCCTTGCTCACCGGGGAAGGTGTTGCCGGGTCCGTTGCCGCGAGCCGGCACGTTGCCGCTGGGGTTGGTGGCGGTGCCCGCATTGCCTCCGGGCTTACTCCCGTCACTCGGCGGTGCGGGCGGGCCCGCGAGCCGGACGGCCCGGCTGACCGAATCGGTCAACCCGCCGGAGTCGGTCACGGTGAGCCGCAGGGTGTAGGTGCCCGGCTCCGCGTAGGTGTGCACCGGGTTGACGCCGGTCCCCGTGGAGCCATCGCCGAAGTCCCATGCGTACCCGGCAATCGGGCCCTGCGGGTCGTGTGAGGACGAGGCGTCGAGGGCTACGACGAGCGGGGTGTTCGGCGTCTGCAGTCGGGCGTCGAACGACGCGGTCGGCGGATCATTGTGCTCGCCGATGTTCACCGTGCCGATGGCCGAGGCGCCGTTGCCGTCGACTGCGGTGAAGGTGAACGAGTCGGTGGTGCCCGCGGTGAAGGTCGCATTCGGCGTGTAGGTGCACAGCCCGGCCGCGGTGCAGCTCACGCTGCCGTGGGCGCTCGGCGTCGCGGTCAGCGGGGCGCTGAGCGCCACGTGGTCGCCGTCCGGGTCGCTCGCCCCGGTCAGCACGTTGCCGGTGACCGGGGTGGTGCTCGCCGTCACCGTGATGCTCTGCGGAGACACCACGATGGGCGGATCGTTGACCGGATCCACCACCACATTCACCGTGCCGACGCCACTGTTGCCGTGGCTGTCGGTGACGTTGACCTGGAACGAGTCCGTGCCGTGGAAGTTCGCGTTCGGCGTGTAGGTGCACTGCACGGGCGTGGCTGGGGTGGTCGGGTCCGAGGCGCAGCTCACCGTGCCGTGCGCACCGTCGCCGGCCGAGCGCAGCACCACCAGGTCCCCGTCGGGGTCGGTGACCGGAATGCTCACCTGCAGCGGGACGTCCTCCGCCGTGTGCATCGTGATGTCCTGGACCACCGGCGGACGACCGGCTGGCAGCGGCTGCCCGCCGCGCACCGCGAAGATGTACCGGCCGTTCGCCAGGGTGGTCACCCGCTGGTCGTGGGTGACCAGGCTGTGGTTGGCCAACGAGTTCGGGCCGTTGGTCAGGAACGCTCCGGGGGTGCCCGACCCGGGCAGCTGGAACGAATGGTTCGAGGCGCTGGTGCCGTCGGAGTAGCCGACCCGGGCCACCGCCGGGACGCTGTTCGGCCGGGCGTCCGCGGTGTCCCAGTTGATGAAGTCGTAGTCCATGACGATGTCGAAGTCGCCCGCGGCGTTGCCGGGCTCGGCGGACCGGTCGATCAGCAGCATGCGGAACTTGTCGAGCTTGTCGCCGTGGTTGTTGTAGGAGCCGACGCCGGGCCAGTCCGCGCAGAACACCTTGTGGTCGTTGGACACCCCGTAGGTGACGGCCTGCGAGTGGAACACGTCGCTGGTGTCCACGTCGGCCAGGAACGGCGCGATCATCGGGTTCCCGGTGGCCGCGGACAGGTCGTCGAAGTGGAAGTCGGGGCGAGCGCTGCCGAAGGTCACGTTGCCGTTGTTGTTCACGAACAGCTGGGTGCGCGCGCCGAAGAAGTTCGGCGCGAACGGCAGTGGCACCGCGGGGGAGGAGCCGTCGTCGGTGGACAGGATCAGGCCGCCGCGGCAGCCCGGGTCGGACGAGTCGCCACCGTTGTTGGTGATCGAGGCCAACAGGGCCGTGACCGGATCCGCAGCGGTCGGGGGGGCGCCGTTCGGCGGGGCGGGGTCGGCCGAAGCCGGCCCGATCACCGCGGCCAGCAGTACCCCGCATGCCGCCAGCACTCGCCAACGGCGCGTCAGTCCGCGCATGCCGTCCCCCAAAGACAGTCCGACCAGAATCCACCCGAGGCTGTCAGCCGGAACCACCCCCGGTGTCGCAATTGCTCCGTTCGGGAATGCCCCGTCCCAGATGGCCGTTCCGTCCGCGCCGACCGAACTGTCGGGGGCGTTGCTTACGATGACCACGGCGGTCCGCCGGCCGCCGCGGGATCACAGGTCAGGTGACTGTGCTTAGGGGGTGGGTGTGGCCGACCGGCTGATCGTCCGGGGTGCCCGCGAGCACAACCTCAAGGACGTGTCCCTCGACCTGCCGCGGGACAGCCTGATCGTGTTCACCGGGCTGAGCGGCTCGGGCAAGTCCAGCCTGGCCTTCGACACGATCTTCGCCGAGGGCCAGCGCCGGTACGTGGAGTCGCTGTCCGCCTACGCGCGGCAATTCCTCGGCCAGATGGACAAGCCCGACGTCGACTTCATCGAGGGCCTGTCACCAGCGGTATCGATCGACCAGAAGTCGACCAACCGCAACCCGCGCTCGACGGTCGGCACGATTACCGAGGTCTACGACTACCTGCGGTTGCTCTACGCGCGCGCCGGTCGCCCGCACTGCCCGCAGTGTGGCCGGCCGATCTCCCGGCAGACCCCGCAGCACATCGTGGACCGGGTGTTGGAGCTGGAGGCGGGCAGCCGCTTCCAGGTGCTCGCCCCGGTGATCCGGGAGCGCAAGGGGGAGTACGGCGAGCTGTTCCGGGACCTGGTGAGCAAGGGCTACTCCCGCGCCCGGGTGGACGGCGTGGTGTACGCGCTCACCGAACCGCCGACGTTGAAGAAGCAGGAGAAACACACCATCGAGGTGGTGGTGGACCGCCTCGCGGTGAAGCCGTCGGCCAAGCGTCGACTCACCGATTCGGTGGAGACCGCGTTGGGGCTGTCCGGCGGGTTGGTCACGCTGGAGTTCATCGACCTGCCCGAGGACGACCCGAACCGCGAGCGGGTCTTCTCCGAGCACCTGACCTGCCTCTACGACGGCCTGGACTTCGAGGAGCTGGAGCCGCGCTCGTTCTCCTTCAACTCCCCGTTCGGTGCCTGCACGGAATGCACCGGCCTGGGCACCCGGATGGAGGTGGATCCGGAGCTGGTGGTGCCGGATCCGTCGAAGTCGCTCGACGAGGGCGCGATCGCGCCGTGGGCCTCAGCGCAGACGACGGAATACTTCGGCCGACTGATCACCGCCCTGGGCGAGGCGTTGGGTTTCCGCACCGACGTCGCGTGGCAGAAGCTGCCCGCCAAGGCCCGCAAGGCGATCCTCGAGGGTCACGAGCACCAGGTGCACGTGAAGTACAAGAACCGCTACGGACGGGTGCGCTCGTACTACACCGGCTTCGAGGGCGTCGTCCCGTGGGTGACTCGGCGGCATGCCGAGGCGGAGAGCGACGTCAGTCGGGACCGGTTCGCCGGCTACATGCGCGAGGTGCCCTGCCCGGCCTGCAACGGCGCCCGGCTCAAGCCGGTGTCGTTGGCGGTCACCCTCGGTGGACGGTCCATCGCCGAGGTGGCCTCGCTGCCGATCGCCGGGTGCGCGGAATTCCTGCGCACCCTCGAACTGTCCGCCCGGGAGAGCCAGATCGCCGAGCGGGTGCTCAAGGAGGTCAATGCCCGGCTGGGCTTCCTGCTCGACGTGGGGCTGCACTACCTGAGCCTGGACCGGGCCGCGGGCACCCTGGCCGGCGGCGAGGCGCAACGCATCCGGCTGGCCACGCAGATCGGGTCCGGGCTGGTCGGCGTGCTCTACGTGCTCGACGAGCCGTCCATCGGGCTGCACCAGCGGGACAACCACCGGTTGATCGACACGTTGATCCGGCTGCGCGGGCTGGGCAACACCTTGATCGTCGTAGAGCACGACGAAGACACCATTCGCACCGCGGACTGGGTGGTGGACATCGGCCCGGGGGCAGGCGAGCACGGCGGGCAGATCGTCTTCTCCGGCCCGTATGAGAAGTTGCTGGAGACCGAGGACTCGCTCACCGCGGCCTACCTGTCCGGGCGGCGCTCGATCCCGGTGCCGAAGACCCGGCGCAAGCCCCAGAAGGGCTGGGAGCTGACCGTGCGCGGGGCACGCGAACACAACCTGCAGGACGTGACCGTCGCGTTCCCGTTGGGCCTGTTCGTCGCGGTCACCGGGGTGTCCGGGTCGGGGAAGTCCAGCCTGGTCAACGACATCCTTTACAACGCGCTGGCCCGGCACCTGTACAGCGCCCGTACGGTACCCGGGCGGCACACCCGGATTGATGGCCTGGAGCACATCGATAAGGCCATCCACGTCGACCAATCGCCGATCGGCCGCACCCCGCGTTCGAACCCGGCCACCTACACGGGCGTGTTCGACAACATCCGCAAGTTATTCGCCGAGACGCAGGAGGCCAAGGTCCGCGGCTATTTGCCGGGCCGGTTCTCGTTCAACGTCAAGGGCGGACGCTGTGAGGCCTGCTCCGGTGACGGCACCATCAAGATCGAGATGAATTTCCTGCCGGACGTATATGTGCCGTGCGAGGTGTGTCAGGGCGCCCGGTACAACCGGGAAACCCTGGAGGTGCACTACAAGGGGAAGACGATCGCCGAGGTCCTCGATATGCCGATCGAGGAAGCGGCGGAGTTCTTCGAGGCGATCCCGGCCATCTCGCGGCACTTGCAGACACTGGTCCAGGTCGGTCTTGGCTATGTGCGGCTCGGACAACCGGCGCCGACGTTGTCCGGCGGTGAGGCGCAGCGGGTGAAACTCGCCTCCGAGTTGCAGAAACGCTCCACCGGCCGGACCGTCTATGTGCTCGACGAACCGACCACGGGCCTGCATTTCGAGGACGTGCGCAAATTGCTCGGCGTGCTCACCTCGCTGGTGGAGAAGGGCAATTCGGTGATCGTCATCGAGCACAACCTGGATGTGGTGAAGACCGCAGACTGGGTTATTGACATGGGCCCGGAGGGTGGGTTAGGAGGCGGCAAGGTAGTGGTCGCCGGAACGCCCGAGCAGGTTGCGAAGTGCCCGGAAAGCCACACGGGGCGTTTCCTTGTACTTGTTCTGTCACGTTGACCGACCTAACATCGGCCGCATGACAGAGTCCCGAAACATCAGCGAAATAAGCGCCGAAGGTGCGCCCGCCCCCGCCCGCCGCTCCGTGCTACGCGGTGCCGCGGCGCTGGCCGGCCTGGCCGCCGTCGCTCCGCTGAGCGTCGGCACCGCCGAGGCGGCCGAGACCGAGTCGGTCGACGAGCGCGGAAAGTCCAAGAGCCCCCAGGTGTTGGGCCCGGCCAGTGCCATCAAGGTTGGCGGCTGCAAGATCTACAAGAAGCAGAAGGTCGTGGTCACCCAGCCGACGAAGGGCAAGTACTTCGCCTTCAGCTCCACCTGTACGCACCAGGCTTGCGAGCTCATCGACTGCGAGGGCGGCAAACTCAACTGCCCCTGCCACGCGTCCACGTTCGACATGACGACCGGCAAGCCGGACACCCCGCCGGCCACGGTCCCGCTGCCGAAGAAGAAGGTCAAGGTCGTCGGCGGCAAGGTCACCCTCCTCTAGTTGCGCAGTGCCCTGGTCGCTGGGTCCGCTGAGGCACCGGGCGACCAGGGTGAGGTACGCACGACCGGGGTTGCCTTTCGCGCTTGCTCGCCCGGCGGAGCGTCTACCATCCGGAGATGACCGAAGGTCGGATCCCGCCGCCCGAGGCCGACCGCCCCGAGGCCGATGTCCCCGCCCCCACGCGGCGCACTCTGCTCCGCGGCGCTGCCCTGGTCTCCCTCGCCGCGGCCGGTGGTGCGTTGTCAGCGTGCGCGGGCACACGTGCCGACGCGGCGCCGGCCGTCCCGGCCGGCCCGACCGATAATCCCGACCCCCCGGTGCGTCATCCGCGTGGCAAGGGCGAGGTCTACCACCGCGGTCCGGGCGACGTCGCCGAGGACCACCCGGTGGGCACCGACGCGGCGTCCGGCACCGTGCTGGGCCCGACGTCGGCGGTCCCGGTCGGTGGCGGCACGATTTATGAGAAGCAGAAGATCGTGGTCACTCAGCCGACGAAGGGCGAGTGGCACGCGTTCAGCGCGGTCTGCACCCACCAGGACTGCCTTCTCGCCGACTGCGAGGGCGGCGTGATCAACTGCGGGTGCCATGTGAGCTCGTTCTCCCTGACGGACGGCTCCCCGCTTCAGGGCCCGGCCACGGTGGCGCTGCCGAAGGTGAAAATCAAGGTCGCGAAGGGCAAGATCACCCGGGCTTGATCTCCGGGCTGATTGCCCGTTGAGCGCACCCTGTCCCCGTCGGGCGCACCGTCCCTACCGCTCATCGGGTGTTATGGAATGGTCGCCGAAATCCCGGTTAGGGGTAAGGTCGCCGAAATTATCCTGTCGGCGAACGCCGCTGCGGCACCCAATGACAGAGGAGCGATTGCATGCTCGAACACGACGACGACCTGACACCCGCATCGGACACCGCGCGCCGCACCGTGCTGCGTGGCGCACTGGTGCTGGGCGCGGGCAGCGTGCTGGCCGCCTGCGGCGGTTCGTCCTCGGACAACACCGCGGCGCCCCCGGCGGGCACGGACACCGGCTCTACCCCGCCCCCGACGGAGAGCACTCCGTCGCCGAGCGCATCGGCGAAGGCCAAGAAGTCCGCCAAGCCCAGCGCCGCCGCGAGCGCCACGACGAAGCCCAAGGCCACCGCCACCGCCAAGCCCAAGGGCACCGAGCTGGGCCCGGTCAGTGACATCAAGGTCGGCGGCTGCAAGATCTACAGCAAGCTGAAGGTCGTGGTCACCCAGCCGACGGCGGGCAAGTTCTTCGCCTTCAGCTCGATCTGTACGCACCAGGAGTGCGAGCTCATCGACTGCGAGGGCGGCAAACTCAACTGTCCCTGCCACGCGTCCACGTTCGACATGTCGACCGGTGCGCCGGACAGCCCTCCGGCCACGGTTGCCCTGCCGAAGAAGAAGGTGACGGTCGCCGGCGGCAGCGTCTACCTGACCTGACCGCCACCCCGGGCTATCCACCCGCGATGACGTCCCGGGATCTGCAGGCAACCTTGTCGTGATCGTCGCCGAATACCCTGCCGAGGACGCCACCATGGCACCTCACAACGGGGGGACGATCGCATGCCCGAGCACGACGACAACCTGACGCTGCCGACGCACTGCCCGCGCCGCACGGTGCTGCGCGGGGCAGTGGCGTTGGGCGCAGCCGGCCTGCTGGCGGGTTGCGGAGGCTCGTCCTCGAAGAGCAGTACGGTGCCCGCCGCCCCGTCCGGCGGGGACACCGGGCTGCCCAGCACTGCGCCGACCGAGAGCAGCCCGTCGCCGAGCGCGTCGGCGAGTGAAAGCGGGTCGAGCAGTTCCGCTGGTTCCGCGCTCGGTCCGGCCTCGGCCGTTCCGGTGGGCGGCGGCAAGATCTACGAGAGCGCCAAGATCGTGGTCACCCAGCCCACGGCGGGGAAGTACAAGGCGTTCAGCGCGGTGTGCACGCACGAGGGGTGCACCGTCACCGAGGTTTCCGACGGCACCATCAACTGTCCGTGCCACGGCAGCACGTTCAACATCGCCGACGGTTCTGTCGCGCACGGCCCGGCCACCAAGCCGCTGCCCAGCAAGACGGTCACCGTCGAGGGCGGAAACGTCTCCGTCAGCGCATAACCTCGGTGCGTGGCTGATCCGGCGACCTACCGTCCGCGACCGGGGGAGATCCCGGACTCGCCCGGCGTGTACCGGTTCTCCGATGCCACCGGCCGGGTCATCTACGTCGGCAAGGCAAAGAGCCTGCGCTCCCGGCTCAGCTCGTACTTCCAGGACCTCGCCGCGCTGCATCCGCGCACCCAGACCATGGTCACCACCGCGGCCAAGGTCGACTGGACGGTGGTCAGCACCGAGGTCGAGGCACTGCAACTGGAGTATTCCTGGATCAAGGAGTACGACCCGCGGTTCAACGTCCGCTACCGCGACGACAAGTCCTACCCGAGCCTCGCGGTCACCCTCGACGAGGAATACCCGCGGTTGTTGGTCATGCGCGGCCCGCGCAAGAAGGGCGTGCGCTACTTCGGTCCCTACTCCCATGCCTGGGCCATCCGGGAAACCCTCGACCTGTTGTTGAGGGTGTTCCCTGCCCGCACCTGCTCGGCCGGGGTGTTCCGCCGCTCGGCCATCGCCGGGCGGCCCTGCCTGCTCGGCTATATCGACAAGTGCTCGGCCCCGTGCATCGGCCGGGTCTCGGCGGAGGAGCACCGGCGCATCGTCGAGGACTTCTGCGACTTCATGGCCGGGCAGACCGCCCCCTTCATCCGACGGCTGGAGAAGGAGATGACCGCCGCGGCGGCCGAGCAGGAGTACGAGCGGGCGGCGCGCATCCGGGACGACATCGGCGCCCTGCGCAAGGCGTTGGAGAAGAACGCCGTGGTGCTCGGTGACGGCACCGACGCCGACGTCATCGCGCTCGCCGACGACGCCCTGGAGGCGGCCATTCAGGTCTTCCACGTGCGCGACGGCCGGGTCCGTGGGCGCCGGGGTTTCGTGGTGGACAAGGTGGAGGACGTGACGACCGGCGAACTCATCGAGCATTTCGTGCAACAGCTCTACGGCGACGCTGTGCAAGGCGCGCAGGCGGTACCCCGCGAGGTGCTCGTTCCGGTGCTGCCCGCCGACGCCGACGCGCTCACCGAATGGTTGGAGACCACCCGGGGCACCCGGGTCACCCTGCGGGTGCCGCAACGCGGGGACAAGAAGGCGTTGATGGAGACCGTCGCCCGCAACGCCACCGAGGTGCTC
>DASQPJ010000003.1:0-2619 GCA_035644015.1 Sporichthyaceae bacterium
CACCAGATCTACCTGCGCACGGCGGTGAGCGTGGAGCCCGACGGGTGGGCCACGTTCGACTACGTGCGCATGCCCGAATACCGCTGGGGCATCTTCCTTGCGCCCAAGGCCGGCGAGCGGACGATCGGATTCGGCGACAACCTCGGCGAGCCCGCCTGGGACGACGTCCCCGGAGAGCACAGGAACGCGCTCCGGCGCATCATCGTCACCCAGGCCGACACCGAGCCGGCCTCGGTCGAGCAGCAGCGGCTCCTGGGCAAGGTGGCGCCGTCGATCTACGACCTGCGAAACCTCTTCCAGGTGAACGTCGAGGAAGGCCGGCACCTGTGGGCCATGGTCTACCTGCTGCACGCCTACTTCGGCCGCGAGGGCCGGGAGGAGGCCGAGGAACTGCTGCACCGCAACTCGGGCAGCCTCGACTCGCCGCGCATCCTGGGCGCCTTCAACGAGGAGACGCCGGATTGGCTGTCGTTCTTCATGTTCACCTACTTCACCGACCGGGACGGCAAGTACCAGCTCGGCACGCTGAAGGAAAGCGCCTTTGATCCGCTCAGCCGCACCTGCGAGTTCATGCTCAAGGAGGAGGCCCACCACATGATGGTGGGCACCACCGGCGTGGACCGGGTGGTCACCCGCACCGCGGAGTTGATGAAGCAGTACGACACCGAGGACATCGCCAAGCACGGCGGGGTGCCGCTGGACGTGATCCAGAAGTACATCAACTTCCACTACAGCGTCAGCCTCGACCTGTTCGGCGGGGACACCTCCACCAACGTGGCGAACTACTACACCGCCGGGCTCAAGGGCCGCTGGCAGGAGGACCGCCGCCCGGACGACCACAAGCTCATCGAGGACGTGGTGTCCATCCCATTGATGGACGGCGACAACCTGATTGAGCGTCAGGTAGCGGCGCTGACCGCGCTGAACGTGGACCTGCGCAACGAGTACGCCCAGGACTGCGCCAACGGCGTCAAGCGGTGGAACAGCATCCTGGACGAGCACGGCATTGCGACCCGGGTGAGCCTGCCGCACGTCGGGTTCAACCGCCAGGTGGGCACCTTCTCCGGCCATCGGATCCTGCCGGACGGGAAGATCGTGGACCAGGCCACCTGGGACAGAGGCGTCGACTCCTACTTGCCGTCCTCCGACGACAAGGCGCACGTGATCTCGCTGATGCAGCCGGTCTATGAGCCCGGCAAGATTGCGGGCTGGGTCGCACCGCCGAGGACTGGCATCAATGGTCAGCCCTTCGAGTACGAGTATGTCCACCTGAGCTGACGGGCGCCTCGCTACGTTGTCGTCGTCGGCAATAGCTCCGCTATGGCCTCCTCCTCCGCCTTGCGATGCATCCCGTCAGGAGGGATGAATGTCGAATCGGGACCTCTTCAATGCCAGCTGGTACCTGGTCGATCGTCAGGTGGAGGCGGGCCACGGTGATCGACCGGCCGTCATAGGTCCTACCGGGACGTGGACCTACGCTCAGCTCGCCGCCGAAGTGGCGGCCTGCGCCGCGGGCCTGCGGGCGCTGGGCGTGCGGCCAGAGGAACGCATCGTGCTGTTCTGCGCCGACCGCATCGAACTCCTGGCCGGGTACCTGGGCGCGCTGCGCATGGGGGCGGTGCCGGTGCCGGTGTCCACCATGTACCGGGACACCGAGCTTGCTGAACTGTTGGTCGACTCCCGCGCCCGAATGCTGCTGACCTCCCCGGAGTTCGCCGAGACCGCCCGGGCCGCGGTCACCCTGACCGGTGGCGCGGTGCCGTTGATCCGCACCGACGACACCCCGGGCGGCGCGGACACCGAGATCTCCTGGACCCGGTTGGCCGAGGCGGGCGCGGCGGAGTCCACCGAGCTGTACCCGACCTGGGCAGAGTCGACAGCGTTCTGGCTCTACACCTCGGGGACCACCGGTGTCCCCAAGGCGGCGATGCACCGGCACGGCAGTGTTGCCTATGTCGCCGAGCACTACGGCAAGCAGGTGCTCGGCATCCGGCCGGAGGACCGCTGCTTCTCCGTCGCCAAGCTGTTCTTCGCCTACGGGTTGGGCAATTCCGCGCTGTTCCCGCTCTCGGCCGGTGCCACCACCATCCTCGAGCCCGCGCGGCCCACGCCGGAGGTCGTCGCTGAGGCGCTGGCAAAGCACCAGCCCACGCTGTTCTTCGGCGTGCCCACGTTCTACGCCGCGGTGCTCGCCGCGGACCTACCCGCGGACACGTTCGCGTCGGTCCGGTTGTGCGCCTCGGCGGGCGAACCGTTGCCCGCCGAGTTGTACAAGCGGTTCACCTCTCGCTTCGGCGTGGACATCATCGACGGCATCGGCTCCACCGAGGCATTGCACATCTTCCTGTCCAACGCGCCCGGCGAGGTCCGGCCGGGCACCACCGGGCGCCCGGTGCCGGGGTATGACCTGCGACTGGTCGACGACGACGACCAACCGGTCCCGATCGGCACCCCGGGCAACCTGCAGTTGCGCGGCGGCTCGCTGACCACCGGTTACTGGTGTCGCACCGAGACGACGCGAGCCGCGTTCCTGGGGGAGTGGCTGCGCACCGGCGACACCTACGTGGTGGACGACGAGGGTTACTACAGCTGCCTGGGTCGGTCCAACGACATGATCAA
>DASQPJ010000004.1:0-12983 GCA_035644015.1 Sporichthyaceae bacterium
CCGGGTGGTGTTGATGGGCCACTCCGCAGGTGGGCACCTGGTGTTGTGGGCGGCCGGGCGGCACCGACTGCCCGCCGCCGCCCCCGGCCACCGCAGCACGCCCGCTCCGTTGTGCGGGGTGGTGGCACTTGGCGCGGTGGCCGACCTGCATTGGGCGCAGGAGCACCGGGCGGGCAACAGCGCCGCCCTGGACCTGATGGGCGCCGGCCCGGATGCCCCCGATGGTCGTTGGGACGCCGCCGACCCGGCCCGACTGCTGCCCACCGGCATCCCCACCGTGCTGCTGCACGGCCAGCACGACGACGCGGTGCCCATCGGCTGCGCCAACGCCTACGTCCAGGCTGCCCTGGCCGCGGGCGATCCGTGCCGGCTGAAGTTCCTGCCCGGCGTCGGGCACTTCGAGTTCATCGACCCCCGGACGAGCGTGTGGCCGCACGTACTGGCTGCCGTGGACGGACTGCTGCCGGATTCCACGTAGGATTAGCGACGTGCCCGGAGGCGACGGCAAGCTGTCCCACGATCTGCTCCCCGGCGAAAAGGGGCCGCAGGACTCCTGCGGAGTATTCGGCGTCTGGGCGCCCGGCGAGGACGTCTCCAAACTCACCTACTTCGGCCTGTACGCGCTGCAGCACCGCGGCCAGGAATCGGCCGGTATCGCGGTCGGCAACGGCCGTTCGGTGGTGGTCTACAAGGACATGGGCCTGGTCCCCCAGGTCTTCGACGAATCCACGCTGAACTCGCTGCGTGGGCACGTCGCCATTGGTCACACCCGTTACTCCACCACCGGTGGTTCTCGGTGGGAGAACGCCCAGCCGACGTTTCGCTCCACCCCGACCGGCTCGGCGGCGCTGGCGCACAACGGCAACCTGACCAACACCGGGGAGCTGACCAAGCTCGCCGAGAACGCCTGCAACCTGGACCGGGAGCGGCTGCGTCGGCAGGGCGGCGCGGCGCCGACCACGGACACCGATCTGGTCACCGAACTGTTCGCGACGCACCCCAGCCGGTCGCTGGAGGCGGCGGCGATGGACCTGTTGCCGCAGCTGCGCGGCGCGTACTGCTTCGTGTTCATGGACGAGAACACGCTCTACGCCGCGCGCGACCCGCAGGGCATCCGCCCGCTGGTGCTCGGCAAGCTCGACCGCGGCTGGGTGATCGCCTCGGAGAGCGCGGCTTTGGACATCGTCGGCGCGGCCCGGGTGCGGGAGATCGAGCCCGGCGAACTGATCGCGATCGACGAGGCCGGGCTGCGCACCCAGCGGTTCGCCCCGGCCGAGCCCAAGGGCTGCGTGTTCGAGTACGTCTACCTGGCCCGGCCGGACACCGAGATCTCCGGGCGCAACGTGCACGCCGCGCGCGCCGAGATGGGCCGCCAACTCGCCCGCGAGGCCCCGGTCGAGGCCGATCTGGTGATCGCCACCCCGGAGTCCGGGACGCCCGCCGCGATCGGCTACGCCCAGCAGTCCGGCATCCCGTACGCGCAGGGCCTGGTGAAGAACTCCTACGTGGGTCGCACCTTCATCCAGCCCTCGCAGACGATTCGTCAGCTGGGCATCCGGCTCAAGCTGAACCCGCTGCGCGAGGTGATCGAGGGCCAGCGGCTGATCGTGGTGGACGATTCCATCGTGCGCGGCAACACCCAACGCGCGCTGGTCCGCATGCTGCGCGAGGCCGGCGCCCGTGAGGTGCACATCCGCATCTCCTCCCCGCCGGTGATGTGGCCGTGCTTCTACGGCATCGACTTCGCCACCCGCGCCGAGCTGATCGCCGCCGGATTGTCGGTGGAGGAGATCCGGGCGTCGGTGGGTGCGGACTCGCTGGCCTACATCTCGCTGGACGGACTGATCCAGGCCACCACCGTGCCGCAGGACAAGCTCTGCACGGCCTGCTTCACCGGCAAGTACCCCATCGCGCTGCCCGACGCCGAGTTGCTCGGCAAGTACGTCCTGGAGCAGCCGGGACCGACGTCCCCCGACGCCGTTACGGTGTCCTACCCGGCGACCCCGTGAGCGACGCGGTCACCTACGCCAGTGCCGGCGTGGACATCGCGGCCGGCGACCGTGCGGTGCAGCTGATGAAGGCCTCCATCGCGAAGGCCGGGCGCCCCGAGGTGTTCGGCGGCATCGGCGGGTTCGCCGGGCTGTTCCGCGCCGACGCGCTGAAATCCATGACCGCCCCCCTGCTGGCCACGGCCACCGACGGGGTCGGCACCAAGGTGGCCGTCGCGCAACGGATGGACGTGCACGACACCGTCGGCATCGACCTGGTCGCGATGGTGATGGACGACCTGGTGGTGTGCGGGGCCGAACCGCTGTTCATGACCGACTACATCGCCTGCGGGCGGGTGGTGCCCGAGCGCATCGCGGCGATCGTCGCGGGGATCGCCGAGGGCTGTCGACGGGCCGGCTGCGCGCTGGTCGGCGGGGAGACCGCGGAGCACCCCGGGCTGCTCGACCCGGACGAGTACGACATCGCCGGGGCGGGTACCGGGGTGGTCGACGAGCCGGACCTGATCGGCGCGCACCGGGTGCGGGCCGGGGACGTGGTCATCGGCATGGCCGCCTCCGGGCTGCACTCCAACGGGTACTCCCTGGCCCGGCACGTGTTCTTCAAGCACGCCGGCTGGGACGTGCACCGCCAGGTCCCCGAGTTCGGCCGCACGCTCGGCGAGGAGCTGCTCGAGCCGACTCGGATCTACAGCCTGGACTGCCTGGCGCTACTGCGCGACATCCCGAAGCTGGACGTGCACGCCCTGTGCCACGTCACCGGCGGCGGGTTGGCCGCGAACCTGGAACGGGTGCTGCCCGCCGACGTCGACGCCGTGCTCGCCCGCAGCAGCTGGACCCCGCCACCGGTCTTCGAACTGATCGGGGCGCTGGGCAACGTTGCGGTGCCCGAGCTGGAGCGCACCCTGAACATGGGTGTCGGGATGGTGGCGGTGCTGGCCCCGGCCGACGCCGACGCCGCCATGGCCCGCCTGGCCGCCCGCGGCCTGCCCAGCTGGGTGCTCGGGGACATTGCCCCCGGCACCGGCCGCGCCACCCTGTCCTAAGGGTCAGCCGGAGCGGCGCTCGTCCGCGAATTCGTCGTCCCCGTCGTCCGCGGCGTACTTCGCGTAGGGGTCGTCCTCGTCCGGTTCGTCTTCCTCGACCACGTGCGAGGTCGGCTCGCCACTGACGAGCTCGGCCCGCAGGCGGTCCAGGTCGGTCCCGCCGGAGCTGTACTTCAGCTCGCGGGCGACCTTCGTCTGCTTGGCCTTGGCTCGGCCGCGCCCCATGGCTCGACCCCCTCCGACGACAGATCGGGCGTTCTCAAGCGCCGCTCGGCGAGGCGACTGGCCCCTGCCGTGGCGCTGCTGTGGCCTACGGTACCTGAGCGAAGCGGCATGCAACATGTCGGACCCGCCACGGTCGGCCGGGCGTCGCGAGCGGCGACGCCGGCCGGCCGGTTCCTTGAATTATCGAACCACTCGGATCCTGACGGAGAAGTGGCCCTGGCCTGCCGTGCAGCGCATGGCTTCGCCGCACGACGTGCGGTCCGCCGTGAGCCGTGTGGTGCCGCTCTGGCGGGCGGTGAAGGTGCGCGTCGCGGTGCCGCAGCCCGAGCCCGGAACACAGCCGGGTCCGATGTGTCCGGCCGTCTTCTGGGACCCCCGCGTCGCCAGCGCGTGCCCATGGGCACGGTCGATGGACCAGTAGGTGTTGTGCAGCACAAGGCGGATGCGGTCGCCCTGGTGAACAGTGACGGTCGCGTGGTTCTGGTGCTCGTCCACGATCACGGTGTGACGCTCGGCGGCGGATGCGGGTGACGCCATGGACAGGACGCCGGCGACGGCGGCTACAGCAGCGGCGGGTGCTACGAACTTCACGGGCTCTCCTCGATGCGGGCAGCGGAAGGAACGAGCCGAACCCGGTCAACCGGCCCCCGCCGTCCCCTTGTACAACCGAGAGGACGCAGCACGGCGGCATTTCGTTCACTCGGCCTACGGCAGAAAGATGCCCCGCAGCCGCCCGACCTCGGCCATCCGACGTTCCGCCAGCCGATCCGCGGCCACGGCCGGCGGCACCCCCTCGGCGTCCGCGATCGCAAACACCCGCTTCGTCGTCTGGTAGATCGCGCCGGCGCGCATTTTGGCGCGTTCGTAGGAGAACCCGCCCTTGCCCTGCCCGGCGAACTCATCGGCCACCTGGATCACGCCGCCCGCGTTGACCAGATAGTCCGGGGCGTAGAGGATCCCGCGGTCGGCCAGCAGTTTTTCGATGCCGGGGTGGGCCAATTGGTTGTTCGCGCCGCCGCAGACGATCCGGGCGGACAGGGCCGCGACGCTGACGTCGTCCAACGCCCCGCCCAGGGCACACGGTGAGTAGATGTCCAGGTCCTGGCCGAGCAGCGTTTCGGTGTCCGCGACCACCAGGGTCTGCGGATGGCGTTGCTGGACCGCGGCCAGTGCCGCACCGGAGATGTCGGTGATCAACACCTCGGCGCCCTCGTCCGCCAGGTACTGCACGAGGTTGCGTCCGACCTTGCCCGCCCCGGAGACGCCCACCCGTCGCCCGGCGAGCAGCGGCGAGCCCCAGGCGTGTTCGGCGCTGGCCCGCATGCCCTGGTACAGCCCGTAGGCGGTGAGCAGGGAGGAGTCACCGGCGCCGCCGAACTCCGGGGAGCGGCCGGTGACGTAGTCGCACTCCCGCGCGACGACGTCCATGTCCACCGGGTAGGTGCCCACGTCGCAGGCCGCGAGGTAGCGCCCGTGCAGTGACCCGACGAACCGGCCGTAGGCGCGCAGCAGCGCCTCGGTCTTCACCGTCGACGGGTCCCCGATGATCACCGCCTTGCCGCCACCGTGGTCCAGTCCGGCCAGCGCATTCTTGTAGGCCATGGCCTTGGACAGGTTGAGCACGTCGGCCAACGCCTCGGCGGTGCTCGGATACGGGAAGCAGCGGGTGCCGCCCAACGAGGGGCCGAGTGCGGTGGAGTAGATGGCGATGATCGCCTGCAGACCGGATTCGGCGTCCTGACAGAACACCACCTGCTCATGGGGGGCAGCCCCGCTGAACAGCACGTCGGTATCGGTCATCGCATGCCTCCGCGGTCGAGCGTACGCACTCCATGGCACGATCCGGGACGTGCCGCCGCTGCTGCCGTTCACCGCCGTGCTGCGGGTCTACGAGCCCGTCGAGGTGCTGGAGGTGGACTGGCAGGCCTGGGCGACCCGACCGGAATCCGACCCCGCGGTGGGCCCGGCGCTGGAGCGGGAGGCCTCGGTGCGTCGGACGGCCGCGCTGCCGCCGGCCATCGGACCCGACGCCGACGGCGGCGAAGTTCTGTTGCTGACCCGTGACGGGCGCCAATTCGGCTGTCCGTGGCATACTCGGTTGCGTTGCTGGCTCAGTGTCGAGGACGTGCGCGAAGGCCGGGGCTTGTTGAATAAGTGGCCCAAGATTGTCCTCGACGCCTTCTGGCCACCGGGCTCGGTGGAGGCCGCCGAACGCGAATTTAGCGACTGGCGGGCCATTAACCCGAATGGGACAGCGCACATTCGGAGTAATCCGTGGCAGGTACCGCTCTCCTGGTTCGTTGTGTTCTCCGGCCGCGAGAAGGAGCTGACCACCACGCCGCGGCGCACGCTGCGCTACCGCACGCCGATGGCCGACGCGCGCCGCCGGCTGGCTCGCAACCTCACCGTGCTGCACCGCACCGTGGAGCACAACCCGATCACCCAAGGGGTCATTGACCTGGGCAAATGGCTGGAGAGCTTCGATCCCGAGGCGGTCTGCGAGCTCGACTACGGCGGGCTGGTCACGCTCGTGGACGACGATGAACTGGCCGCGGACACCTCCGCGGGCGACGTCCAGGAGGCCCTCTCAGCACTCGCCGCAGGGGACGGAGACACCGCTGTCGAGAGATACCGCCGTTTGGTCGATCGTTGGCGATGTTACGCCGAATATGGCCATTTTAGTTGACCGGTCCTATGCCGAGGATCATGCTCTCACCAGACACATTCCACCGCGGTTTGGATCCTCCTCCGGATCAGGACCGAGGAACGTGTTCCAGGAAAAGACCGGTCCATCACCCGTTCGGCTGATGGGCCGGCCAGCCGGACGTACATCTCGAAATGATCCGCTCGGACCATTTCGGACATCCGGCTCCTGAGGCACCATCTTCATTACGAGACGACACAAGGTCGCTCGACTAGGAGGCCCGCCATGAACGCCCACACGCCCGACACCGAGGCTCTGCTCACCCCTGCCGAGGTTGCCACGATGTTCCGTGTCGACCCCAAGACCGTTACTCGGTGGGCGAAGGCCGGCAAGCTGACCTCGATTCGCACCCTCGGCGGTCACCGCCGGTACCGCGAGTCCGAGGTTCGCCAGCTGCTCGCGGGGACGATCCCGCAGCAGACGGCCCGTTACGAGAACTGAATTCCCGAAGTCGACCGGTCCGACCCGCCGTCGGACCACCGACGATCAGGGTGCCGCCCGCCGCGGTGACCTGATCGGGAGCAGGCATTGAATCGAGCACGTGCTGCATCGAGCACGTGAGACGACACGGCGCGGTCCCGGGACTCACTTCTGCCCACAGAGGTGAGTGACCGGGGTCGCGCCGTCTGCCGTTTCGGCCGCGGTCACCGGCGCTGTCCAGCGCGGGTTACCACCACCCGCCACACCGCTCACACACGTCGGTCACCCGCGCTGTCCAGCGCGTGTGACAGGGCCTCAGCCTGTGGTGGCGGCGGCCGGGGCGTTGGGGATGCAGGCGAGCTCCACGCCCGGCGGGGGCTTCGGGGCGTCGTACAACGTCTCGAACTTGGCCCCGATCACGAAGTCCACGTCCGCACCGTTGCGCCGGTCGAACACCGGGGCCATGCCACCCTGCCAGGGACGCAGCGCGTCGACCTGGGCCTTGCCGTCGTCCCCGTAGCGCAGCTCACCGGTGCCGCGGATCTTGCGGCGCAGCGGGTCGTTGCCGACCTGGCCGATAGTGAAGCCGCGCTTGATCAGCTCGTCCTTCACCTGGTCGGCGAAGCCGGCCCTCAGGGTGGCGTTGTAGACGTTGACCTTGGTGTGCTGAATCGCGGGCGGGAGGTAGGTCTCCAGCGTGCAGCCGAGGCTGCCCTGGGACTTGGAGTTGATGCCGAACGCCCACGCGCTGCAGCCGATGACCACCGCGGCGACACCCACGATGCTGACCGCTTTGATCCGCTTACGCCGGTTGACCGGCCGGAAGCGCGGGACGTCGCTCCGCCCCGGCGGACGCATCAGGCTCACGGCACCTCCCCGAATTCCGCGCAGCCACTACAACTGGTCCAGGCTAGGCGAGAGCAGGCCCGCACGCGGGGCGCAGCGCGGAATCGTGATCGAATCCCAAGCAGATGCTCCCCGACGCAGGAGGGGACCATTAGCTCAGGAGTCCGCGCCGAGTTCCAGGATCCGGGCGTGCACCACGGTGCGCTGGCGCAGCGCCGCCCGCACCGCCCGGTGCAGGCCGTCCTCCAGGTACAGGTCCCCACGCCACTCGACGACGTGCGCGAACAGGTCGCCGTAGAACGTGGAGTCCTCGGACAGCAGCGTGGACAGGTCCAGCTGGCTCTTGGTGGTGATCAACTGATCGAGGCGCACGGCACGCGGCGGTACTACCGACCAGGCGCGCTGCGAGGTGTTGTGCTCGGGATATGGACGCCCCTCGCCGACACGCTTGAAAATCACGGGCCGGACTCTACCCGTGGGCCCCGGGCATGCTCATCGAGCCATCCATCTGCATGCCGGGGGCCGTGTCGTGGTGGGCCAGGCTGTCCGGCAGCAGCGCCGGGTGCGCGATGACTGCCAGGCCGAAGGCGATCAGCACCACCCCCGCCGCGCGGCCGACCGCCCGCCCGACGGGCAGCACCTTCTCCACGTAGATCAACGCGGTCACCGTGGCCAGGGCGGCGATGTTCATCATGCCGATGGGGAACAGCACGGCCATCAACGCCCAACAGCACCCCGCGCAGTGCCGGCCGTGGTGAATGCCCATGCGCACCGCACCGCCGCGCCCCTCCTGCCAGTGCTGCATGACGAAGGCCAGCGGCGAGCGACACTCGGTCAGACAACGGTCCTTCAGTTTGGAGAACTGGTAGGCCCCGGCCACCACGATCAACGCCCCGCCGATGCGTCCGGCCTGGTGCGCGATCGGGTCCACCTGCGCGGCCAGGCGTTCCGCGCCCAGCGCCCCGACGTAGGCCACCACGCCCAGTGCCGTCCACACGATCAGGTAGCCGGTGACGAACAGCCAGGTGGGCACGAAGCTCTTCCCGGCGGTGCGCTTGGACGCCGAGATGCGGGCGAACATCAGCACCATCGGCGCGACCGCCGGGAACATGGTGGCGATCATCATCGCCACCCACACCGCGAGGAACAGCGGCGCGGACAGGCCCATGGTCGGGGTGGCCGAGTGGTGCGCCCCGCGCGGGGCGGCGACCACCAACCACCAGCAGCCCGCGGTCAGGACGAGCAGGCCGAGCAGGATGCCCGCCCGGGCCCGCGACATCGGGGTCGCGCGCATCAGCCGGAGCAACGAAGGAGCGGGCGGGTGATCGTGCGCCCGCTCCTCGGTGGGCGCGGTCACCGGATCAGGCGTCCGGGCCGGACCACTTGAACGCGATGTGCTTGGACGAGGTCTTCACCTTGTTCAGGTTGAAGTCGCCGAACAGGTCGGCCTGAGCCTGCGACATCTCGCCGACCCCCCAGGTCGCCACGACGGCCTCGCCGGGACCGCGCGGACCAACCTCGGAGCCGGGCGGGTTGATCAGCTGCACGCGCCGGTTCGGGTCGGCCGTCGGGCCGGTCAGCGCCACCGCCGAGGCCTTCACCTTGCCGGACGCCTCAACGCTCCACGAGGACAGGTCATCAGCGACGGTCATGGTGATCGGGACGATCTCCACACCCCGGAAGTCACCGATCAATTGCGCGAACGCGCCGGGCCACCCGCCGCCCGCGCCACCGAAGATCGCCTGGATGCCCTGTAACTGGGCCTCGTTGGCCCGGTCATCGACCAGCAGACCGACGGTGCACTTGGTCTCCCCGGCCCACAGGTCACCCTCGAACGAGATCAGCGCGATCACATTCAGGCCAGACATGTCGGTGTCCCCGAACGAACCGGAGTTGATCTTGTAGGCCAGCACGCCGGCGCACTTGTTGTCGGTGGGTCGCTGCGCGAACTCGCACGGACAGGCGATGTTGCAGGTACAGACGTCGAACCAGTCGCCCTCGAGCGACCAGGTCGGCACGGCCGTGGTGGTCATCGTTGACCTCACTATCGGATCCGGACAAAAAGATGTCCGGACAACCTACTACCGCTGGGGGGTAGGGGTTCCCGCGGCCCGAACGCGGGCCAGGCCGGCCTCCGCGATCGCCGCCAGGGCCTCCACCTGATCCACGCTCAGCGCGTCGAAGAACAACTCACGCACGGACTCCACGTGGGCCGGCGCCGCCGCCTCGATGGCCCGCTTCCCGGCCGGGGTCACCTCGACGACCTGGCCACGACCGTCCTCGGTGCAGCCGTCCCGGCTGATCAGCCCGCGCTTCTCCATCCGGCTGAGGTGATGAGACAGCCGGCTCTTCTCCCACTGCAGGACTTCGGCCAACTCATAGGCCCGCACCCGGGCCTCGCACTCGTCGGTGAGGGCCACCAGGACTGCGAAGTCGGACATGGACAGCTCGGACTCCGCGGCCATCCGCCGGCCCAGCTCCGCGGACAGCTGGGTCCACATGGTGATCAGCCCACGCCAGGCGCGCTGCTCGCGCTCGTCCAACCAGCGGGGCTCGATCATGGGAACAAGTGTGCCACGAACGTAGTTGACATGTCACCGACCTACCCAATATGGTTGACACATCAACCGCTACCAAGGAGTCCCGATGACTACCACCGCCACCGACACCCTGACCGGCACCTGGACCATCGACACCGCGCACAGCCGCGTCGGCTTCACTGCGCGGCACGCGATGGTGACCAAGGTCCGCGGCGCGTTCCACGACTTCGCGGGTGTCGCTCATCTGAACCTGGACAACCCGGCCGACTCGCACGTCGACCTGACCATCGAGGTGGGCAGCGTCAACACCGGCAACGAGCAGCGCGACGGGCACCTGCGCACCAACGACTTCTTCGACGCCGCCACTCACCCGCAGATCCGCTTCGTCTCTACGCACGTTGAGCGCGTGGACGCGGAGAACTACCGGCTCACCGGCGACCTCACCATCAAGGGCATCACCAACCCGGTGACCGTGGACTTCGAGTACACCGGCGTGGCCACCGACCCCTACGGCAACCAGCGGGCAGGCTTCGAGGGCAAGGCCACCATCAACCGCAAGGACTGGGGCGTGAACTTCAACGCCGCCCTGGAGACCGGTGGCGTGTTGGTCTCGGAGAAGATCGGCCTGGAGTTCGACATCTCCGCCATCCGCAGCTGACCCGGGAGGTGCCGTGGCCGACCAGCCCCGGCACCCGATCGACGAGCAACATCCTGTAGATCCCGACACCGGTCCCGACCCGCGTCCTTCCGCGGGCCAGGGGCCGGTCGTGGTTGTGGTCGCGATCGGCGGGGTGCTCGGCTCCCTCGCCCGGTACGGCGCGGGCCACGCCTGGCACGACGCACCGGCCCAGTTCCCGTGGACCACGCTGGTCGTCAACGTCGCGGGCTGCGCGCTGATCGGCGTGTTGATGGTGCTGGTGATCGAACGCGGTCCGGTGCATCCGCTGTGGCGGCCGCTGCTCGGCACCGGCGTGCTCGGCGGGTTCACCACGTTCTCCACCTACACCGTGGACCTGCAGCGCGCGTTGGCTGCGGACCGTTGGGGACAGGCGGCCGGCTACGGCGGGCTCACCCTGATCGGCGCACTGGCCGGGTTGGCCGCGGCCACCCTGGGCACTCGGCTCCTGGTCGGCCGGCCGTGACCGGCCTGCTGGTGGCGCTGGGCGCGGCTCTCGGGGCACCCGCCCGGTACCTGACCGACCGCGCGGTGCAAGCCCGACTGCGCAGCACGTTCCCGTTCGGCACGTTCCTGGTCAACGTGGTGGGCAGCTTCATCCTGGGCACGGTGGCCGGTTCAGCCGCCCACGGGGGCGCATCTGCGCACGTCAGCGCCGCTATTGGAACGGGTTTCTGTGGCGCGCTGACCACGTACTCGACCTTTTCCTACGAGACCTTGCGATTAGTCGAGGGACGCCGCGTGACGCTCGCGGTACTGAATGTGATCGGGTCCATTGCGCTGGGCCTTGGCGCGGCCGCATTAGGCGTCGCATTCGGCGCTCACACCTTGTCCTGAGCCAATACCCGGGTTGCTCAAAGGGAAAGCGATAACAATTTGTACGGATGGCATCGCGAAGGTTTCAACCTCGCGTGTCGTCGGGTACACGATGCGCCGTGGGATCCACCGGAAAAACCGGAAAGCCGCGTCACGTTGCCTGACCGTGAACGCGGCATTCCGCGGGCGCGCCCTCGTCGACTCCGAGGGCGCGCTCGCGGCAGATAACCGTGAGTGTTTACAGGCCGTCGAGCAGGCCACTCAGCAGGCTACCGACGAGGTCGCCGACGGTCTTGAGCAGGCCGAAAACCAGCTGCAGAAGCATGGTGACTCCTTGTTGGATATTGCACTGAAACGTGGGGGAGAGACGACCGCGCACCATTTCCCGGATCACGGGAAAAGGAGTCGCGGTCTGGGTGGGCGGCCGCCCCTTCAAACCAGATCCGGACTTTGCCGGACACCGAGAAGAATCCCGTTGCGCGCGCAGGGGCCAGTAGTGCCGAATGTCATGAATTGACAGGTCTTCCCAAGGTTGCCCCCAGCAATTCTTTACACGGCGCGTTCACCCGACTGCACTGCGTAGTCAAATACGCTCGGGAAGCCGCAGAACCGACTTCTATTCGCACTCGAGCGGGCAGTTTTATTGCACTGAGAAGGCGACAAGGAATGCGTCGGGACTGACTGTGCGGTACCCGCCGTTCCGGCGTAGGAAGCCCCGCACGCGCGTAGCATCGCTGGACACCAACCGGTGCGGAGGTGACCCGCGATGTCCGCAGCGCCGTCGCCACGTCCGGCCCGCGCGCGCCGCCCAGCGGAGTCGATCGCGCCGGGATCGGTGCTCTGGGAGTTGACCGGGCAGCGCCTCTACCTGGGGACCACCGGCAGCGCCTTCGTGCTGCAGGTCATGCACCCGGCGATCGGCACCGTGGTCGGGCAGCGCTCGAGCTATCGCAGCGACCCGTGGGGCCGCGCCGCGCGCAGCTTCGCCTCGGTGCAGACGTGGGTGTACGGCGGGCAGGCCGCCATCGACGAGGGCCACCGGTTACGTGCAATGCACAAGGACCTGTCCGCCATCGATGAAACCGGCCGCCGCCATCATGCGCTGACGGCGGAGCCCTGGGCGTGGGTGCCGCTGACCGCGTTCCACGCCGTGAGCATGTACTCCCGCTACTTTCTGCCCCGCCCGCTCACCGAGGAGCAGTTGGACGAGGCCTACACGGAGATCCTGCAGATGTGCCGCATCCTGCAGGTGCGCGAGGACCTGCTGCCACCGACCCGGACGGCGTTCTGGGCGTACTACGACGACATGATCGCCACCACGCTGGAGAACCACCCGACGGCCCACGACGTGCTGGCGCTGGCCGCCCGCACCCCGGCGCCGCTGTCGGTGCCCGCGCCACTGCGCCGGCTGTGGTTCCCAGCGGGCATGGCGCACGGCGAGTTCAACCGGCTGGTGATGGCCGGCACGTTGCCGCCCGCGGCCCGCGACAAGCTCGGCCTGACCTGGAGCAGATTCGACGAGGCCCGACTGCGCGCGGTCGGTGCCGCCGCCGGGCGCGCCAACGCTGCCCTGCCCGAGCGGATCAAGTACCTGCCGATCGCCTTCGATGCGCGCCGTGCGGTGCGCGCTGCGGAGCGCCTGGACCGCACCCTGGCGACCCGCCCGGTGTAACTGGTTGCGCGGACCGCAGTCGCAGGGAAATC
>DASQPJ010000005.1:0-7542 GCA_035644015.1 Sporichthyaceae bacterium
CGACCCGTCCACCGGCGGGCTGAAGGCGGGCAAGCTCACCTCGTTCAACGAGACCGAGATCGCTGCGGCGCTGTTCGATGCCGGGCGCACCGGCAAGGTGAGCAAGAAGGCGGCAGGGATGGCGCCGCCGGAGATCATCAACGCGATGATCGCGGCCAACCGGGACAACGGCATCTTCCGCTCGCTGGCCTGCTACGGGCCCTCCCCGCAGGACGCGTCCTGGCCCGCGGTGGCCAAGGCGGACTTCGGTGACTCCTGGCCGCCCAGCGACGGCACCCGACACGGGGATCGGTTCTGCCTGATCAAGCTCGGCGCGACCGGGGCGGGCCCCACCTACGCCCAGGATCCGGCGGGCTTCACCGCGCCTCCGGAACCCGAGCGCTACGCGCTACTCGGGCTCGAGCACGTCGGGTTCCGCAACTGGATGGCGGTGGAGTTCCGGCTGCCCGGCGGCGAGGACACCACCGGGGGCGGCAACGACAACGGCGGTGGCGGCGGCGGCATCTTCGGCACGCCACGTCCGGGTGGCGGTCCGCTGTTCCCCTGAACAACAGTTAGACAGACAAAGGCGCGTCACCCGACAGGATCTTGTGGATCCACAAGCCCTGTGGGGTGACGCGCCTTCCGAACCCGGGGAGCCCATTGCTGGTCCCAGCGTCCCGGGGACGAGACGCATCGCGCGGCCTCTCGCGTTCAGCATCCGGGCGTGATTCGGGCCGCCGTGAACCGTGGATTGGTCAGCCGAAAAGGCAATTTCTGCAGGCACTTTCGAGGCGATTGCCGGCGTGTGTGCAGCGGACTCCCGGTCTCGTGTCATCCGGGATCAGCCGTTCGTACTTTTTCGGCCGGCTGTTCTTGAAGGTGCTTCCGAAACGCTCACCGGTCACTTAAGTTCACAACGTGCACGTGTGATCGCGCGGGCACGCACCAGGTGGCGCACGGGGGTGCGCACGCCGACCTCGGGGGGCCCTTGCATGCCGAACACGGCCGTGACCTTAAGCGCGGCTGCCGCCTTGGTCGGCGGCGTACTGACTGCCGCAGTCGCGATGCCGACCACGGGCTCTGCCGCCGCCACGGCGGTGCATCCTGCCTCTGCCCCGTTGCCGATCGTGCAAACCACCCCAATGCTGGCGAGCACCACCACGTCCGCCACGACGGGTGTGTCCGTCAAGCACTTCGACTACGGCAAGCACCAGGGCAATGACCTCGACGTCTTCGCGCCGGCTTCGGTGGCCAAGGCGCCGCGCGGCACCGACCTGCGACCCGCGGTGGTGCTGGTGCACGGCGGATCCTGGACGCACGGCAGCAAGACGAGCATGTACGGCGCCGCGCGCCAGCTGGTCGGGCAGGGCTACGTCGCGTTCCCGATCAGCTACCGCTTCGCGCAGAACAGCGACTACCCGGCCGGGCGCAAGGACGTGCAGACCGCGATCACCTGGGTGCAGAAGCACTCCGACGCGTTGCACGTGGACCCGGACAAGATCGTGGTGCTGGGCAGTTCGGCCGGCGGTGAACTGGCTGCCTCGGCGCTGACCTGGGGCGACGGCAGCCGGTACGGCATGGGGCTGATCACCCTGTCCGCGCCGATGGACCTGGGGTTGGTGGCGGCGAACACGACGCACACCGGCGGCTCGGCGAAGCTGGCCCGCACGGTCACCGACACGTTGCTGCGCTGCCTGCCCTTCAACTGCGGGAAGGCGTTCGCGCGGGACTCCGCGGCCGAGCACCTGGACCGCCGTGACCCGCCGTCGCTGGTGTTCGCGTCCTCCAACGAGTGGGTGGACAACCGCAGCAGCACGCGGTTCCACGAGGCCGCGATCGGGCACCAGGTGGATTCCGAGTTGTACCTGATCAACGGCGACAAGCACGGCATGGACTACTGGTCCAAGGCCTGGCCGACCATCAAGAAGTGGCTGCAGGAGCGCTTCGACCGGTAGACTGACGCTACGTCAGTTGTGTTGCCAGACCTCGACGAGACCGCTGGGCCGGGTTGCCCCGCGGCGGGTGTAGTTCTTCGCGAGCTCAGCCCGGGTCGCGGCCAACGCCGCTGCGGCCGGCCCCGTCCGGACGTTCTCGGTGCCGATCAGCAGCACGAACTCGACCGGCGGATTCGCCGCGCCGAGTTGGACGTACGGCGGCACCGCGGGTAGGCCGAGCAGCGATGGGTCGATCATCCGGCGCGGGTCGGTGCCGGGGCGGAACTGGGTCGGGAAGTAGTCGAACTCGGCCTCGTAATGCCCGACGTCCACCGCGTGCAGTCCGGCGGCCAGCCGACTGGACAGGTGACGCAGCGGGTCCCAGTGCCCGTTGCGCCCGGCGTCCGGGCCGAACTCGGCGAAGCGCAGCGCGACCAGCGTCGTGCCCGGCCGCAGGAATTGGGCAGCGCGGGCGTACTCGTCGGCCAAGCGGTCCTCGTGGCGCAGAGTCGGAACCCGGATCGCGACCAACGCGACCAGCGCGGCCAGGGACGCACCGGCGAGGGTGAACGCGGCGCGGGGCGGGATCGGGCGGGCGGCCAACCAGAGCAGCCCGAACAGGATCGGGAACAGACTCAGCCGGTCGTTGATCAACCCGAAGTCCACGCCGAGGCTGTCCGGCGCGGCCAGATACAGCAGCGTGGCGGCGCCGCCGGCCACCGCCACCGGGCGCGCGCCGCGGCCCTCCGAGGTCCGGGTGCAGATCGCGACGGTCAGCAGGGCGAGGGCCAGCCCGACCCCGACCACGTTCTCCCAATGGGAGTAGGTGACCAGCGGGGTGTGCAGGGAGACCAGGCCAACCAGCAGACCGGGCGGGGCGTTCCAGGTCGGGCCGCTGCCCTGCGCGGTGTGTGCGGCGTAGGCGAGCGTGAGCGCGATGCCGGGCACCGCGGCCGCCGTCCCGGCCACCAGCGTGCGGACCCGGCGCGGACCGACCACCACCTGCGCACCGAGGAACAGCACCCCCAGCGCGAACGGCACCAGGTGCAGGAACCAGGTGGCGGTCAGCGTCGCGGCGAGTGCGGCGGTGCGAGCCGGGCGCCAGGCAGGGGCGGCGCGCAGTGCCAGGCCCACCGCGCTCAGGCAACCGACCAGGCCCAGGCAGAAACTGTAGAAGCCGTAGAAGTACAGGTAGTTGAACGCGAACGGCAGCGCCGCCAGGCCCAACCAGCCCTGCTCGGGGCGCAGTGCGCGGATCGCGTACCGCAGCGCGAGCGGCAGGCCGACCACGCAGGCGATCTGCACCATGGTCTCCGCCGCGCGCAGGCCGACCGGCTTGACCAACCCGGCCAGCAGCAGGCTGCCGCCCAGGTTCGGGGTGGGGAACCAGTTCAGCCGATACAGCTGCGCGTACAACGGCTCGTGATGCTCGGTGAGCACCACCGCGCCCAGCAGATGCGCGGGCCCGTCCACCGTGTGCGGCGGCCAGATCGCAACCGCCGCGCCGGCCGCGAGCACCGCGCCCCAAAAAAGCGCTTCGACGGCCGAGATGCGTCGGGCCGACATCCGCGAACTATCTCATTACGGACAGTGTCAGACCTTCGCGCAGCCATACCGGGACAAACCGAGCGGGGACGGCGTCGTAGGGGATGACGTGCCCAACGACCGGCGGCTCAGCTCGCGGAACCGACCAAGGTGGGTTCGGGGGTGGCGGTCGGGAGGATCAGGCCGGCCACCTCGGCCGCGGTGTCGTTCCCGTAGGCCTGTGCCGGGACGCCCTGGCGGACCAGCAGACGGGACAGTCGCACGGGGCCGCGACCGGCGACGGGGGCGGGCTCCAGGCCCGGTTGGTGATGCACCACCCAGATCTTGCGGCCCGGCAGCCAGTTGGCGTTGCGGGTCAAAAATCGCAAGGTTTCGCGGCGGCCGGCGCGGGAATGCCCTGACCAACCGAGGAAGACCGCAACGTAGGGCTCGACGCTGGGCACGTATGCGATCGGCCGGACGTCCACGTCGATGTCGCCGACCGCAGCTATCTGGCTGCCCACTGCGGCGGCCTGCTGGCTGGTGAAGCCAGTGCTGGCCGCATATGCGACGAGCACACGAGCAGACATGTCATCACCTTTGTTGCGCGACTGTCATCGACCCTGGTTCCGGTGGTTCGACGTACCGGGACAGTTCGGTCGACCCCACCGATTCCCAAGAATAACCTGAGAAACTGCATCGCGGGGGCCAAGCCGGTCAATTGTTTATCGGCCGCCAAGCACCCGATCCTGACCCTCGCACAAGATCAGCTTCGAGGGCAGCCCACACACCGGGAATTCACCTCCGGGGGGGTTGGCGCACACCTAAGATCTGCTGGTGGAGATCACTCAGTCCAGCAAGTTGGCCAACGTCGCCTACGACGTGCGCGGCCCGGTGCTCGAAGAGGCCAATCGGCTCGAGCAGACCGGGCACCGCATCCTCAAGCTCAACATCGGCAACCCGGCCCCGTTCGGCTTCGACGCACCCGACGACATCGTCGCCGCGATCGTGCGCAACCTGCCCAACGCGTCGGGCTACTCCGACTCCAAGGGCCTGTTCTCCGCCCGCACCGCCGTCGCGCAGTACTACACCGCGCTGGGCGTGGACGACGTTGACGTCGACTCCATCTATCTGGGCAACGGCGTCTCCGAGCTGATCGCCATGGCCCTGCACGCGCTACTGAACACCGGCGACGAGGTCCTCATCCCGGCCCCGGACTACCCGCTGTGGACCGCGGTGTCCACGCTGGCCGGCGGTCGCCCGGTGCACTACCTGTGCGACGAGGGCGCCGACTGGATGCCCGACCTGGCCGACGTCGAAGCCAAGATCACCGAGCGCACCAGGGCGCTGGTGGTGATCAACCCGAACAACCCGACCGGCGCGGTGTACTCCCGCGACATGCTGGAGGGTCTGGCCGCGATCGCCCGGCGGCACAACCTGGTGCTGTTCTCCGACGAGATCTATGACCGCATCCTCTACGACGACGCCGTGCACATCCCGATGGCCGTGGTCGCCCCGGACGTGCTGACCCTGACCTTCGGCGGGCTGTCCAAGTGCTACCGGGTGGCCGGGTTCCGGTCCGGCTGGGCGGTGGTGACCGGCCCGCGTCAACATGCCCGCAGCTACCTCGAGGGCATGACGATCCTGGCCAACATGCGGCTGTGCGCGAACGTGCCGTCGCAGTGGGCGATCCAGACCGCGCTGTCCTCCGCGCACGGCATCGACGACCTGGTGCTGCCCGGCGGTCGGCTGCTCGAGCAGCGTGACATCACCTACGAGATGCTCAACGCGATTCCCGGCGTCTCCTGCGTGAAGCCCAAGGGCGCGCTGTACTGCTTCCCGAAGCTGGACCCGAAGGTGCACCCGATCGTGGACGACGAGCGGCTGTGCCTGGACCTGCTGCGTAGCGAACGCATCCTGCTGGTGCAGGGTCGCGGCTTCAACTGGCCGACCCCCGATCACCTGCGCATCGTCACGCTGCCGCACACCGAGGACCTACGCGAGGCACTGACCCGCATCGCGCGGTTCCTCAGCACCTACAAGCAATAGAGCCGAGCGTAGCGAGAGCAGCGAGGAACGAGCGCTCTCGCTACCGAGGCGATTGCAGCTTGTTGACCGTAGGGAACACAAGCAATAGCACCTGACCAGAGAGCAACGCCGCGGCCCGACGATCGGGACCGCGGCGTTTCTGTGCTGGTCTCAGATGGTGATGTTCGCGGTGCGCCGCGCCTGCTCGGCAATCGCCATGGACAGCTCGGTGGCCAGGTCCAGGGACCGCTCGGACATCGGGTTCTGCCGCATCCACCAGCAGGCCAGCTGGGTGATCTGACCGGCCAGCTGCGGGTGCACGCGCATCGCTTCGCCGACGCTGACCGCGCGCTCCTGCTCACCGCAGATCGAGTACCAATGCCCGTCGCGGAAGCCGAGGTCGACGTTGCCCAGCGGGCCGGTCAACGTCACATCGAACACGCTCACGGGTGCGAACATCTCCGCCGGGGACTCCGGTACCTCGCCGGTCGGCGGCCAATCGCCCATGTGCGGCAGCGGGCCGGACGGGTGGTCCCAGGGCTCGGGCGCGAACAGCTCGGCCAGGTCCACCGCTTCGGTGGGCACGGAGGCCGGGGAGATCGGCTGTTCCTGCCATTCCGGCCACTCGGTGAGGTCGACCGGCTGGGTCTGCAGGCAGGCGTGGTCGACCGGCTCGGGCTCCGTGGCGGGCATCTCGATGTAGGCGGGCAGGTCCTCGACGGGCGCCAGGTCCTCGACCGGAGCCGGCTCCTCGATGGGCAGAGCTTCGATGGGCAGGGCCTCTATGGGCAGGGCCTCGAAGGGCGCCAGGTCCTCGATAGGCGCGGCGTGCGCGGCCAGGCGGTGCCGAGCGCCGACCACCTGCACCACGGCGGTGGTGGGCCGCTCCACGGGCGCGGCCGGGACCGCGGCGGGCCACGGGTCGGTCAGCGGGTCCCAGCCGGGGGGCGCGTCGAAGTCCTCAATCGGCTCGGACTGGTACTCGAACCCGTTGGGCCCGGCGAGCCAGGAGCCGGCGTGAAACGCGTATTCGGTCTGCGTGGCGGGGTGCAATTCGGAGTACTGCAGAGCGCCGGGCACGACGGGCCGGGTGGAGCCGTTTGCGCGGAACGTCATCGCCGTGTCGGAAGGACCGGAAGCGGTGGTCATCAGCGAGGGCTCCAGGGCATCGTCGGCGCCGGCCGGGTCGTGCCCGATGTCATTCGGGAAGCTGGCCATGCGGTGCGCCTTCCTTAACCGGCACGGCGCACGACCGATAGGGGCCCAAAAGACCTAAGGCCCGAACCGGGGCGGACGCCGCCGTCCCGGCATCGTTGCCGAACCTGGATGAGCGACCTTTGCAGCGTCGAAGACAGGCAAGGCACCGTCAAGGTGAGCGACGTTGAATTGCACGCACCTTGACTCCCGATTCGCCCACTACCAGGCAAAACGCCACCGGGCAATCGCTGTGTAAACCCGCAGAACGCCCCCGGGTCAATCCGAGGTCGCGGCCCGGACGGCGCAGTGGCCGGCTCAGCAGGCGCCGGAATCGGCGGGCGCGGCCGGGGCGACGGGCTTGGGCTTGACGGCGGTCTTCACGGTGGCGGCGCCCGGTTTGGGCTTGCGCACCTGGTCCCGAGAGGCCACCAACACGCCGGCCGGCCGGGTCGGCGGCTGCTGTGCCGCGGTCAGCGCGGCCGCCACCTGCTTCTGGATGTAAGCGAAGTCGGGGTGCGCCGGGTCGAACAGCGCGTTGCGCACGATGCTCACGTCGGTGACCTTGGCCTGCTTGGCCTTGCTCGACAGCGAGTACAGCTCCGCCAGCGCGTCCATCGGGATGTCGGTGAGGATGATCTGCCGCGCCGCCCCGGCGAAGGTGCTGAAGTTGGTCAGCACCTTGAACGGACTGGCCTGATGCGCGATCGCGGTGAGCAGGCAGCGCTGGCGGGCCATCCGCGAGTAGTCGTCGGAATCGAACCGGGACCGGCCGTACCAGAGCGCATCGTGGCCGTCGAGCTTGCGTCGGCCCGGCTGCAGGTACCCGGTCGGCGGGGTGAGCACCTTGTTGTGCGCGTCGTGGCGGCCACCGATGGGC
>DASQPJ010000006.1:0-23940 GCA_035644015.1 Sporichthyaceae bacterium
CGCGGTCGACGGCTCCTGGTGCCGGTGGACAAGCTGTCCTACGTGGAGATCGGCGAGTCCGAGACCCGTCGGGTTGGCTTCGGCGCCCTCTAGCCGCCTGCCGTTCTACCCCGAGTGTGTAGTTGCGCGGCCGAATTCGCCGGTTTGGGCTGCGCAACTACACACTCAGGGCAAATGGCCCGTCTCAGCCGGCGAGGTAGCCGAGCAGATCTTGACGGGTGATCACCCCGCGCGGGCGGCCGTCGACGAGCACCACCAGGGCGCCGGCGTGCTCGAGTTCGTGGACGGCCTGAGCCACCGACTCTCCCGATCCGATGATCGGCAGCGGCGCGGCCATGTGCTGCTCCACCCGGTCGGCCAACGACGCCGTGCCAGCGAACAACTTGTCCAGCAGGTCTCGCTCGCCCACCGATCCGACGATCTCCGCGGCCATCACCGGGGGCTCGGCGCGTACCACCGGCATCTGCGAGACGCCGTACTCCCGGATCACGTCGATGGCCTCGCGCACGGTCTCGTTGGGGTGCATGTGCACGAACTCCGGGGTCGGCCCGGACTTGGCCGCCAGCACCTCGCCCACGGTGGCCGCGGTGCTCGCCGAAATGAAGCCGTAGTCGGCCATCCACTCGTCGTTGAAGATCTTGGACAGGTAGCCGCGGCCGGAATCCGGCAACAGCACCACGATGACGTCCTCGGCCGCCGCCTTCTCCGCGGTGCGCAGCGCACCGACCACCGCCATCCCGCACGACCCACCGACCAGCAGGCCCTCCTCGCGCGCCAACCGCCGGGTCATGCTGAACGAGTCGGCGTCGGAGATGGCCAGCACCTCATCGGCGATGTCCGGGTCATAGGTGCTCGGCCAGAAGTCCTCGCCCACGCCCTCCACCAGGTAGGGCCGCCCGGTGCCACCGGAGTAGACCGAGCCCTCCGGGTCGGCGCCGATGATGCGCACCGCGCCATCGGAGACCTCTTTGAGATAGCGCCCGACGCCAGAGATGGTGCCGCCGGTGCCCATGCCGCACACGAAGTGGGTGATCCGGCCGTCGGTCTGCCGCCACAGCTCCGGGCCGGTGGTCTCGTAGTGCGACCGCGGGTTGTCCGGGTTGGAGTACTGGTCGGGCTTCCAGGCACCGGGCGTCTCGCGCACCAGGCGGTCGGAGGTCTGGTAGTAGGAGCGCGGGTCCTCCGGGGCCACCGCGGTCGGGCACACCACGACCTCCGCGCCGTAGGCACGCAGCGTGTTGATCTTGTCGGTGGACACCTTGTCGGGCACCACGAACACGCACTGGTAGCCGCGCTGCTGGGCGACCAGGGCCAGCCCCACCCCGGTGTTGCCGGAGGTCGGTTCCACGATCGTGCCGCCGGGCTTGAGCAACCCGGTGCGCTCCGCGGTGTCGATCATGCGGGTGGCGATGCGGTCCTTCACCGAACCACCCGGGTTGAAGTACTCGACCTTGGCCAGCACGGTCGGGGCCAGGCCGGCGGTCACCGAGCGCAACCGCACCAGCGGGGTATTGCCGACCAGATCCAGCAGCGAGTCGACGTAGTCCACGGCACATCCCTGCTCTCCGGGCCGCCGGAACTTACCGGTAACCCACATTCGACCTGCGCGGGAATCTGTTTTTCCCCACGGTCGGATTGGCGTTTGTCACGTTCGTGGCAAGCCTGCTTGAACGGCCAACGCCAGCGTATTGCCCGCGTTACATTCGACTTCGGGGGGAAGAGCAGTCGTGCCCTACCGGGCGCGGTGGCTCTGCCGGTTTTCCGTTGGGGAGGGCCGTCGAATGATCGACGTTTCGTACCGGACGTTGCGATGAACGCGATCGCCGCGAGCCGGCGCGCGCTCGCCGCCGCCGCGATCGGTAGTACCGGGGTCGCGCTCACCGGTGGAGCCCTGGCCGGGATCCTGCTCACCGAGGCCAAGCTCGCGCGCCGTTGGGTCGGGGTGCCGACCACCGTGCCCCCGGACGACAACGGCTACTACGGGTTCTGCCCCGGCGAGGCGATCTCCTTCGCCGTACTCGGCGATTCCAGCGCCGCGGGCCTGGGCGTGGACCGCCCCGAGCAGACGCCCGGCGCTCGCATCGCGTGCGGCCTGGCCGCTGCCGCCGAGCTGCCGGTGCGGCTGACCAACGTCGCCCTGGTCGGCGCGCGCAGCGCGGATCTGGACCGTCAGGTGACCGTGGCCCTGGAGGCCGACCCGGATGTCGCGCTGATCATGGTCGGCGCCAACGACATCACCCACCGCGTGGCGTTGACCGCCGCGGTGTCGTATCTGGATCTTGCGGTGCGCCGGCTGCGTGCGGCCGGCTGCGAAGTGATCGTGGCGACCTGCCCCGACCTCGGCACCATCGAACCGATCGCGCAACCGTTGCGGTACCTGGCCCGCCGATGGAGTCGTCAGTTGGCCGCCGCGCAGACCATCGTGGTGGTCGAGGCCGGCGGGCGCACCGTGTCCCTGGGCGACCTGATCGGCCCGGAGTTCTCCGCGGCGCCGCATGAGATGTTCTCCCCGGATCGCTTCCACCCCTCCGCCGCGGGCTACGCCCAGGCGGCGATGGCGGTGCTGCCCTCGGTGTGCGCGGCCATGGGCTACTGGCCGAGCGGAGAGACCGCGCCGGACCCGTCCCGCGAGGAGGGCCTGATGCCGGTGGCGTTCGCCGCGGTGGAGGCCGCCGAGCGGCCCGGCACCGAGGTTGCCCCGGCCGAGGCGCACGAGCGGGCCGGTGGCCTGCGCGCCGCAGCCGGGATGTTGCGGCACCGTCGACGCACCCAACTGGAAGCGCCGAACGCCGCTCGCGCCTCGGCCGCCTGACCTACAACAGCGCGCGCAGTTCGGCCACCGCCGCGCCCGCCAGGGCGAGCACCTCGCCCAGCGGCGCGCGGTGGGTGCCGTCGTCCACCCACACCCCGGTGTCCGCCGGGAGTTCGTCCGCGGCGGCGATCAGGTCCGCCCCGGCCACGGCAACCTGATCAGCCGTCACGAACAGCCCGACCCGGGGAAGTTCCGGCGCCACCGATCCGGGGGCGTCGTCGCGATGCTCGACCCCGTGCCCCCACGCGACCAACCGCTGCGCCAGCGCACGGGCCAACTCGGCGCGACCGACCGCGGCCCCCTCGGGCCGTCCGGTGAGCCGGCTCTCCGGCAATGCCCGCAGCCGATCGACGAGTTCGCGCACGCCATTCGCGAGCAATTCCGTCGGAGACGAATCGGGCATGTCGGACGGATTTCGCGGCACTCTCCGACGATACGCGTCGGCGATACGTGCGGGACCGGTGATGTCTGGAGTGATCAACCCGTCGCCATGGTCCAAAAGCTGCCTAAATCCCGTCGCGACTTTCCGAGTCGGGTCTTGTGTCGCCGGACACCATCAGGCACCCTCGAGTTCACCAATGGCCTACCGGAAGGCGGTCTCATGTCCTTACACCACTCTGAGGAGACGCATCAGAACCTGGTCGCCCGGGTCCCCGGTGTGACCGGACGAGAACTCCCCGAGTGGTTCCGAGAACTTGAAGACGGCCCTTCGTTCCTCCGCTTCGACGACAAGGTCAACTGGCTGCGCGCGGAGCACAACCTGCCGCACGGCCACGCCACCGCGATCGTGCACGAACACGATCTGCGCCGCGCGCACCGCTCGTTCCTCTAAGCCCAGCTCAAACGAATGGCCCCCGTCACCGACGGGGGCCATTTGCTTTTCGAGCGAAATTCGAATCAGTCGCCGCGGAGAATCGAGATCAGGCGCAGCAGTTCGATGTAGAGCCAGATCAGCGTGACGGTCAGGCCGAACGCCGCGCGCCAGGCCTCGATCTCCGGGGCGCCGGCCTTGATGCCCCGCTCGACCATGTCGAAGTCCAGGGTCAGGTAGAAGCTGGCCAGGCCCGCGCCGGCCGCGGCGGTGAGCAGACCGAAGCCGCCGCCCCAGGCGTTGGCGCCGGAGTGGAACAGGTTCAGCATCAGGTTGCCGAACATCAGGATCAGGTAGCCCATGGAGGCGCCGACCAGCACCTTGGTGAACCGCGGGGTGACCCGCACCCGGCCGCTGCGGTAGAGCGCGAGCATCACCCCGAAGGTGATCGCGGTGCCGGCCACGGCCTGCACCACCACGCCCGGGTGGGTGGCCTCCAGCGATTTGGAGATCGCGCCGAGGAAGATGCCCTCGACCGCGGCGTAGGCCATGATCAGCGGCGGGCTGGGCACTGCCTTGACCGAGTTGACGATCGCCAGGCCGAGACCGACGAACACCGAGATGATCGCCAGGCCGGGGCCGACGTCAGCCGCCCAGGCGAACGCGCCGGTGGCCAGGGCGATGACCAGCAGCAGTCCGGTACGGGTGACGACGTCGTCCAACGTCATGACGCGCGTGGTGGTGCCCGGCTGGAGGGGGTCCGCGCCGACCGGGGCCGGACGGACGTAGCCGTTACGGCTGAACACGTCCGTGCGGGAAAGAACGGGGTTGGTGCTGCGCATGGTTGTGGACTCCTCGGCCCATCAATCGCGGCCCGCGCGGTGCGGGTCGTTCACCAGCCTAAACGCGCAGGCGGCTCGCAGCGTTCCGCGAGCCCCCCGCAGCCCGATCCCGGGCTCAGCGCGGCGGCATCGAGTACGCGTCGGCGGCGGCCAACAGCATGGCGGCGAGGCGGCGTGCCTCGTCCGGCAGCAGGTAGGAGGACAGGTCCAGGAAGCGGCCGTCCTCGTCGGTGTCAGCCTGATCGGTCAGGCTGAGCACGACGTATTTGGTCTCCTCGGGCGTGCCGGGGTCCATGGCGTGCCCGCCCACAGTCAGATACGTCATGTGGTCGTCACGCGGCACCAGAGCCTCGAGATAGTCCGTGGGGCTGATGATGTCGCTCATGCCTGCCACCTATACGCCGGCGATAGTGAGCCGATCCTAGGAGCAGCGGAGCCCGGACCGTGTAGCCCGGGCTCGCGACACGCAGGTGAACGCGCTGGTCAGTCCGTCTCCGCGGCCGCCGGAAGCGGGCCGAGGATGCGCCGGTGGGCAGAGTCCCAGCGGGCCCAGGCGCCCGCGAGGTCGTCGGAGAGCAGGTCGATGGTGGCCTTCTGCGACTCTGCGGCGATGCCGCGCCCGACGAGTCGGGTGGCGTTGGTGATCGCGCCGATGACGTCCACGACCTCGCCGTAGGCGCGCCAGGCGTCCTCCAGCGCGGCGGCCATCGAGTCGGCCGCGTTCTGCGCGGTGGTCTGCCCCGGGATGGCCGGGGCAAGCGCGTCGACCTTGGGCTTGGTCGCCCACGGGTCGCGCTCGACGACACCGTCGTCCTTCTTGCGCTGACGGATCGGCCACGCGCGCGGCGTGTTCTTGGAGTCCATGGACCCAACCCCTCCTGGTACCCGGCAGCACCGTGGCGCCCCGGCGACGGGCCGGGGCGAACTAACGCCCCGGGCCCGGCCGGCTGAGCTTCGCGCCACCGCAAACGTCGACGACGTCTCCGGCCCCTCCATGCGCGAGCGGCAACTCAAAGAGTGCCGCGACACCGACGATGGCGCCTCATCCGGACGGACACAAACACGATCCCCCGAACGGGCAGGTCACGCATGACAATCGGCACAACACCCTCCGTGCCCGACAGGTTCTTTGTCCGCATTCGTCCGATGAGGTCCGGGAAAATTCTTTCCGGTTCCTCATGCCGGCCGTCACGGTTTCTCACCGGCACGGCAGGCTGTGCACCGGCACGAAGGACCGAGTGAGGGGGTGGTCGCGGTGACGCAGGACGGGCAGGGCCGCAACCGGCGGATTCCGCTGTTCATCTGCGGCGTGGTGGTGGTCGCCGCACTGGCCGGGTGTGGCAGCAGCAAGCACGGCGACGGGAAGTTGGCCGCCTTCCCCACCCCGGCGCCCACCGACACCGGCGCCGAGGGCATCACCCCCGAGGGCGGCACGGTGTTGGCCGGCCTCACCGACGCCGCGGGCGGGGAGACCGTGGACGGCATCAAGTGCGAGTCCAGCGAGCAGGTGGCCTACCACATCCACAGCCATCTGGCGGTGTTCGTGAACGGCGCCGAGCGCCCGGTGCCGGCCGGCATCGGCATCGTGCCGCCGCTGATCCAGAACACCCCGGGCGGCCCGTTCGCAGGGGCGGGCGCTCGCTGTTTCTACTGGCTGCACACGCACACCATCGACGGGGTCATCCACGTTGAGTCTCCGACCGAGGCGCTCTACACCCTCGGGCAGTTCTTCGAGCTGTGGGGCCAGACGCTGAACTCAGGCCAGGTCGGCAATGAGAGGGGGGCGCTGACCATGTTCGTGGACGGCAAGCCCTACACCGGCGACCCGGCCGCGATCCCGTTGAAGTCGCGCGAGGCCATCCAGATCGACGTCGGCCAGGAGGTGCCCTTCCAGGCCGTGGACTGGTCCCGCTCCCAGCTCTGACCCCACTCGGCGTCCGAAGAAGGGTGAGCTATAGCTCACGCTTCTTCGGACGCAAGAGGGTGATGGGGTTAGAACTCCGGGGCCAGCGAGGCGAGGAACTCCGTAGTGCGGGCCACCGACGCGTCCGGGTCGCCCGGCACGTCGATGGGCACCGGCCACAACTCGGTGGCCCCGGCGTCGCGCAATTCACGCAGCTGTCCCAAGACCTTGTCCCGAGGTCCCCAGAGGCACACGTCGGACACCGATTCCGCACCCTCGCGGGCCAAGGACTGCTGGTAGTTCGCCAGCGTCGGGTAGCGGGCAAACGCGGTGTCCAACGCCGCGCGGGCCAGTGCCCCGTCCTCGGACAGGGCCACCGGCAGACCCACGATGATCCGCGGCGCCGGACGGCCGGCGTCCGCGGCCGCCTTGGACAGGGTGGGCGCGATGTGCTCGGCGACCCCACGGGGTCCGGCCAGCCAGGTGACCGTGCCGTCGGCCAACTCACCGGCCACCTTCAGCATGGCCGGACCGAGGGCGCCGATCACGATCGGCACGGGTGAGAACCCGATGATGTTGAAGCCCGCCTCGACCTGGAAACGCTCGCCGCGGTGCGCGACCTCGCCGGTGCGCAGCAGTGGACCCAGAACCTGCAGGTACTCGCGCATGTGTGCGGCCGGGGCACTGAAATCGAAGCCGAGCATCCCCTCCATGATCGGCTTGTGCGACACCCCGATGCCCAGGGTCAGGCGCCCGCCGATCAACGACTGCACGGTGGCCGCCTCGTGCGCCATCGTGTACGGGTGGCGCGGGTAGGTCGGCACGATGCCGATGCCCAGGTCGATGGTGCTGGTCCGGGCGCCGGCCACGGAGATGACCGGGAACGAGTCGGTGCCCCGCATGAAGTGCGTGGTCCACGCCGCCGGGAAGCCCGCCTCCTCGGCGGCCACGGCCTGGTCGGCCACCGCACTCGGCGGGGTCGGGGTCCCGGTGACGTCGCCGCCGATGTTGATCGAGATTCGCATGCTCACCTCGGGGCCACGCGCGGGAACATCTCGCACTCCACCGGTCCACCGGCCGCCAGGTCCGGTGCGCTCACATGCCCGCACAGACTCTTGTTGTGGAACATGTTCGCCACGTGCGGGTTCCAGCTGGTCGAGTTACCCACGTAGAAGCTGGTAACCGCGCGGCGGTAATTGGTCGTCAGATTGCCGAGGGAACCATGAATCGTCATCGGGTGATGCAGCAACAGGTCACCCGGCTCGGCCTCGGCCACCAGCCAGTCGTACTTGGCGTAGTCGGCCTCGAAGTCCGGCCAGTCGGCGTACGGGGAGTTCACGTAGGTGTCGGTGATTGCCGAGATGTTCTTGAAGCCGATCGGGTGGTAGATGGTCTCCCAGCGGTGTGAGCCGCGCAGGTAGTGGATCGCTCCGCCGTCGGCGCCGACATGGTCCATCGGCACCCAGATGCGCAGCATCTGCTCGCCGGCCATGGGCAGGAACGGCAGGTCCTGGTGCCACGGCGTGGCCTTCCCGGCACCCGGTTCCTTGGCGAAGATCTGGTCGTAGAAGAACACCACCTCGGGGTCGGCGATGACCTGGGCGGCCACGTCCACAATCGGCCCGCGGATCGCCCAGGCCTTGAACGCATCGTCGAACATCCAGGGGAAGGTCTGCGAGAAGAACCGCGGCTGGTCGTCGTCGGCGTAGTTCTGGGAGGAGGGGTCGGAGAGGTCCAGAATCCGCTGCACGGCGGCGCGCATGAAGTCGATCCAGTCCAGCGGGAGGATGCCCTTGACGATCGCCGCACCGTCGCGGGCGTAGGCGGCCTTCTCGTCATCGCTCACCGAACGGAGCAGACCCGAGGTCGGGTGCTCGATTCCGATCTGCGCGATTGATGCTGTTCTCATCGCTCGCTCCCCTGGCTTGATTCCTCGTGCTGCTCGGACTGTAAGCGCGCCTTCGACGGGCCCGACATGTGCGCCCGGACAAAGCCGGGCGCCATTGGTTTCCTGTTGTTCAAACGTCGAAGAAACCGACGACACACTGCAACCGACCGTCCGCCGCGAACTGCACGCAGTCGAAGCCGGACACCAGCGTGCTGTCGTCCAGGTGCGCCCGCCACCGGAACCAGGCCCAGTCGTGGTGCGCGTCCACCGGGCCGGTCACCTCGATCACCGCGCCCGGACGACCGCGCTGCTTGCCCACGATGTGCGCCTGGAGTTCGTCGGCGTCAGACAACGCGACGGTGGGGTCGGTGTAGGTCGCGCCGGGTGCCCAACAGGCGGCCAGCAACGCAGCACGCCGCGTTGGGTCGGCGCAGTTCCAGGCAGCCACGTAGTCCGCGATCACCGGTGGCGTCGGCGTCACGTCCGCCCGCTGGCGACCGGCCCGCCCTTCTGCTCGCCGCCGCCCTCCCCGAGCTTGCGAATCTTCAGGGCCAGTTGCAATTCGAGGCGGTCCTCCGGCGAACGCAGCCGCACCCCGGCCACCGCCTCGATGCGGTTGAGCCGGTAGGTGATGGTGCGGTGGTGCACGAACATCAGCTCGGCGGTGCGCCGGGTGCTGCACTCCGCGTCCAAGTAGGTCTCCAACGTCGCCACCAGATCGGTGCCGTGCTGGGCGTCGTACCCGACCAGCTCACCGATGCGCCGTTGGGCGAAGCCCTCCAGGTCGGCCCGGGTGGTGGGGGCGAGCAGGTACTGCAAGACGCCCAGGTCCTCGAACGCGGCGGTCACCGACGGCGTGGCCGCGGACACCGCGAGCAGCGCCTCGCGCCAACCCTCGGCGAAGCGGGCCACGTGATCCACCCGACCGCCGATACCGACCAACGCCTCCACCCCGCCGGGCCAGCGCACCTCGGCGAAGGCGCGGGCCATCTGGGCCCGGTGCGCGCGGTCGTCCAGCCCGGCCAACGGGACCAGCGCGGCGAACAGGTCGGCGCGGGCGGCCAGCACCGGACGCGCGCAGCCCGCGGCCAGCAGCACCGAGGTGATCAGCCGCCCGGTGCCGGCCCGGGCCCGCTCCACCTGATCCACGGTCCAGGCGTTGCGGGTGGCCCGCGCGGTGGCACCGGGGATCGACACCGCGACCACCCGGGCCGGCAGCGCGAACCCACTGCCCAGGTGCTGGGCGCGTAGTGAGGCCTCGACCTCGTCGGGCAGTCGGCCGTCGAGCAGATCCCAGACGAACTCGGCCTCGGCCCGGCGGGCCGCGATCACCGTGGTCTCGTCGCGGAACAGCAACACCGCGGCGGCAAGAGCCGCCTGCGCGGCCATCGCTTCCTGCTCGTCGCCGGGCAACGAGGCAAAGCCCAACGCCAGGTGACCCAACGAGACGCCCACCGCGCGCACCGGGGTGACCACCAGCCACCCACCGGAAACCTCGACAACCTCGACGTCGTTCGGCGCCATCTCGTTCTGCTGGGCGGCCAGCCAACTGCGCAACCGCTCGTTGAGTTCGCGCGGCGCAGCGATGGAGTCCCACCCGGTGGCACTGCCCTCGGAATCGATGACGGTGGCGCTGCACGCCGCCATCGACCCCACGGTGCGCAGCACCGCGGTCAGATCGCCGCGTTCGCGGGTGATCTTGTTCAGCGCCCACTGCAGATTCAGCGTGCGGTCGGCCCGGCTCAACGTCACGGCCAGGCGGTCGCGTTCGGCGCGGGCCGCGGCCAACTCCCCCCGGGCGGTGGCGTGCGCGGTGGCGTTGTGCACGGCGGCCGCGCACAATCCGGCCAACGCGGTGAACAGGGCCTCGTCAGCTTCGGTGAACAGCTCCCGGCGGCGTCGCCACACGCACATGACGCCGACCAGCACGCCGTCGCGCAGCATCGGCACGGCCATCGCCGAGCAGGTGCCCTCGATGTCGGACAGCGCCACCAAACCCGGCGAGGACGTCAGGTCGGTGGTGTAGTCGGCGACCCGCTGCGCCCGCCCGGTGGCCAACACCCGACCGGCCAGACCCTCGCCGCGCGGCACCCGCAACCGAGAGGTGGCCAACTGCGAATTGCCCACCGCGGCATGCATTTCCACCGCCTCGCCGGTGGCGTCGGGCAGCAGCACACCGGCGATCTCCGCGCCCATCACGTGCGCGGCCGTCTCGGCGCTGGCGGTGAGCACCTCGGCCGGGTCCAGCGAGGCGGCCGGTCGGGCCACGAAGCCCTGCAGCAGTTGTTGCAGGCCGTTGCGCCCGGCCCCGGCCCAGCCCACCAGGGCGGCCAGGGCGGCGAGCAGGGCTACATCGTCGACGTTGAAGTCCGGGCCGCCCTCGCGCACCGCAATCAGGTCGGTGCGCGGGTCCACCGACACGGTCGCTACCGCGGCCCCGGCCCAACGCCCGATACCGGCCGAGGGCCGGCAGGTGAACGCCGGAATGCTGCTACCGACCTGCGCAATGGCCTCGGCCTGCCCGCCGGTCCAGTCCACCAGGCCGGCACCGTCGGCGGCCAGCAACAACAGCGCGGCCGTCAGGCAGTCCGCAGCCGCCTCGTCCGGGCGCAACCGACCGCCCGCGGCGAGCTTGCCGATCAACTCCACCCAGGCGGCGTCGTGGCCGGACCCCACGGCGCGGGACGCGTGCTGCGTTGCCGATGACGCCACTGCAACCTCCCGGAGGGCGTGAACGAGCACCCCCACCGTGCCACGGGTTGCGGGCTCGGGAAAGGGAAAGCCGGTCGCGTTGCCGATCTGCACATGGCCCCGTGCGGGGAGGCGGCGATTGAGTATGGCTACCGCCGGGCTCAGCACATGGCCCAGCAGCGGCCGTCCCGATGAATCTCGCTTCGAGGAGATGCACCATGCGCGTGGGTAACCAAGACATCTTGTTGCCGGTCACCATGGTCGGCAATTACCCCGAACCGCGTTGGTTCCGTGGCATCGGTAAGTACCCCGGCAACCCGTCCCGCTTCGTCTTCGACTCCATGGAGCAGGAAGCGCTCTACGACTGCATCTCGTGCATCGTGGATGACCAGGAACGCGCCGGGTTCGACATCATCGCCGACGGTCGCGTCTTCGGCGGTTCCGACTCCTACGGCCAACTGCTCTACCACTACATGGAGCGCAGCAGCGGCTTCGTGATGAACGGCCCGAACATCCCGGTGCCGATCTACAGCTCGCTGTACGCCCCCACCTGCGTGGGCGAGATCAACCGCGTTTACCCGTACCACGTGGAGACGCTCAAGGCGGTCCGGAAGGCCACCAACCGGCCGATCAAGATCTCCTACACCGGTGTCGGCGCGATGTCCGCGGCCACCAACAACCAGCACTACAAGGACATCAACGAGCTCTCGATGGCCTACGCCAAGGCCCTGAACGAGGACATGAAGGAACTCTCCGGCATCGGCGTGGACATCATCCAGCTGGACGAGTTCGTCTGGCCGTACGGCATGGGCGACTGGGAGATCGAGGCGCTGAACGCGACCGTCAAGGACGTGGACGCGCAGATCTGGGTGCACACCTGCTGGGGCAACTACGGCGGCACGCCGGCCTACGTGTCCTACGAGGGCGACCAGGACCACGTCGAGGGCGGCATCTACGAGATCGACAAGCGGCCCAAGGGTGTCTCGGAGACGCCGAACCGGGCGGGCTCGATCTTCCCGAAGGTGCTCGAGGCCGACATCGACGTGCTGAACTTCGAGATCGGTCGCTGCGGTCCCTCCGACCTCAAGCCGCTGCTGGATGCCAACTGGACCAAGCCGTTCGTGGCCGGCGTCATCGACGTGAAGAGCCTGATCACGGAATCCGCGGACGAGGTCGCCGACAAGATCCGCGGCTGCCTGGAGTACGTCCCCATCGAGCGCCTCGGTGTCACCACCGACTGCGGTCTGCCGAACATGCCGCGCATGATCGCGCAGAACAAACTCAAGGCCCTCGCTGACGGCGCCGCGATCGTCCGCGAGGAACACCTGGCGAAGGCCGCAGCCAACGCCTGAGTGAGCCAGGCCAACGGGTGGGGTGCACAAGCGTGGCACCCCACTCGTACGGCCGGCCCATGCCAAAAATCGGAACCCACCACCGGGTGAAAGGGCGCAGCGATGGCAGGGCACGCGACGGAGACCTCGGACGGCTTCCGCACGTTCGTCTGGTTCACCCCCGAGAAACGCAAGCCGACCGAGTACGAGTCGTACACGGTGGGCCAGCAGTCGGGTCCCGAGCAGTGGTTGGACGTGGACTGGCCGCTGCGTTTCGATGACGGCCGCGCGCCCTGGGACGACTCGTCGAGCGCAGTGATCAGCACGGTGTGGTCGGACTTCCGCGACACGCACCGCACCTGGCAGCGGCCGTATGTCAGCGACGCCAATCAGGACGAGCAGGCACTCGCCCGACTGCTGCCGGTGCTCACCAGTGGGTCCGCGCAGGGCGTGAACCCGGTGTGGGCCAAGGAGGTCCTCGGCCGCACCTACGCCGCGTGGCCGTTCGTGGAGTACGGGCTGTTCCTCGCGTTGGCCTACGCGGTCCGCGAAGCGCGCTCGGACACCGTCGAGTTCGCCACGGTTTTCCAGGCGGCGGACCGGATGCGGGTGCTGCAGGACATCGTGCTGCACCTGGACTTCCTCGCCGAGGAGATCCCCGGCTTCTCCGACGCAGACGCCCGTGATGCCTGGATGTGCGACCCCTCGCTGATCGGTATTCGCGAGGTGGTGGAGAACATCGCGGCCAGCCGCGACTGGGTGGAGATCCTGCTGGTCACCGGACTGGTCTTCGAGCCGATCCTGGGCAAGCTGGCCAAGGCCGAACTGTTCAGCCGCTCCGCCTCCACCTTCGGTGACCCGGCGACCGCGACCGTGCTGGCGCAGTCGGTGGCCTCCGCGGAACGGGCCCTGAGCACCGCCCGGGACCTGGCTCGACTGGTGTGCGCTGATCCCGCGCACGGCGCCGCCAACCTCGCGGTGATCCAGGGTTGGCTCGGCACCTGGCAGCCCATGATCACCCACGCCGCTGAGGCGTTCCTCGCGAACTTCGCCCACGCCCCGGTCAACGGGCGCCGTGCCGAGGAGACGCTCGCGCGCCTCCTCGCCGATCAGCGCGACGCCGTCGCTGCCGCCGGTCTCTGACGGCCCCGTCACCCCACTCTCGAGGAGCCCAGCGTGAGCACCACCAACACCAAGGTCGGCCGGGTCGGCATCTCGCTGATCACCGGTTCCGACACCGAGGCCGCGGTCGAGCACGTCCAGGAGACCCAGCCAGACGCCACCATCAGCTTCCGCGACGTCTTCTACAAGATCGAACGCGACGGCGGATTGAGCTTCGACATGGCCGCGATCAGCGAGATCGCCGGGCGTGACATCGACACCGACATCTTCCTGGTCAACATGAGCACCTACTACGGACGCATCGTGGTCGGTGACGGACGGATCGATCTGCACTCCGAGATCAAACCCGAGCGGTTCCAGGACTGACCCGACAGGAGAACCCCCGTGCCGTCCAGCTTGGTGCAGTTGCACGAGAAGACGAAGTCCTACGACTGGGACTACACCTTCGCCGACCAGTCCCCCAAGTACGAGACCAAGTACAAGATGCCGAAGAAGGGCAAGGATCCCTTCCGGGTGCTGATCCGCGATTACGTAAAGATGGAAGCGGAGAAGGACGACCGCACCCACAGCATCATCGACGGCGCCATTCGGGCCAACGAAATCTCTGGCATCGAGCCGCGGTTCGTCGAGTGCCTCAAACTCACCCTGCCGGACCTGACCAACGCCGAGTTCCAGGCGGTGGCGGGCTGCGGGATGATCATTTCCGCGGTGCAGAGCCAGGAGCTGCGCCAGGGCTACGCGGCGCAGATGCTCGACGAGGTGCGCCACACGCAGCTGGAGATGTCGCTGCGCAACTACTACGTCAAGCACTGGCAGGACCCGTACGGCTGGGACCGTTCGCAGCCGGCCATCTACAAGCACCCCGGCGGTTTGGTCTCCATCGGCGAGTTCCAGCACTTCAACACCGGGGACCCGCTGGACTGCATCATTGCGCTCAACGTGGTGCTGGAGACCGCGTTCACCAACATCCTGCTGGTGGCCTCGCCCCAGGCGGCGATGATGGCCGGGGACAACGCCTTCGTCAGCACCATGTTGTCCATCCAGTCCGACGAGGCCCGGCACATGGCCAACGGCTACGGCTCGCTGATGCAGCTGCTGGCCGAGGAGGACAACCTGCCGCACCTCAACCAGTCCCTGGAGCGGCACTTCTGGCACTCGCACAAGACGCTGGACGCCCTGGTCGGGTGGCAGTCCGAGTACGGCACCAAGAACCGGCCGTGGAGCTACAAGTCGCAGTGGGAGGAATGGGTCGTCGACGACTTCGTCGGCAACTACATCGACCGGCTCTCCGAGTTCGGCGTACAGGCGCCCAGCCGGCTCGGCGTTGCGGCCGATGACGTCACCTGGGCGCACCACACCCTCGGGCAGGTGCTGTCCGCCATGTGGCCGCTGAACTTCTGGCGCTCGGATGCCATGGTCGCCCCGGACTTCGAGTGGTTCGAGAACCATTACCCGGGCTGGTCGGCGGCCTACCAGGGCTACTGGGAGGGCTACAAGGCGTTGGCCGACCCGGCCGGCGGGCACATCATGCTGCAGGAGCTGCCGGGTCTGCCGCCGATCTGCCAGGTCTGCCAGCTGCCCTGCACGATGCCGCGCCTGGACATCAACGAGGCCCGGATCTTCGAGCTGAACGGGCGCAACTATGCCTGCTGCAGCGAGGGGTGCGAGTGGATCCTGCGTACCTGGCCGGAGGCCTACGGGCACCGCCGCCAGGTGTGGGAGAAGTACCACGGCTGGGACCTGGCCGACATGATTCTCGACCTGGGCCTCCTCCGTCGCGACGGGCGCACGCTGATCGGTCAGCCATTGATCGAGATGGAACGGATGTGGACCATCGATGACATCCGCGCGCTGGGCTACGAGATCAAAGACCCGATGCACGGCTGAGGCTGCGCGTGCACTGAGAAAGGAACCCGATGGACCTGCGTGGCAATCATCTGTCGATGCCCGAGTGGGAGGGCCTGATTCACCAGGCCGAGGAAGGCATCGTCACCGAGGCGCTGGAGCACGTGCACACCGATAAGGGCCCGCACTACGACGTGATCTACGTCGGCGGCGGCGCCGGTGGGCGGTTCGGCTCGGCCTTCGCCCAGGCCCGCGGTCTGCGGCAGCTGGTCATCGACAAGTGGCCGTTCCTGGGTGGGTCGTGTCCGCACCAGGCATGCGTGCCGCACCATCTGTTCTCCGAGGCCGCGCGCGAGATGGACTACATGCGGATGAACTCGGACACGTACTGGTTCCCGAAGTGGGATGAGTCCCGCGCCTCGATCCTGGACATGGTCAACCTGTTCAAGGCCGGCCGCAACAACGCGCACGCCTTCATGAACTGGCAGTCCAAGGAACAGCTGGACATGGAGTACATCCTCAACTCCTTCGCCACCGTGCTGCCCCGGCAGGCTGACGGGAAGCTCGCGGTGGAGACCAACGGCAAGGTCTACACCGCGGACAACATCGTGTTGGGCACCGGCGCGCGCACCTACCTCCCGCCGGACATCGCGGGCCTGGACAAGAAGCGGGTGTTCGATTTCGCCTCGCTGATCGACCCCGGTCTGGACTACGAACCGACGAGTTGCGTCATCGTCGGCGGATCGAAGGTGGCCCTGGAATACGGCTCGTTCTTCCAGGCCACCGGTTGCCACACCACAATCGTGTCCCGGTCACCACTGATGCGCACGCAGAGCATGCACCACGTGGACGAGGAGACCCGCCAATACGTGGTGGACAACATGAAGGTCCGCGGCGTCACCATCCACGAGGGCGCCGACACCCTCGAGGTGCTCGGCGGGGAGGAGGCCACCGCGGTGCGCATCCGGTTGGCGGACGGCACCGAACACGTCCTGGAGACCGACTTCGTGTTCCTCGCCACCGGCGAACGCCCGGACAGCCGGCACTACGTGGAGACCCTCGGCGTGGACGTCGATGACAAGGGCTTCCTCAAGGTCAACGGCCGCATGCAGACCAACGTCCCCGGCGTCTACGCGATCGGTGACCTGATCGGCTCGCCGATGGAGATGTTCAAGGCCCGCAAGTGCGGCGTCACCGCGGCGCGGAACATCTCCGGGGAGGACATCGAGTTCGACTTCTCCGAGTACCCGGACTTCCTGCACACCACCTACGAGGTGACCTGGGTCGGGCTGTCCGAAGAAGAAGCCATCGAGCAGTACGGCGACATCACCGTGATCCAGATGCCGCCCAAGGGCATGCCACACGGGGACATCTGTCTGCCGCTGTCCGAGGGCACCATGCTCTACGGGTTCACCCGCCCGGAGTTCACCGGCTTCCAGAAGTGCATCTACGACAACAAATCCCGCCGACTGCTCGGCGCGCACCACGTGGGTTTCGGCGCCAAAGATGCCTTCCAGTACCTGGACTACCTGATCAAGAAGGGCATCACCATCGATGAGCTCGGGTGGATGAACGAGCTGTTCCTCAACCCGGAGCACTTCATTCAGTTGTCCCGGCTGCGGGCCGGTAACACGGACCTGCGGGACTTGTGACCGACCATCAGGCGGCGCGGGTGGCCGTGATCACCGGCGGGGGTTCCGGGATCGGCCGGGCGACCTGCGTCGCCCTGATCGCCCAGGGGTTCACCCTCGCCGTGCTGGACCTGGACTCCGACGCCGCCAAGATGGCGGCGGGCTCGGACGGCGTCGGCATCGCCGCCGACGTCACCTCCCCGGAATCCGTCGAGGCGGCCTTCGCGGAGATAGTGAAGCTCTTCGGGCGCGTCGATGTGTTGGTGAACAACGCCGGCATCAGCGGTTCGGCGTCGGCCACCACGTGCCACGAGACCCCCGTCGAGGAATGGGACCGGGTGCAGGCGGTGAACGTGCGCGGGCCGTACCTGTGCTCGCGGGCCGCGCTGCCCACCATGATGGCAGCCGGCACCGGGCACATCATCACGGTCGCCTCGGTGGCCGGGCAGATCGTGTTCCCGGGCCGGGCGGCCTACGTGACCTCGAAGGGCGCGGCGGTGATGTTCGCCAAGTCGTTGGCCATCGACTACGCCGCGCACGGCATCCGATCCAACGCGGTATGCCCGGGCATGGTGTACACCCCGATGACGGCCTGGCGGCTGGACCAGCCGGAGCTGCGTGACATGGTGGAGTCCAAGATTCCGTTGGGCCGGGTGGCCCAACCCGAGGAGATCGCCGAGGCCATCGCGGTGCTCGCCTCGGGCCGGTTGGCGTATCTGACCGGTGCGGCGCTGAACATTGACGGCGGCTGGACCGCCCTGTGACCCGGAGGACTCGATGACTGTTCGACTGGCCGACAAGGTGGCGGCGATCACCGGGGGCGGCTCAGGGATCGGACGCGCGGCGGCGGTGCGCTTCGCCGCGGAGGGCGCGGCGGTGGCCGTGCTGGACCTGCGCGCCGAGGCGGCCGAGGAAACCGTCGCCCTGGTGGAGAAGGAGGGCGGGCAGGCGCTGGCCGTCACCGCTGACGTGGCCGACGCGACCAGTGTGACGGCCGCCTTCGACGCCATCGCCGCGCACTTCGGCCGGATCGACGCGCTGTTCAACAACGCGGGCATCTTCGGTCGCGGCTCGGTGGCGGTGGCCGAGGAGGACGACTGGGACCGCTGCTTCGCGGTCAACGTCAAGGGCGCATTCCTCTGTACGCGCGCCGCTCTGCCGCACATGAACCCGGCCGAGGGCCGGACCGGGTCGATCATCAACACCGCCTCGGTGGCCGGGCTGGTCGCGGTGGAGAACTCGGCCGCCTACTGCGCCGCCAAGGGCGCGGTGATTTCGCTGACCCGGTCGATGGCGATCGACCTGGCCCCGCGCCGGGTGCGGGCCAACGCGATCTGCCCCGGCACCGTCCACACCCCGCTGATCGACCCGTTTATCGCGATCCGTGGCGGCGGGGACTACGACCGCGGCATGGCATTGACGTTGGAGAAGTACCCGCTCGGGCGACTGGGCGAGGCCGACGACATCGCCAACCTGGCGCTGTTCCTGGCCTCGGAGGAGTCCGCGTTCATGACCGGCTCGATCATCGCCTCCGACGGCGGTATGACGGCGCGTTAGCGCAGGAGCAGGTCCGCCGCCTTCGCGTTGAACTGCCGGTCAACAGCGGCCGGTTCACCTGCGTCTGAGACGCCCGGGTCAGCTCAGATAGCGGTTGAGGAAGCCCAGTTGCGCTGCGGTTTCGGAGCGCCAGTAGGCCGGCGAGTGTCCGGCCTTGCCATAGGCAGTCTCGATGTGCGGTGAGTGCGGGAGCGCGACGAAAGCCTTGACCGCAGCGTAGAACGGGTCCAGCGATCCGCACACGATTCGGGTCGGGATACCCGCGAGCTTGGCGCTGTCGGCCATGACGTCGTGCGCGGCGAAGTCCGCCGGACCGTCGAAAGCGCCCGGCGCGGTGTCGGCGGCTCGGCGGAAGATAGCCGGCGCGTCGACAGCAACGGCGACGACCCGTCCGTTGCCCACGCGTTGGGCCAGCAGCAATGCGCCGTAGCCGCCCATGGATTCCCCGTGCAGGGCGAACGTGTCGACGCGTAGACCTCGCTTCGCGAGCAGGGGTAAGTACTCCCGCAGAATCATCAGCTGCGGATCAATCCCGGAAGCCCGCTTGTGCCAATACGAAGCCGGCCCCGCGTCGACGGTGGCGATCGCGAATGGCCGCGCGCCCGCAGCCACGACCGCGGACTGGAACTTCCCAAGCGCAAGGTCGCTGTCAGCGAACGGGGTCAAGTGGTTGTTGCCGCGGCCATACAGTTCGAGCACGACCGGCAGCTGCGCGTCGGTCGGCGAGCCGGGCGGATAGGACACCGCGTACGCGACGTCCGCGTCGTTCATCGCTGCGGAACGAAAGGATCCGGTCACCAGGCCACCGGTCGGGACATCCGGTGGGGGCTTGTTCGGGCCGTCCCCTTCGAAGCGCCGTCGCGCGGCGCTCTCCGCCCGGTCCAGCTTGCCGGTGGCCGCGAGGCCGCCGACACCGGTGATACCCGCCGCGGCGACGGCCAGCCCAAATCCCAGCACCGAGCGCCTCGAGACAGCCATCACCGGTCCCTCCGAAGCCCCGAGCCTGCCAGACCAGGAGGCGTCCGGAGTGATGATGGCCGGGACGGGCTCCAACCCGTTTCCCCTGATAGCACTTGGCGGCGGCCGTTATCCACAATCTGTTCAGGCGACCGCGCAGACACACCCATCTCGAGCAGACTCTCACCTCACATCGGGGAGGGGCGTCAGGTGGGTTATCAACTGTTGGTCTGGGACGGGCCGCGTCCGGAGGACGACGCAACGGCCGGGATCGTCTGCGGCGAGATGATGCGTCAATACTTCGTCGGAGCTGGGTTTGAACCGACTCCGCCGATCCGAGCATTCGTCGAAGCGCTCACCGACCGCTGGCCCGAGGACCAGGAGCACTTCGGTTCGGACGACTCGCCCTGGAAGTTCCCGCCGCTGCTGGACGAGGCCTCGGGACCGGCGCTGTTCCTAAATCTGCGCTTCGGCGTCGGTGAGCGCGCGGCCTTCGTCATGGCCGAGATGGCCGCGGATCAAGGGCTGGTGACGTTCGACCTCTACATGCGGATCATGCGCCCCGCGCCCGCTGAGATCACCGACCAGATCTACCGTCGCTGGTGGGCCGATGTCTTTGCGAAGATCGACATGCATGACCATAGTCCATGACCATAGTGATATCGTCGGCGTCATGGCTGAGCGCACTGTTGGGGCAGGCGAATTCAAAGCACGCTGCCTGGCGCTGCTCGACGAGGTCGCCGGCCGGCGCACGGAGATCGTCGTGACCAAGCGCGGCGTCCCGGTGGCGCGCGTCGTGCCGATAGCGGCGGCCCCGTCGACGGAGGGCTCGGTGACCCTCCTGGCGACCGACGACGAGGCGTACTTCTCCGCCGGCGAGGCGTGGGATGCCGACAGCTGAGCGGATCCTGCTCGACACTCATGTCCTGTTGTGGTGGAAGGCAGACCGACGACGCCTGTCCGCCACCGCACGGCGTCACATCGACGACGCAGCAGAACTGCTCATCAGCCCGATGACGTTCTGGGAGGTCGCGATGCTGGTCGACAAGCAGCGCATCTCCCTTGATCGCCCCACCACCTCCTGGAGCCACGACGTGTTGGCCGAGGACCGCATCTCCCTCGCGCCGTTCACTGCGCAGATCGCGGTCACCGCAGGCGAATTGAGTCCCTTCCCGGGCGATCCCGTGGACCGCATTCTCACCGCGACTGCGGTCGAACTCGGTGTGCCGATTCTGACGAAGGACACCCGGATCCGCAGCTATGCGCGCGGGAGCGCGCTACGCGCCGTGTGGTAGCCGCCTACGGTCAGGACCCGACGTAGATGTCGTCGAGCTGGACGATGCTGCCGTTGGCGGTGGTTCCGGTCAGGGTCAGCCACGCCCGGGCGGTCCCGGTCGGCGCGGTCACCGCCACCGACGCCTGTTGCCACGACCCGATCAGCGTCGGACTGGCCAACGTGGTCACCCCGAGGTCACCGCCGGACGCGTTCTTCCAGGTGACCGTGAGGGTGACCACGGCGTTGTTGGCCGAGGTCGACCCGGATCGGATCCAGAGCGACACGTGCTTGGCCCCGCTGGTGGTGGCGAACCCCGGGTAGTTGGCCAGCTGCGTCCCCCAGCCGTAGTTGGCCGTGGCCGAGATCTGCAGGCTCGCCGTGCCCGAGTGCGCGACGCTGGTGGTCCGGGCAACCTTGCTGGAGAACCAGTTCCGCCACTGGCCCACGCTCCCCTCGGCGCCGGCGGTATCCGCGTCCAGGATATTGACCTTGGGAGAAATGACCGCGCCGTTGAACGTGCTCCCCGCGTCCTGGTGGTACGGCGCCGCGGTCCAGCCGGCGGCACTCAGGGCGACGCCGGTGTCGTGGGCCATGAAGCCCCACGTGCCGGTGTAGGCGTTGTTGCTCCACACGTTGTTCTGATGCAGCGTCACGGCGTCCTCGATGACCTGCCCCTGGTAGGGAGACCAGGAGGGTTGGCTGCCAAAGTTGGACAGGATGGCCATCCGCCCACACAGGCCGTTGGTGCAGCCCACGGCCGTCGGGTCGAAGGCGAAGCTGTTGTCGTGCACGGCCACGTTCTGAGTCTTCCAGCGACAGTCGCTGTACAGCGGGGGGTTGTTGATTCCCGGTGCGGAACAGGTACTCGTCGACGGAACGCTCTTGGTGCAGTAGCCCCTGCTGGTGTTGACCGGGGAGTTGCAGAAGCGGTCGGCGTTCTCCCACGCGGTGATGCCGGACCAGTTGTTCGACAGTAGGTTGCCGTAGATGTCGATCTTGCCGGTGCGGGCCGGCACCCGAGCGTCTCCCCCGGATTCCGACAGGTAGATGGCGGCCACCGGGAAGTTGTTTCCCTTGCTGGCGAAGGATTTCCCCTTGACGACGGTGTTTCCGGTGAAGGTGTTGTTCCGCAGCGTCAGGTTGTAGGAAATCTCGTAGAAGACGGCTTCGGAGTCGTTGTCCGTGATCCAGTTGTTCTCGACCAGGAAGTCGTTGTTGTTCGTGTCGGCCCACAGTCCCACGGAGTGGTTGTTGTGGATCCAATTGTTGCGGACATCCGCTCCGTTGACGGCCCAGAACTTGACCCCGCCGGTGCAGCCGCAGCCGGGATTCTTGGTCTCCAGATCGTCGGTGTTGTTGCCGGAGATTTCGTTGCCCTCGATCGTCAGGCCGGTGATGCCGTCACCGGTCTGATAGGCGTTGAGACCGTATTGGCCGTTGTCCTTCAGGCAGTTGCGCAGGACCTTCTGCCCGGCGCCGGCCATCATGCCCGCGCCGTGGTTGGCGGTGATGACGTCGTCGGCGATCGTCCAGTTGTTACCGGAGTCGTGGTTCACCACGCCCTGACCGACCGGGGCATTGAAGTTACGCACCGTCAGATATTGGACCGTGACGTTGCTCGCGTGCTGCGTAAAGGCGAAGTTGTTGACCCCACGGCCGTCGAGGATCGCGCCGGGCGCGCCCAGGAAGACGTCGTTGTTCTTGGGCACGACCTGGCCGGTACTGCTGGTGCCCAACGTGTGCACGCCCGGGGCGAGCCAGAACCTGGTGCCGGCCGGGTAGGCGTTGGTCTTGGTGATCAGGTCCCGGTCGACAGCCGGGTTGACCACGACCGCGCCGGCCAGGGCCGTCGCCGGCCCCCGGGCCGGACTGGTGCAGACGGCGGGACGAGTGCCCACCGCACCGACGGTGCTTGCCGCGTCACTGCTCTGCGCGGTCGGCAGGCCGGCCAGCACTGCCAGCGCAGCGAATCCGACTACTTTCGCCCGGCTGGGGCGCATTCGTGAACTCCTCATCCGCGCGCCGGGCGGAGTACGCGCTTGACCCCGGAGTATCGAAGATAGCCGGCCGGGCCTTGAGGTACGCCAAGTTAATGCTTCGTAAAGGCCGCGTCCCGAACGCTTGACCCCAGCACACGTCGAAGGGGCGGTCCGTGGATTCCACGGACCGCCCCTCGTACTACCGATGTTCAGTCAGATCTTACGGAAGTCCGTCACTCGTGAGACGCAGTACAACTTCTTGCCCGGGGCGAACGACCATTGGCCTTGGTCGCTGACAACGGCGACATACGCGCAGTTGAAGTACGGCAACGGCTTGTCCAAGGACGCATTGGGCGCGTAGGTCAGGGGCAACGTGAGGCCGCCGAACGTCTCGTCCTTCACCGAGTACAAGCCCTTGAGCAACTCCTCCCGGGTGGGCTTGGCGGAGAGGAACGTGGAGCTGGACCGAAGGATCTCGCCGGCAGCCCACACGCCGGACGACCCGAAAGTCGAGGGCGTTTCGGGAGCGAATTTAGCGATGGCGTCATGGAACGCCTTCTCCATCGGGGTGTCCGAAGCCCACCACGCGAAGGGAGCCACACTGAAGCACATTGCCTCCGGACCCTTGGTCTCCTCGGCCGTGAGAATCTGCGGCGTCACTGCGCCGGCCACATTGCACATCAGCGGGTTGTAGCCGATCTGCTTGCAGTCCCGCTTGGCACGGATGAGGCTCGCGCCATCCAGGTGCGCCATGATGAACTGAACGCCCTTGGCCTTGGCGGTGCTGCATTGGCTGAGGTAACTGGGCTGGGTCAGCGACACACTGACGTTCAGCACGGGCTTGACCCCGCCCGCTTCCATGGCGCCGTTGGCGTCATCGGTTTCCTGGGCTCGCTTGCACACCGACGCCTCGATGCACCACCAGATCGCGCCCACCTTCTTGCCCAATGAGGCCCCGTACGCTGACGCGGCGCCAACCTGGGTCCGCACCGGCGCGTTCTGCGGGAACATGTACGGCGTCGTCCACATCGCGGGGTCGAAGTCATCTCCCCCGATCTCCGGAATTCCCATCTTGGAGATTGCCGGAATCAGCGTCGCCGACGTGAACAGCGTGTAGTTCCAGAGGAACGCAAACACACCCTTGGATTGCAGCTGCTTCGCGAACGAGACGGCGGTGGAGGGGTCGCCCTGGTCGTCGTAGCTCTCGACCTTGACCGGGTGGCCGTTCAGCCCTCCGCGCGCGTTCACCCACGCCGCCCAGATCCGAAGCGAGGCCTGTGTGCCCTGGTTCAGGA
>DASQPJ010000007.1:0-6594 GCA_035644015.1 Sporichthyaceae bacterium
TTCCAGGCGCTGCGCATCGAGGTCAACGGCGAACTGGCGGCGCTGGAGCGTGCGCTGCCCGCCGCGATCGACGTGTCCGCATCGCGGGCCCCCGAGTCCATCTCCGGCGGACGGATCGTCGTGTTGTCCTATCACTCCCTGGAGGACCGGGTGGTCAAGCGGGTGTTCGCGGCCGGCGCCACGTCCACTGCCCCCCCGGGGTTCCCCGTCGAACTGCCCGAGCACGCCCCGGTGCTGCAGCTGATCGGCCGCGGTGAGACGCCCGACGCCGCGGAGCTGGAGGCGAACCCGCGCGCCGCCTCGGCGCGGCTGCGGGCGGCGGAGAAGCTGCGCGAACCCCGGTGCGCGTGATGCGGCGGCGTAGTGCGGGCGCGCTGTCCCTACCTCCCCGCCCCCGGCGGGTGGCCCGTCCGGTGCCCGCCCCTCGTGCGGCCTCGGAACCGTCGTCGGGCGTGGCCAAGCCGGGCAAGACCTCGTTCGTGTTGCTGATGGTGTTGCTGCTGAGCGTCGGGTTGGCCGCGCTGCTCGGGGTGAACACGGCGTTGGCGCAGAGCTCCTTCACGGTGAGCCGACTGCAGAAGCGCGCCGCCGACCTCGATGACCAGTCCGCGTCGCTGCAAGAGAAGTTGGCCCGCTCCACCTCGCCGGACGCGTTGGCCTCCGATGCCCGCAGGCTCGGCATGGTGCCCGCGGTCAGCATCGGCTACGTCCGACTGGCCGACGGCTCGATCAGCGGGCACGCCTCGGTCGCGGGCGGCGCGCCGCAGGCGTTGACCCCGGAACAGGCCGCGGCGGCGGCCGCCGCCCAGGAGCGGGCCGCGGAGAAGGCGGCCCAGGACCAGATCGATGCCGAGGCGAAGGCGCAGGCGGCCGCCGATGCGGCAGCCGAGGCGGCGCGGCAGAAGGCTGCCGAGCAGGCCCGCCAGAAGGCCGCCGAGGACGCCACGCGCTGGCGGCAGAAGCTCGCCGACCAGGACAAGGCCGGCGCCCGTAGAGGCGGGGAGACCGTGGTGGTTGCCCCGCCGGATGCGGCCACGGCCCCCGATGCACCCGCGGCTCCCGTCGCGCCGGCCAAGCCGGTGGCCGCCAAGCCGGCCGCGGCCAAGCCGGCCCCGGTCACGACCAAGAAGGCCGACAGCAAGCAGTCCGACACCAAGCAGAGGACGCCGCGATGACCCCTCGCCGCCCGGCACCGCCGCGTCGCCCGGCCCCGAAACGTCGCCCGGCTCCGAAGCGTCGCCCGGCAGCCAAGCGTCGTCCGGCGCGACCGCGGGTGCGTGCCCGGCTGGGTGACCCGGCACGCCGCCTCGCGATCGGCGCGGGACTGCTCGGGATGGTCGTCGCGCTGTTGGTCGGCCGGTTGATTCAGGTGCAGGGACTACAGGGCCAGACCTACGCCGCGGTCGCGCAGAGCGAGCGGCTGCGCACCATCGACATCCCGGCCACTCGTGGGGTGATCTCCGACCGCGACGGCGAGGTATTGGCGCGCAGCGTGGAGGCGCGCACGGTGACCGCCGACCCCCACCTGATCGCTGACCCGGCCTCCTACGCGCACCTGCTGTCCGCGCAACTCGGCGTGGACGAGACCACGTTGGCCGCTCGGATGGCCGACCGGACCAAGCGCTACGTGGTGCTGGCCCGGGGCGTCGACCCGATGGTGTGGCGCCAGGTCGCGGCCACCATCGACCCCGGCACCGGTAAGCCGATCAGCGGAGTGTTCGCCGAGGCCTCCAGCAAACGGATCTACCCGGCGGACACGTTGGCCGCGAACGTGCTCGGCTTCGTGAATTCCACCGGCATCGGTTCCGGCGGCATCGAGCACGAGTTCGATGACATCCTGGCCGGCGTCCCCGGCAAGCAGACCTACGAACGGGACAGCCGCGGCGGGCGCATTGCCACCGCCGGCGGGCGGATCACCGAGCCGATCGGCGGCAACGACCTGCAGCTGACCATCGACCGCGACATCCAGTGGGTGGCGCAGCGGGCCATCGCGTCACAGGTGCGCCGCACCAAGGCGGACAGCGGCACGGTGATCGTGCAGGACGTGCACACCGGCGAGATCCTGGCCATGGCCACCGCGCCCACCTTCGACCCGAACAACCCGGGTGCCGCGCCGGCCGAGGACCGCGGCAACCGTGCGGTGTCCCAGGTGTACGAGCCCGGCTCGATCGGCAAGGCCATCACCATGTCCGCGTTGCTCGACTCCGGTGCGGCCACCCCGGACACCAAGATCCGGGTACCCGGCACCCTGCCGCGCGCCGGGCACGTGCTGCACGACGACGTCAACCACGGTTGGGAACGGTTGACGCTGTCCGGCGTGCTGGCCAAGTCCTCGAACATCGGCACCGTGCTGGCCACCGACACCATGGGCATCTCGACGCTCTACAAGTACATGAAGGCGTTCGGCCTCGGGGAGCAGAGCGGGTTGAGCTTCCCCGGTGAGAGCCGCGGCATCCTGGCCGACGTCGGGGATTGGTCGGGCACCCAGAAGTACACGGTGCCGTTCGGGCAGGGCTACGCGGTCAACACGGTGCAGGCCGCGAGCGTCTACCAGACCATCGCCAACGGCGGCGTGCGCGTCGCGCCGCGGCTGATCGAGTCGTGGACCGACTCCACCGGCCTGCGGCACGTGCCGGCGGCCTCGGAGACCTCGCGGGTGATCAGCCCGGCGACTGCCGCGGCGGTCACCCGGATGCTGGAGGCCGTGGTGCACCCCGGCGGCACCGCATGGAAGGTCAAGGTGCCCGGCTACCGGCTGGCCGGTAAGACCGGGACCGCGCAGTTCGCCGACCCCAAGTGCGGGTGCTACCGCGGATACACCGCCTCCTTCGCCGGCTTCGCGCCCGCTGACAATCCGGAGATCGTGGTGTCGGTGACGCTGCAGCGACCCGTCAAGGGTCACTTCGGTGGCGATCTGGGTGGGCCGGTATTCATGCGCACGGTGACCTTCGCGCTGCAGGCCCTGGGCATCCGGCCGAGCGGCGTCCCGTGGAGCCCGGTCACCCTGGACTGGTGAGTTCCTGACGCCGGCTCAGCCCAGTACGGTCAGCGCGTTGGCCAGGTTGTTGGTGAGGAACCCATCCACGCCCAGCGCCTTCGCCTGTTCAACGGTGAGCGGGTGCGACTCCACCGGGTACACCATCTGCCCGCGGGCCTGCGCGGCGCGCACCTCGGCCGCGGTCACCGGGGTCATGAACGGCACCAGGATGGGGTAGGTCGAGGCCCATCCCTGCTTCGCCAATTTGTTGTTGAAAATCAGCCCGACATTTGCGGCGCCGGCCGTGCGCAGCTCGGCGAGCATGGGCTCTTGGTCGCTGAAGAAAACGGCGTGGTCGCCACGGTTCAGGCCGTATTTGTTGACCGCCTTCATGTATTGCGGGGCCAACTTGTGCCCGCCGACGGTCTTGACGTGGATGAACACCCGCTTGCCCGCGTCCCGCACCGGCTTCAGCGTCTCGAAAAGGTTCGGCGCGATGCTTCCGTCCGCGGTCTTGCAGGTGCGGTACTGGGCGTAGGTGATCTTGTTCACGTTGCCCGTGCAGTTCACCGTGTTCGCCGCCAGGTCGGTGTCGTGCATCACCACCAGTTGGTGGTCTTTCGTTTCCTGCACGTCGAATTCGGCCGCGTCAGCCCCGTTGTGAAAGGCCGCCGTCACCGAGGCCGGGGTGTTCGGCGGCGCCACCGCAACGTCGCCCCGGTGCGCCACGATCTCGGTGTGAAAGTTGACCCACCCGGCCGGCAACGGCAGCGTCACGACGGCGGCAGTGCTCGGCTGTGCGCCGGCCGCCGGAGCCCCCGCATTGGCGCCGGAAACCCCGACGCTGAAAGCACTCACAGACAGTGCGGCCAGCAAACCGACACGACGGATCCACATTCTGAAATTCCCCCGGTAATTCCGAGCGCAAAATGGCGCCCGCGTGATCATTGATGTGGCCCATTTGATTGATCGGGGGAGGCGTAGGTTGCACCGCAAACGGATGGTTTCCGACTCGCCCGGACGGCTGAGGTCGGATGACGACGGGCGACCCGGATAGCCTGAGCGGCCGTGACCCCACCCCCGTTGCGCCCCGGCACCGTCACGCCCGTGGCGCTGTCGCAGTTGGCGGGGCTGCTGGAGTTGCCCGCACCGCCCGGACCGGACGTGACGATCACCGGGATCACCCACGACTCCCGCCAGGTCCGCCCCGGCGACCTGTACGCGGCGATGCTCGGGGAGAACGCCCACGGCGCGAGCTTCGCCCGACAGGCGGCGGCGGCCGGGGCCGCGGCGATCCTCACCGACCCGTTGGGTCGGGAACGCGCGCGCCTGGCCGAGCTTCCGGTATTGGTCGCCCAGAACGCGCGGGCGGTGCTCGGGAAACTGGCCGCGGAGATCTACGGCAACCCGGCTGCGCAGCTGTTGACGCTCGGCGTCACCGGCACCAACGGCAAGACCACGACGGCCTTCTTGATGGAGTCCGGATTGCGCGCGGCCGGACACCGCACCGGGCTGCTGGGCACCGTGGCCACCCGGATCGGCGACGACACCATCCCGTCCGCGCGGACCACTCCGGAGGCCCCGGACCTGCACGCGCTGCTCGCGGTGATGCGCGAACGCGGCGCGGACGCGGTGAGCATGGAGGTGTCCAGCCACGCGCTGGACATGCATCGGGTAGACGGTGTGGTGTTCTCCGCGGCGTTGTTCACCAACCTCAGCCAGGACCACCTGGACTACCACTTCACCCTCGACGCCTACTTCGCGGCGAAGGCGGCGTTGTTCGCGCCGGAGCACGCGAACCGTGGCGTGCTCAACCTCGACGACGAGCACGGCGCGCGGCTGGTGGGCCTGAGCCGGGTCCCGGTGTTGACCTACTCCGCGAACGGTCTGGAGCAGGCGGATTGGCGCGCGGTGGACGTGATCGCGCAGCCGCACGGGTCGCGGTTCACCGTGGTCGGCCCGGACGGTGCCCGCGGCGACGGGTCGGTGGCGCTGCCCGGCGCGTTCAATGTGGCCAACGCGCTGGGCGCGGTGGTCGCGTTGGTCGCTGCGGGCGTTCCCCTGGATGAGGCGCTCAACGGGGTGGCGGCTTGCCCCGGTGTGCCCGGCCGGATGGAACGGGTGGACGTCGGGCAGCCGTACCTCGCCGTGGTCGACTACGCGCACACCCCGGACGCGGTGCGTACCCTGCTGGCCGCTCTGCGGCCGGTGACCACCGGGAAGTTGATCGTGGTGCTGGGTGCGGGTGGGGACCGGGACCGCGGTAAGCGGCCGTTGATGGGGGAGGCTGCGGCGCGCGGCGCCGACGTGGTGGTGCTCACCGATGACAACCCGCGTTCGGAGGACCCGGCGGAGATCCTGGCCGCCGTCCGGGCCGGCGCGGACGCGGTGCCCGCCCGGGAGCTGCACGTCGAACACGATCGGGCGGCGGCGATGGCCCTGGCGGTGCGGCTGGCCCAGCTCGGTGACACCGTGGTGGTGGCCGGCAAGGGCCACGAGCAGGGGCAGGAGAGCGCCGGGGTGGTCCGTCCCTTCGATGACCGCAGCGTGTTGGCCGAGGCCATCCGAGAGGCCGGCGGATGATCGCGCTGCGGCTGGCCGAGATCGCCGCGGCCTGCGGTGGCACGGTGCACGACGGCGCAGCGGAGGCGCTGGTGGACGGCCCGGTGGTGGTCGATTCGCGGCTGGTCACCCCGGGCGCGTTGTTCGTCGCGGTGCCCGGTGAGCGGGTGGACGGACACGACTTTGCGGCCCGCGCGGTGGCCGCCGGCGCCGCCGCGGTGTTGGCCACCCGCCCGGTAGGGGTGCCGGCCGTGGTGGTCGCGGACACCGTCGAGGCGCTGGGTCGGTTGGCCGGGTTGGTGGTGTCCCGGTTGGCCGCCGAGCACGACCTGGTGGTGGTCGCCATCACCGGCTCGCAGGGCAAGACCTCCACCAAGGACCTGATCGCTGCGGTGTTGGAGGCACACGGGGAGACCGTCGCCCCGCCCGGCTCGTTCAACAACGAGATCGGGCTGCCGCTGACCGCGCTGCGGGCGGGGCCATCCACCCGGCACCTGGTGTTGGAGATGGGCGCCCGTGGCATCGGACACATCCGGTACCTGTGCGAGATCGCGCCGCCCCGCATCGGTGTGGTGCTCAACGTGGGGGTGGCGCACGTCGGCGAATTCGGCAGCCGGGACGCCATCGCGGTGGCCAAGGGCGAATTGGTCGAGGCGCTGCCCCCCGGTGGCACCGCGGTGCTCAACGCGGATGACCCGCTGGTCGCGGGCATGGCGGCGCGTACCAAGGCCCGGGTGCTGACCTTTGGACTGAACGGGGCCGAGGTGACCGCCGAGCAGGTCACGTTGGAGGCCGGGCGCGGCCAGTTCGTGTTGGTTACTCCGTCCGGACGGGCCCCGGTGACCCTGCAAGTGCATGGCCTGCACCAGGTCGGCAACGCGTTGGCCGCGGCCGCGGTGGGGCATGAGGTCGGCATGTCGGCCGAGCAGATCGCCCCCGCGTTGGCCGCGGCGACGCCGCGCAGTCGGTGGCGGATGGAGGTCAGCACGCGCGCCGACGGGCTCACCGTGGTCAACGACGCGTACAACGCCAACCCGGACTCGATGCGGGCGGCG
>DASQPJ010000008.1:0-2625 GCA_035644015.1 Sporichthyaceae bacterium
CGGCGTCGGCACGATCTTCGGCACAGTGGTCGGGTTGTTCATCCCGACCGTGCTGCAGAACGGTTTCGTGATACTCGGCGTGCAGCCGTTCTGGCAGCAGGTCGTGGTCGGTGCGGTGTTGATCGCGGCGGTCTATGTCGATCAGGTCCGCCGCGCGGCGGCGCTGCGTGGCTCCTCTCTGCAATTCCAATTCCTCTCCCGGTTCGGGAGTGGTCCAAGAAAGGTGAACCGATGAACCGCAAAGGGGCGATCATCGCCGGTTTGCTCACCCTGGCGCTCGCCGCGACCGGGTGCGGATCGAGTAATTCGACGAGCTCCGGACCAAGCAGCGGCCCGCTCAAACTGGCGTTTGTCCAGGGGGTGATCGGGGACGCCTTCTACGTGACGATGCAGTGCGGCATTCAGGAGGAGGCCGCCAAGGTGGGGGCCACGGTGACCACGAACGGCCCGCAGAAGTTCGACCCCTCGCTGCAGACCCCGGTGTTGCAGTCGGTGATCGCGTCGCAGCCGAACGCCATCCTGATCGCGCCCACCGACGTCTCGGCCATGCAGCAGCCCATTCAGCAGGCTATCCAGCAGAACATCAAGGTCGTGCTGGTGGACACCACGCTCAAGGACCCCTCGGTTGCCGCGTCCGCCATCGCCTCGGACAACCTGGGCGGCGGCAAGGCGGCGTTCGACGCCATTCACCAGCTCGCCCCCAACGGCGGCAAGGTGCTGGTGGTGAGCGTGCAGCCGGGCATCAGTACCACCGATGACCGGGCCAAGGGCTTCCAGGACGCGGTGAAGGCGAACTCCGCCTACCAGGATCTGGGCGTTCAGTACTCCAACAACGATCCGCAGAAGGCCGCGCAGATCGTCAGTGCCGCGCTGCAGGCGAACCCGGACATCGTGGGCATCTTCGCCACCAACCTGTTCTCCGCCGAGGGCTCGGCCACCGGCATCCGCCAAGCGGGCAAGCAGGGCACGGTGAAGGTGGTCGGCTTCGATGCGGGCCCGGACCAGGTGAAGGCGCTGCAGGACGGCACAGTGCAGGCTCTGGTGGCCCAGCAGCCCGCGCTCATCGGCCGCGACGGTGTCACCCAGGCGGTTGCCGCGCTCAAGGGCCAGCCGGTCACCAAGTCGATCGGCACCGGGTTCACCGTGCTCACCCAGGCGAACCTGAACTCGCCGGAGGGCCAGGCGGCGGTGTACAAGACCGCCTGCTGACGATGCCAGACGGGCCAGGGGCACCACGGTGCCCCTGGCCCGAGGGCACGGCCTCGGACGCGCGCTCGGGGCTTGCGGTGGCGGCGGTTAGGCCAACCGGCCCATCGCAGCTCCGACCGTCCCGCCAATTCGCACGATTGGGTTGATTATTCGACGGCGAACGTTGCGTATTACAACCACATCTCCACCACCGGTAACCCTTTCCCCAAACTCCTAAGTTACTCTGACCCGATCGGGTAGGAGACGAATCAACTGGGGGGTGGCCGGTGAGGCATGCCACTAACCGGTCCGAGGGACCTGCGCTGGTCGGCCACCGCAAACCAGATCCGCTGACTCAACTTTCGGACGAATCCCCAGCTATATCGAGGAGTTTCACCCGCCGCCGCGCTCCACTCCCCACCTCGGCGTGGTGATCGATTACCCGCGGCCCGCGCAAGATTTGCGCGGGATCGCGAAGGGGGGCGTAGCACTTTGGCCACCTCCGTCGATACCTAAGACGGAGGACGGCGTAGCACTTTGGCCACCTCCGTCGATACATAAGACGATGAGGGTGCGTGATTGCTGACATGCCGCTGGCCGCGAAGGAGGTGAGTTGACGATGCGCCGTCCCTGGGAAGAGCCCAGCCGAGGCAGGCGTGGTCAACTGAGCCACTCCGGTGCCACGCCGTCCGGTTCTCCTTTTGATTTCTCGTCCGATCACGACGAACGAGTTGATCCAGTCGAATTCCTCGCGGTCCGCGCGGATGACGAGTTGCTGGATGCGCTGGCCGCCGGTCGTTCCGTCGGGCCCGTCTATAACGTCGGATTCGATCCCGCGCTGGACCGGGGATACGCGGACGACCAACAGGTGCTCGCGCTACTGGCCGGGCTGCGCGCGGACGTCGAGTCGGCGCCTTTCCCCGAAATGATATCGCTGGACGTGGCCTGCGCGGCGATTGCCGAGGGACAACGCGTGGGCCGGCCCCGGCGGCGCCTGATGCCGGTGGCCGCGGCAGCGGCGGTGGCCATCATGGCCCTGTCCGGCGTCGCGGTAGCGGCCGGGAACGCCCAGCCGGGTGACCCGCTGTGGGGCGTTTCGACCGTCGTGAACGGGGACCGGGCGCGGTCGGTGGAGGCCGCCTATCGGGTCAACACCGCGCTGGCCACCGCGCAGCAGGCGCTCTCCGAGGGCCGGGTGGCCGATGCGCGCACCGCACTGGCCAACGTCGCTCCCGACCTGAACAAGGTGGACGACCCGGACCGCAAGATCGAGCTGTCCCGCAAGAGCCAGAACCTGGTACAGACCGTGGACGAGGTGCGCGAGGGCGAGCGGGTGGACACCGATGAGACCGGTGCGCCGCGCGACCCGAGCCGGCTGGGGCAACGCGACCCGAGCGGCTCGACGCAGCTGAGCGGCGCGAACCCGGGCCGAGTGAA
>DASQPJ010000009.1:0-3486 GCA_035644015.1 Sporichthyaceae bacterium
GGCGCCCACCGGGGTGGATCTGTTGGTCGGCATCGGTACTGGCGAACCCCTGCCGCAGGTCACCCCACCGGATCCGGACACCGCCGACGCCCCGCGTCAGGTGGCCGGCCCCGATCCGTTGCCCGACCCGGTCACCCCGCCCGCCCCGACCCCCACCAACCCGGCGCCGACCAGCACGCCGGCGGCGCCCTACGTGGTCGGGGCCGGCGCTTCGCGCACGATCCCGCCGCAGGTGCTGGCCGCCTACCAGGCCGCCGCGCGCACCATGGCCACCGAACAGTCCTCCTGCCACCTGCCCTGGGCGCTGCTGGCCGGCATCGGCCGCATCGAGTCCGGGCACGCCGACGGCGGCAACCTGGATGCCACCGGTCGGGCGCGCACCCCGATCATCGGCCCGAAGTTGGACGGCACCGGCAACTTCGCGCGGATCATGGACTCCGACGGCGGTCTGTGGGACGGCGACCCCAAGTACGACCGAGCGGTGGGGCCGATGCAGTTCCTGCCCGACACCTGGCGCGGGGTCGGCCGGGACGCCAACGGCGATGGCACCCCGGACCCGGAGAACATCAACGACGCGGCGCTGGGTGCGGCCGTGTATCTGTGCGCCGGCGGCGGCGACCTGGCCACCCGCAACGGCCTGCTTGCCGCGGTGTACCGGTACAACCGGTCCTGGGAGTACGTGTCGATGGTGCTCACCTGGGCGGGCATCTACGCCGGTGCGCTGCCCACGGTGGCCATTACGCCCACCCCGACGCCGTCCACCGCACCCACCGGAAAACCGAGCAAGCATCCCAGCACCGGGCCGACACCGCAGCCGACCACCCCGACGGCGCCCATCGCCACGCCGAACCCGACGCCATCGCTGCCCGCCACCCCGCCGCCCACCTCGACGCCCGCCCCGCAGCCCAGCACGCCCGCGCAGGCCCCGGCGCCGGTCACCACCGGCACGCTCATCGGTCAGGTGGTTGATCAACTCGGGAACCCGGTGGCCGGTGTCACCGTGCTGCTGCACGGGCCGAGTGAGGTCAGCGTGCTCACCGACGCCACCGGGGCCTGGCAGGCCGCGGAGTTGGTGGCGGGGGACTACACCGTGCAGATCGCTGAGCTCGACGGATTCCAGGTGCCCGCCGAGCCGACCGCGCCGATCGCCGTGCCGGTCGGGCAAACCCTGACGCTGACCCCGTTCGCGCTCGTCGCCCTGCTGCCCGCCACCCCGGCTGCGGGCTCCGACCCGGGCACCAGCGTGGTCACGTCCGGTGGGTGAGGAAGATCGCGGTCCCCGGAAACACCCGGCCGCGTAGTGGACTCCACCCACCCCAGATGCCCTCGTGCCCTTCCGGCCACGGCGGCTCCACGATCTGATCAAGCGTCAGGTCTGCGGCCACGATCTCGTTGACCCAGTCGCCGATCGTGCGATGGTGCTCCACGTAGGACAGTGCGCCATCCGCGTCGTACTCCACGTACGGCCGCCGGTCGAAGTAGGAGTACCGCGCGGTCAGCCCGCCGGGGCCCGGGTCGTCCGGGAAGCACCAGCGGATCGGGTGCGAGACGGAGAACACGAACCGCCCGCTCGGCCGCAGCACCCGGTGCACCTCGCGCAGCACGGCCCCGACGTCGGCGACGAACGGCAGCGCCCCATAGGCCGAGCACGCCACGTCGAAGACCCCGTCGGCCAACGGCAGCGCGGCGGCGTCGGCCACCACCGCCGGGACCCGCACCCCGGTGCGCTCGTCCAACCGCCGGGCGTACCTCAGTTGGGCCGCGGACAGGTCAATGCCCACCACCCGGGCGCCCTCGGTGCGCAACCAGCGGGCGCACTGGGCCGCCCCGCAGCCGATTTCCAGCACGTCGGCCCCGCGCACCGCGCCCAGCAACCGCGCGTCGGCCTCGCGCAGCCCTTCCGGGCACCACACGAAATCCGCGTCACCGAGGAACGTGCCGTGCTCGGCCTGGTACTCCGCGGCCACCGCGTCCCACCAGGCCCGATTGGCCCGGACGCTGACCTCGGGCCCGCAGGCCTCGGGCTCGCCCCGCCCCACCGACCCCACAGACCCCACCTTCCGCACAACTTCGTCCGGCGTTTCGGCCCATCAACCGGCCCGGATACCCCGACACGCCGGACGAAGACGGGACCTGGGGGCGCAGGATGGTCACAGCGGCGGGGCTCAATTGACCTTGATTCCCGGCCGGCCGTATCCTGGCAGACGCGTTGTGAGCCGGTGTGACCTCGGACGTAGGGGGGCGCACGCTCGCAGGTCGCGTTGCAGTCAGGGGTCTTTCGGTACTCGGCGGCTCGAGCAGAGCCGGTCGGTCCAGGAGGGGTCGGACGGTCACTCGGCAGGCGGGGACGGACCCGACGTGCCGACGAGGCCCCGTGGCCTCCCGACTCAACCAGTTGCCGGAGCAATCAACCCTATGACCAGCACCCTCGAGGCCTTCACCGCAAGCCCTGCCGCTCCTCCGCAGGTTGCAATCAACGACATCGGCACCGCCGAGGATTTCCTCGCCGCCATCGACGAAACCATCAAGTACTTCAACGACGGCGACATTGTCGAAGGCGTGATCGTGAAGGTCGATCGGGACGAGGTCCTGCTCGACATCGGTTACAAGACCGAAGGCGTCATCCCCTCCCGTGAGCTCTCCATCAAGCACGACGTTGACCCGAACGACGTGGTCAAGGTCGGCGATGAGATCGAAGCCCTGGTTCTCCAGAAGGAGGACAAGGAGGGTCGCCTGATCCTGTCCAAGAAGCGCGCCCAGTACGAGCGCGCCTGGGGCACGATCGAGAAGATCAAGGAAGAGGACGGCGTGGTTACCGGTTCGGTGATCGAGGTCGTCAAGGGCGGCCTGATCCTGGACATCGGCCTGCGCGGCTTCCTCCCCGCCTCCCTGGTCGAGATGCGCCGCGTGCGCGACCTGCAGCCCTACGTGGGCAAGGAGCTCGAGGCCAAGATCATCGAGCTGGACAAGAACCGCAACAACGTGGTCCTGTCCCGCCGCGCCTGGCTCGAGCAAACCCAGTCCGAGGTTCGCCAGACCTTCCTGACCACCCTGCAGAAGGGCCAGGTCCGGCCCGGCGTCGTGTCCTCGATCGTCAACTTCGGCGCGTTCGTGGACCTCGGCGGCGTCGACGGTCTGGTGCACGTCTCCGAACTGTCCTGGAAGCACATCGACCACCCCTCCGAGGTTGTCGAGGTCGGCCAGGAGGTCACCGTCGAGGTGCTCGACGTGGACATGGACCGCGAGCGTGTGTCCCTGTCGCTGAAGGCCACCCAGGAAGACCCTTGGCGCCAGTTCGCACGCACTCACGCGATCGGCCAGGTCGTTCCGGGCCGGGCCACCAAGCTCGTGCCCTTCGGAGCGTTCGTACGCGTCGACGAGGGCATCGAGGGCCTGGTGCACATCTCCGAGCTCGCCGAGCGTCACGTCGAATTGCCGGAGCAGGTCGTCCAGGTCGGCGACGAGATCATGGTCAAGGTCATCGAC
>DASQPJ010000010.1:0-8264 GCA_035644015.1 Sporichthyaceae bacterium
GCACCGGCGAAGAAGGCCGTCGCCAAGAAGGCTGCACCGGCGAAGAAGGCCGTCGCCAAGAAGGCCGCACCGGCGAAGAAGGCCGTCGCCAAGAAGGCTGCACCGGCGAAGAAGGCCGTCGCCAAGAAGGCCGCACCCGCAAAGAAGGCCGCACCCGCGAAGCGCGCGCCGGCCAAGCGGGCCTAACCGCACCACACGCACGTCGGGGCCGGAGCAGCTCGCTGCTCCGGCCCTGTTGCGTGTCAGGGCTCGATCAACTGCACGACGGCCATGGTGTGCGGACCTACCCCGAGGGTCACCGCGGCCCACAGATCGTCCAGGGTGTCCACGTCCTGCCGGACCGAGGGGACCCCCTCGCCGGGGAAGGCCACCGCTCCACCGGCCAGGTGCGCGCGCAACGAGTCCGCGCCGAAGGCGGGCGCGAAGGGCACTGTCGTGGTGGCCAGGTAGGCCGTGCTGCCCGAGCCGTGTACGTCGGCAACCACCACCGCAGAGTCGGCTGCGGTTGCGAAGGCCAACACCGCAGCGAGCTCGTCGCTACGCAGGGCGGGCAGGTCCGCGGACAGGGCGGCGACACCCGCGTGCGGAGCGCGTTGCCGGGCCACCGCGGCGCCCCAGGCGAGCGCCGCGTTCAGCCCTGCGTCGGGTTGGTCGGGGACCACGTGGGCGCCCAGGGCGGCGGTGAACGCCGCTGCCGCCGGGTCGTCGGTCACTACCACCACCTCGCCAACACCCGGGGTGGCCAGCGCGGCCACCACGGTGTCCGCCGCGAAGGCCAGCGCAAGTGCCGCCCGGTGTGCAGCGGCCGGGCCGCGCAATCGGGACTTCGCCGTGTCCAGGCGTTTCACCGGCAGTACCAGGGACCAGGCTGTGGTCTGCGTGTCATCCGGCCGATCGGTCATCGCGGCCGATCCTGTCATCGGATCCGACGGCGTCGACGCCGACCCCGGGCACGGGCGAGTGGGTCGATGACGTGAAAGGCTGCCGGACAGCAACCGCGTGACGGGGAAAGGGCGAGGAGTGGGCGGTGACCGCAAGCGACCGTGGTTCCGCACCGCCGAGGTGCTGCTCATCCCCTGGCTGCGGGTGATCGTCCGCCACCGTTGGTCGGGCGGGGAGAATCTGCCCCGCACCGGTGGAGTGGTGGTCGCCGCCAATCACATCTCGAAGATCGATCCGCTGACCTTCGGCTATTTCATCGACGCGAGTGGACGAACCCCGCGATTTCTGGCGAAGGCGGAGTTGTTTCAGGCGCCGGGGCTGGGTCGGGTATTCCACGGCACCGACATGATTCCGGTGTACCGCGGTGCGGACAGCGCGGCGGCTTCGGTGGCCGCCTCGGTGGCCGCGGTACGCGACGATGGTGCGTGCGTGATCGTTTATCCGGAGGCCACCATCACTCGGGATCCGGGGATGTGGCCGATGGTCGGCAAGACCGGCGCGGCCCGCATTGCGTTGGAAAGCGGGGCTCCAGTGATCCCGGTCGCGCAGTGGGGCGCGCAGCGGGTGCTGGCGCCCTATTCGCATCGACCGACGCTGTGGCCGCGGCGCACGGTGTACGCCCGGGCCGGCGCTCCGGTCGACCTCGAGGATCTGCGCGGCCGGGAACTCACCGCAGAACTGTTGGCCGAAGCGACGATGCGCATCATGAACGCGATCACTGCGGAGCTCGAGGTGATCCGCGGGGAACAGGCGCCCACCGAACGCTTCGACCCGCGCACTGCCGGCATCGCGCCGTACGGCCGCCCGGGGGCGGACTCGTGAGTCGAGTCGCCGTGCTCGGCGCCGGCGCCTGGGGCACCGCGTTCGCACTGGTGTTGGCCGATGCGGGCAACGAGGTTGCGTTGTGGGCCCGTCGGGCTGAACTCGCCGAGGCCATGGCGGTCAAGCGGTGCAACGTCGACCATCTGCCCGGCGTGGAACTGCCCGAGGCGGTGGCGCCCACCGCGGACGCGGCGGCCGCGTTGGCGGGCGCGGACCTGGTCTTCCTCGCCGTGCCCTCCCAGCGGTTGCGCGAACACCTGGCGCGCTGGTCGGAGTTGCTGCGCGCCGATGCCGTGCTGATCAGCTTGGCCAAGGGCGTGGAGTTGACCACCACCTATCGCATGAGTCAGGTGATCGCCGAGGTCACCGGCGCGGGCCCGGAGCGGATCGCGGTGGTCACCGGACCGAACCTGGCCGCCGAGGTGGCGGCGCGTCAGCCCGCCGCGACCGTGGTGGCCTGCGCGCACCTCGGTGTCGCCGGTCGTATCCAGGAGGCCTGCCACACGGAGTGGTTCCGGGCGTACACGCACACCGACGTGATCGGTGCGGAACTCGGTGGCGCCATCAAGAACGTGATCGCGTTGGCCGTCGGTATGGCGCACGGCATGGGTTTGGGCGACAACGCGAAGGCGGCCTTGATGACCCGCGGCATCGCGGAGACCGCCCGCCTCGGCGTCGCGTTGGGTGCCGATCCCTACACGTTCGCCGGACTGGCGGGCCTCGGCGATCTAGTGGCCACCTGCCAGTCACCGTTGTCGCGCAACCGCAGCTTCGGCGAGCGGGTGGGCGCGGGTGTCCCCGTCGAGGTGCTCACCGCGGACACCCGTCAGGTGGTCGAGGGCGTGAAGACCTGTGAGGCCATCTGCGATCTGGCCGAGCGCCACCGGGTGGACATGCCGATCGTCACCCAGGTGGCCGCGGCGATCCGGGACGGCGTGCCGCCCGGCGAGGTATTGCGCACGCTCATGTCCAGATCGGCCAAACACGAACGCGAGGGGATCTGATGACAGCCTCACAGAAAATGAAGGTCGGCATCGTCATGTTCGCCACCGACGAGGCGATCACCATCACCGAGTTGGCCAGGGCGTGCGAAGAGCGCGGCTTCGAGTCCTTGTTCGTGCCCGAGCACTCGCACATCCCGGTCTCCCGACAGAGCCCGTGGCCGGGCGGGCCGGAGCTGCCCCGCTTCTATCTGCGCACCCTCGACCCGTTCGTTGCCCTCGCCGCCGCCGCTGCCGTCACCACCACTCTGCAACTGGGCACCGGCGTCGCGCTGGTCGTGCAACGCGACCCGATCCACCTCGCCAAGGAGGTCGCTTCGCTTGACCATCTCTCCGGCGGTCGGGTGCTGCTCGGCGTCGGTGGCGGGTGGAACCGGGAAGAGATGGCCGATCACGGCACCGACCCCAAGACGCGGTGGGACGTGCTGCGCGAGCGAGTGCTGGCCTGCAAGGAGATCTGGACGAAGGACGAGGCCGAGTATCACGGCGAATTCGTGAACTTCGATCCGTTGTGGGCCTGGCCCAAGCCGGTTCGGCAACCACCGGTGCTCATCGGCGGCGATGGCGCCGGTGCCTTCGACCGGGTGCTGGACTATGGCGACGGCTGGATGCCGATCAACCGTTTCCCACCCGGCCGGTTCGCCGCCAGGGTGACCGAATTGCAGAAGACGGCTGCCGACCGCGGTCGTGGGCCGGTGCCGGTCACCATGTTCGGCGGCAAGGCCACCGAGGAGGCCGTGCACGAATACGCCGAACTCGGGTTGGAGCGCAATCTGTTCATCGTGCCGCCGGCCGGCGCCGACACGGTGTTGCCGGAACTCGACAAGCTGGCCAAACTCGCCGATCTGGTGCGCTGAGTTCTGTACTGTCACTTTCGATGAGCGGGTCGCGCAAGACGAGAGTCGCGGTCGTGTTCGGCGGACGCTCGTCCGAGCACGCGGTGTCCTGCGTGTCCGCGGCCAGTGTGCTGCGCGCCATCGATCGCGACGTCTACGACGTGGTGCCGGTGGGCATCTCTGCGGAGGGCCGCTGGGTGCTCGCGGCCGACGACCCCGATTCGATGAAGATCGTCGAGGGTCGGCTGCCCGAGGTCGACGGTGCTCGCTCTCCGGTGGTGCTCGCCGGTGACCCGACGGCGGCTGCGCTGACGGTGCACCAGGGGACCACAGTGGCCGAGGCGCTCGGGCAACTCGACGTGGTGTTCCCGGTGCTGCACGGGCCGTTCGGTGAGGACGGCACCATCCAGGGATTGTTCGAGTTGGCGGACCTGCCCTATGTCGGCTCCGGTGTGCTGGCCAGCGCGGTCAGCATGGACAAGGCCTACATGAAGGTGGTGCTGGCCGGCGCCGGGTTACCGGTCGGCCCCTACGTCGTGGTGACACCGCGGCGATGGATCGAGGACCCCGCCGGCGCCCGCGCGCAGATCGCCACACTCGGCTGGCCGGTGTTCGTGAAGCCGGCACGTGGAGGCTCCAGTGTCGGCATCAGCAAGGTGCACGGTCCCGCCGAGTTGGATGCCGCGATCGCCCTGGCGCAGAGCTGGGACCCCAAGGTCATCATCGAGGCCGCCATTTCCGGCCGGGAGATCGAGTGCGGGGTGTTGGAGGGCGAACCGTTGCCCGACGGCACCCCCACTGCCCCGCAGGCCAGCGTCACCGCGGAGATCCAGGTGGTCGGCGACCGCGAGTTCTATGACTTCGAGGCCAAGTACCTCGAGGATTCCACCGAGCTGACCGTGCCCGCAGACCTGCCCACCTCACTCGCCGAGGAAGTGCGCCGGCTGTCCGTGTTGGCCTTCGACGCGCTGTCCTGCGAGGGCCTGGCGCGGGTGGACTTCTTCGTCGGCGAGGACGGGCACATCGTGCTCAATGAGGTGAACACCATGCCCGGCTTCACGCCGGTCTCCATGTTCCCCTCGATGTGGGCCGCCTCCGGGGTCAGCTACCCGCAACTGGTTGACCGGTTGCTGCGCACCGCGTTGCGCCGCCGCCGCGGTCTGCGCTGAGGCTGCTTCAGCCCTTGGGATCGGTGGCGGTGATGGCTGCCGCGATGTCGACCAACGGGCCCTGCGGGGGATCGTGCTTGCTCGGGATGCGCATCTCGACGTTCGCCCGCAGCCCGACCGTGGTCCACACCCGCACCTCGGGTTGCTCGTCGATGAACCAGTACACCTGGTTCACCCCGGCCAGCATCGAGGTCGGGGTCAGTCCCGGCGGCCTGCCCACGCCGCAGCGCAGCAGCACCGCGGGGTCCCCCCACGCGGCGGTGGTCCCCTCGTCCGGGGACGTCGTTCGCCGGTGCAGGTTGTCGACCTTGTCCGGCAGTGCAGTGACCAAGCGCCGACAGACGTCCTGCACGGCAGGTGCGAGGGAGGGGACCGGGCTCACGGCGGCCGGCGGCGTCGACGAGCCACAGCCGGCCAACCCGACCACGACGAGGAACGTCAGGGTGGCCGAGAGGCCTCTCAGAGGTGGACCACCGGGCAGGTCAGGGTGCGCGTGATGCCGTCCACCGACTGCACCTTCGCGACGACCAACTTGCCGAGTTCGTCCACCGAGGCGGCCTCGGCCCGCACGATCACGTCATAGGGCCCGGTCACATCCTCGGCGAGCGTCACCCCAGCGATGTCCTGGATCTGCTGCGCGACCACCGCTGCCTTGCCCACTTCGGTCTGGATGAGGATGTATGCCTGGACCGACATGGTGACCTCCGTGTTATGCCGTGAGGTCCAGAACCTATCGCGAGGGGGACAACGTGGTGAGCGGGACGGTCGGCAGCCTGGGGGAGTTCGGGCTGATCGCCGCGTTGACCGCGCGGCTGCCGCAGCACGCCGGCGTGCTGCTCGGCCCGGGCGACGACGCCGCGGTGCTCGTCGCACCGGATGGCCGGGTGGTCGTGTCCGCCGATGTGCTGGTGCAGGATCGGCACTTCCGGCTCCTCGCGGGGCAGGGTGCGGCCGTCGGGCGCAAGGCCGCCGCGGCCAATCTCGCCGACGTGGCCGCGATGGGCGCGATGCCCACGGCGCTGCTGCTCGGACTGGTGGCGCCCGCCGACCTTGACGCGCAATGGCTGCTGGACATGGCCGCCGGCCTGGCCGAGGAGGCGGCCGAGACGGGCGCCGCGGTCGTGGGCGGCGACGTCACCGCCGGCCCGTTGGTGGTGCTCGCGGTGAGCGCCCTGGGGAACCTGCAGGGCCGCACCCCGGTCCGCCGCGCCGGCGCCCGCGTCGGGGACGTGGTGGCTGTGTGCGGGCGGTTGGGTGACTCCGCAGCCGGGTTCGCGCTGCTGGAGGCCGGTCTGGGCGACCGGCACCCCGACCTGGTCGCCGCGCACCGCTGCCCCCGCCCGCCGTACGCGGCCGGTCCGCGGGCCGCCGACGCCGGGGCCACCTCGATGATCGACGTCAGCGACGGCCTGCTCGCCGACCTCGGCCACGTCGCCGCGGCGAGCGGCGTGCGCATCGACCTGGCCGCGGCCGCCCTGCCGCCCGACGAGCGGCTGTGCGCGGCCGCCGCGGACCTCGGCCTGGATCCCGCGGACTGGGTGTTCACCGGCGGTGAGGACCATCCCCTGGTCGCCACGTTCCCGCCCGACGCGTCGCTGCCGCCCGGCTGGCGCGGTATCGGGTGGGTGCACGCGGGGGAGCCCGCGGTCACCGTCGACGGCGCGACCCGACCGGGCCGGGCCGGCTGGGACCACTTCGGGGAGTCGCGATGACCGTGCCATCACCTGCGGCGGCGGGCCGGTTACGCGTGCTCAGCATCGCGGGGTCGGATTCCGCGGGTGGCGCGGGCATCCAGGCCGACGTGAAGACCGTCTTCGCCCTCGGTGGGCACGTGGCCACGGTGCTCACCGCGGTCACCGCGCAGAGCTCGCGCGGCGTGCACGCGTGGTGGCCGTTGCCCGCGGCGGCGGTGCGGGCGCAGTTCGTCGCGGTGGTGGACGACCTCGGTGTGGACGCGGTCAAAACCGGCATGCTCGGCTCGGCCGAGGTGGTCGACGCGGTGGTCGAGTTGTTGGCGCCGCTGCACGCCGCGGGGGTGCCGATCGTGGTCGACCCGGTGCTCTCCTCGACCCACGCCGATCCGTTGCTGGCCGCCGACGCGCTGGATGCGGTGCGCACCCGACTGCTGCCGCTGGCCACCGTGGCCACCCCGAACCTCGGCGAGGTGCGCGCTCTCACCGGTGTCGTGGTGACCGACGAGGACGACCTGGACGCGGCCGCGATCGCCGTGCTGGCGCTGGGCCCGCGCTGGGCCCTGATCAAGGGCGGTCACCTGGCCGGCGACGCGGTGGACCTGCTCAGCGATGGCCACTCGGCCCTGGTGCTGCGCGGCAAGCGCCTGGACACCCCGCACACGCACGGCACCGGGTGCACCTTGGCCGCCGCGCTGGCGCTGGGGTTGGCGCGCGGCCTGGATGTGCCCGGCGCCGCCCAAGCGGCGAAGGACTACGTCACCGGCGCGATCGCGGCCGGTTACCCGATGGGGGCCGGCCCGGGGCCGGTCGACCAGCGCTGGGTGCTGCGGCTGTTCGAATAAACACGCAGTTAGCGAGTGACCTTGCCGGCCTTGATACAGGACGTGCAGGCCTGGACGCGCTTGCGGGTACCGCCGACCAGCGAGCGCACCGTCTGAATGTTCGGGTTCCAGCGGCGGCGGGTGCGGCGGTGCGAGTGCGAGATGTTGTTGCCGAAGCCCGGGCCCTTGCCGCAGACGTCGCAGTTGGCAGCCACGGGTGCACGCTCCAGAACAGATCATCGATGGCCCCCGGCGCACGCCGGAGACGCCCGGACGTGGCCGGGCCGAGGACAGACAATAGCCGACCCTGTGGTGGCCGGGCCAACCGGCGGCACGCCGAGGATCATCCCCGGGCCGGCCGATAGCGATTAAAGTGCGGCCATGCCCGTGATCCCCACCCCGGGCCGCCCGGCTGACCGCGCGCCGGCCGCGGTCGACCGACTGAGCGCCGAGGACGTGCGGCGCTGGGCCGGCGTCGCGCTGGCCGAACTCGGGCGGGCGCGAGAGGAGATCGACGCGCTCAACGTGTTCCCGGTGGCCGACTCGGACACCGGCACCAACATGTACCTGACCATGGAGTCGGCCGCACAGGCCGCCGATGCCCTCGGCCCCGAGGCCGACGCGGCGGCCTGCGTGGAGGCCGTGGTGCGCGGGGCCATGCTGGGCGCCTGGGGCAACTCCGGCGCCATCCTCAGCCAAATGCTGCGTGGCGCGGGTCGGGCCCTGCTCGCGCCGGTCGATCCCGAGGCCACTGGCCCGCAGATTGTGGCCGGCGCCCTGCGCGCCGCGGCGGAGTTGGCCTATGCCGCGGTGGACCGACCGACCGAGGGCACGATGCTCACCGTCGCCCGGGCTGCCGCGGACGCCGCGGTCGGCGCGGATGTGCCCGAGGTGTTGCAGCGCGCGGCGGCCGCCGCCAGTCGCGCCCTGGAACTGACGCCGCTTCAGCTCGACGTGCTGGCGCGCGCCGGAGTGGTGG
>DASQPJ010000011.1:0-4235 GCA_035644015.1 Sporichthyaceae bacterium
GTTGTCCACCTCGTGGGTGGCATCGGCGGCGGGAAGGTAGGTGGTCATGAAGGCCAATTCTCCAACGTGTCCACGTACAGCTGCCGCACCGCGATCACCTGCTCATCGACGTCGGCCTTGGTCCACCCGGTGGTCGGGATCGGCGGCAGCACCACGACCTCGACGGTGCCGGACCGCACGGTGCGCGCCCGCCGCCACATCAGCTCGCCCGCGTTGCGGATGACGATCGGCACGATCGGCACCCCGGCCTGCATGGCGAGGTGGAACCCGCCCTTCTTGAACCGGCCGGGCAGCGGGGTGAGCGAGCGGGTGCCCTCCGGCGCGATGACGATCGAGGTGCCCTCGCGCAGCTTGTCCAGCGCCGGACCCAACGCCTCGATGGCCTTGTCCCGGTCTGTGCGGTCCAGAAACGCCACCCCGGCCAGGTCGAACAGCGGGCCCACCAACGGCATCTGTTTGACCTCGGCCTTGGCCACCGCGGTGAACCCGCGGCGCAGCACGTGCACGGTGACCAGGAAATCGACGAGGTGACTCTGGTGATTGATCAGGAACACCGCAGGCCTGGCGGCCCAGGCGTTCTCCCGTCCGATGACCTCGACGTCGATGCCGGTGAGCGGTCCGGCGAAGGTGTCGAAGATGCCACCGGCCATGTCCACCCCGGTGCGCCGGCTGCGGTTGAGCAGACCGAACGCCGCTCCCGCGCCGGCGGAGCCGAAGAACGTGCCGAACAGGGTCGCGGTGCGCAGCGCCGGGCGGACGTCCATCCGACCCGCCTTGCCCGAGTCGAACATCAGCGGCGTCCAGCCGGCCCGCTGCGCGACCTCGGCCAGTTCCGGTTGCGGGTTCACCGGATGCGGCTCGCCGACTGCGGCCAGCAGCGGCACGTCCTCGTCGCCATTGGCATAGGCATGACTGACCGTCAGATCGATCTCGTGCTCGGCGGCGAACTCCTGCACCGCAGCGATCTTCCCCGGTCCCCACAGCGTGCGGCCGGCCACCCTGCCGGTGAGCAGGCCGTCGACCACCTCCAGCCGAGTGCACAGCACGTCGGAGATCTCGAGTTGCTCGGCCAACGGCGCGACCTGCATCTCGGTGGCCGAGGTGGCAATCACCACGGTGTGGCCCATCCCCTGGTGTGCGCGCACCAGCCGCCAGGCGTCGTGAAACAGGTTGCCGATGAAGCCGCCGGGGGTGCCGCTGCACAACTGTCGACCCAGTTCGAGGAACTCCTCCCAGGGCCGACCGTTCCAACTCTTCAGCCCGTCGTGCACCAACTCGACGAAGCCGTCCTCGTCCAGTGTCGGGCCGCGCATCCGTTGCGCGGTGCGCCACAGCTCGAACGGCCCGAGATCCCCGTGCAGCAACCGGTATTGGTACAGCGTGGACGCGGAATAGCCGTCGATCAGCGTGCCATCGAAATCGAAGATCGCGGCGATCTTCGGCCCGCTCGGGCCGCGTCGAATCTCCTCGATCAGGTCGGTCACCGCCGCGTCGGCCGCCACCTCAGACTCCTTCTTCCGGCCGCGGCGCGGCCACCCGACGGATCGCCGCGCTGAACTCCTCGATCTCCGCGGCGAACTCCCGGCGGCGCACTGCGAGATCCGGTGCGTCGGCGTTGAGGAGGTTTCGGTGGGCGGCCAGCTTCAGCGCGGTGGTGAACATCTCCCCGGACACCGACTCCTCGCTGGCCAACGTTCGTTGCAGTGCCCACTGGTGCCCGATGCGCAACGCGGAGCGCACCAGGTCGGCCTCAACGGCCGGCTGGTCGTCCAGGTCCGCCAGGCAATGGGCCACGACTCGGTAGGCGTCCAGGAACGGCCGCAACACCAGCGGTGAGACCAGCAACCGTGATTTGGCCAGCCAGGTCTCGGACTGATCCACCGTCAGGTCCTCGATATTGTCGACGTCCCCGGCCAGGATCTCGATCTCGGTGCGCAGGTCCTCGACGAAACCGCCTCGCTGGGCGAAGAAGAACTCAAACTTCAACAGCTCCCGCAGCCGTACCGCGACCGCCAGCCCACCGGATGCCCCCTGCACCCGACCCTCCGCGACGGCCAACAACGCCAGCTCACCGACGGCACGCATCAACAGCACATGCAGCACGCTGTTGCGGTACACCGCGGCGATCAGGTGCTGGTCCCGCCCGACCTGCCACACCGTCTCGGTGCCGCCGGTGTACTCGGTGAGCACGCCGGAGCGCACCAGCTCGCGCAGGGCCCAGCGCAGCGTGGACCGGTCAGCCAGATTCGCCGCCCCGGCAACCGGCCAGCGCCGGGCGGCGACGTACTCCGCCAACGGGCGCACGGTGTCCAACACCTCGTCCAGGGTCAACGCGCGGTCCTGGGCGAGCAACGCGATACACACCGCGGCGGTCGGGGTGATCGGGGTGGCCGCGTTCAACCGGTGGCAAACGTCCAACGCCACCCGCTCCACCTGATTCTGCGTCACGGATTCGGCGCGCAGCTCGTCCAACCGGGTGCGCAGCGGCAGCGGGGTGCCGAAGTCCAGGTAGATCCGCCCGCGACGTTCCTTCAACCCGGCGGCGTAGGAGACCAGCCAGCGCAGGTTCTCCGCCTCCTTGGCATGCCCGCGGGCCTCCGAGGCCATCCGGGACACCTCGTGCACCGGCAGTTGGTCGTACATCAGCGACACCGGGACCAGCAGCGGGTCGGCGTCCGGGACCGCGTCCACCGCGTCGGCGACGTAGCGCAACAGGCCGTAACGCGGCGGGCGCAGCTTGCCGGTGCGGGAGCGGCCGCCCTCGATCGACCAGCACAGGTTGTGCTTGTTGGCCACCAATTGGCCGATGAACGCACGCAGCGCGTAGCGGTAGATCGGTGCGTCGGAGGTGTCCCGGCGCACGTGCACGATGCCGTTGCGCCGGGCCAGGTCGCCCAGCGGGAAGAAGTCCAGGTTCCCGCCCGCGATGCCGAACAGCGGGGACAACCGACCGTGCACCAGCGCCGGCGGCAGCACGAACTCGTCCAGGTAGGACTTGTGCGAGATCAGGAAGATCAGCGCGTGCTGACGGTCCAGGTGACGCAAGTTCGCCATCCCGTCGTCGTCGACCAGCACGTCGTAACCGCGAGTCATCCACCCGCTCGCCCGCTGCCAGAGCTCATTGACGCGTTGGTTGTGCGTCGCGGACATCTCCCGCAGGCACGCCCCGGCCTGCGCCGGCGCCTCGGCGGCCGGGATCCCGTACTTCTCGGCCACCCGGGCCAGCCCGTCGAGGAACCGCAGGTCGGTGAGCAGTTGCGCGACCTCCGGCATGTCACCGGGCAGGGGCTCGGCGGACGCTGCCGGCGAACGCAGAGACATGACGTCCACGGTTCCTCCCGGGGTGGTCTCAGTCCGGGGTCGGGCCGAGTGCGTCGCGGGCCTCGAGGGCGTGGATCGCGACCTGCATGGCGAACCGCGTGGGCGGATCGGACAGGTCGTGGCCGGTGAGGTCCACGATGCGTTGCAGGCGGTACTTGACGGTGCTCTCGTGCAGGTGCAGGGCGGCCGCGGTCGCGGTGATCGAGGCGCCCGAGTGGAAGTAACTGCGCAGCGTACCGATGAGATCGGCGGCGGTGCTGGTGCGGCGACGGTAGTCGATCAGCGTGCCCAGCCACTCCCGGATGTAGTCGTCGAGGTCACCGGCGTCGTTGCTCAACGCCAACAACCGATGGATGCCGAGGGTGTCGAAGCAGACCAGGTCGCGGTCGCCGTGCTCGCTGAGCGCGGCGGCCTGGCGGGCGTGGCGCAGGCTGGTCGGGTAGTCGGCCACGGTGCGGCAAGTGCTGCCCACCACCACCCGGCACGGCCCGGCGCCGGTGTCGGCGCGCAGGGTCTTGACCGCCTCGACCCAGTCCTGCTCGGCCGGGGCCAGGCAGACCACCTGACCGGCCTCGACGATGGACAGCTCGGCGCCCGCCGGCCGACCCATTGCGCGTTCCACCCCGGCGCGCAATCGGTCCAGCACCGCGGGTTCGGCGCTTCCCTCGGATGTGTTCGGCGCGGGCACCGGGCGGATCAACGCCACCCGGCGCGGCTCGTCGAGGTCCACCTCGAGGACCGCGGCGCGGGCCCGGGCCAACGGTTCGGGCACGCCCAACAGCAGTTCGGTGATCAGCCCCAGGCGCAGTCGGTGTTCGGCCTCGGCCAGGCTCGCCGACCGGGCCAGTTCCACTGCGGCGATCGCGGCGGCGTACTCCAGCACCAACGTCTCATACTCCCCGGCGGTGCGCTTC
>DASQPJ010000012.1:0-5973 GCA_035644015.1 Sporichthyaceae bacterium
CGGCCGCCCGCGCCCGCCCCCAACGGTGTGTGCAGCGTGGGCAGCAGGGCCATCCCCAGCTCCGCGCCGGTCAGCTCCGGGATCGGGGTGCGGGCCAGCGCGGCGCTCGCCGCCGCGACCAGCGCCGTCGCCGGGTCGGCCGCGGCGAGATCGACTGTCTCCAGCACGGTGTGCACGACGGTGCCGAAGGCGGCGCCGGCGGGCAGCAGGGCGAACGCCGGCGCCGCGATGGTCGCACCGGCGGTGGCGGCGGGCGTCGGCTCGTCGGGCTCATCGACGGTGCCGGGGGATTCGGTCTCCGCCACCGCAGCGGAGACCGGACCGGCCTCGTGGGCAAGCGCGGTCAGCGCGCTGTAGGAGGTGCGCCGCCAGTCGCTGTCCAGGATCCGGTCGAACCGGGCAGCAAACGGCGACCCGGCCGGTGCCGCGTCGGGCGTCCATCGCCGGGCGGGCCCCAGCACGGCGGTGACCACCGCGAGGGCACCACCGGAGGTCGCGGCCCGCTCGCCGATCAGCCGTCGGGCGCCCGCGTCGTCCGGCACCACCACCTTCGCCGGTGGGTTGCCGGGGCCGGTCGCGCGGCACAACAGCCGGTGCACCGCGGATTCCGCGGTGATCGTGGACCGGGCCCACCACACGGTGAGCGCCGAGCGGGCCCGGGTCGCCGCCACGTACAGCAGCCGCAGGTCCTCGCCGGCATCCTCCTGCTGATGGGCCCGCACCGCCGCGGTCCAGCCGCTCCCGGTCGGCCCGCCCACGTCGCGACAGCGGCGGCCGTTCCGGTCGTGGAACAGCGCCACCTTTGGCTCGCTGACATTGCGATCCCAGCCGAACGGTACGTACACCAGCGGGAACTCCAAGCCCTTGCTGGCGTGCACGGTGACCACCTGCACCGCGGCGGCGTCGGAGTCCAACCGCCGGCTGCGCTCCGGGGACCCGGACGGCTCGGAGGCCTCCTCGATCCGCCGGCGCAACCAGATCAACAACGCGGCCAGACCCAATCCCTCGCGCACCGCCGCGGTGTGCAGGATCTCCGCGACGTGCCGCAGATCGGTCGCCTGCCGTTCGCCCCCGATCTGGCCGAGCAGCCGAGCCACCGCTGCGTGCGCCGCGTCCACCGCGGTGAACAACGCGGCCACGCCGCGTTCGGCGAGCACGACGCCCCAGCCGCGCAGTTGGTGCGCCAGCGCGTCGTGCGCCGCCTCGCCGCCGCGGTCCAGGGCTTCGGCGTCGCAGCCGACGAACGCCGAGACGGCCAACCGACGCACCCGGCCCACCCGGTGCGGCTGTTCCAGCGCCTCCAGCAGCGCCAGCCAGTCCCGCGCCGCGGCGGTGGCAAACACGTTGCTGGTGGCCCGCAACACGGTGGGCACTCCGGCCGCGACCAAACTGTCGCGCACCGCCTCGGCCTGCTGGTTGCTGCGCACCAACACGGCGATGTCGCCGGGCCGCACCGCACGCCAGGGCCCCTCGGCCGCATCGGCCACGGTGCTGCCGTCCCCGAGGACGTCGACCACCGCGGCCACCAGGTCCGCGATCACCAGGGGTCGCACGCCGTCCACCAACGGGTCGCCGTTACTGCGCGCGGGCAGGCCGGCGGTGGGCAGGATGCGCACCTGCACCGGGGCGCGCGGCGTCGCGGTGCGCAGCAGCGGCGCGGGACGACCGGCCTGGACCGGCCCGACCACGATCTCGTCCTGGCCCAGCGCGGCGCCGTCGAACAACGCGTCCAGGCCGCGCAGCAGGACCTCGTCGCTGCGCCAGTTGAACCGCAACGTGGCGCGGGTGTCGGCCACGTCGGCCGCCGCGAGATAGCTGTGCACGTCCCCGCCGCGGAAGGCGTAGATGGCCTGCTTGGGGTCGCCGATCAGCACCAGGGTGGCGTGGCCGTGGAAGGCCCGGAGCAGGATCTGCCACTGCACCGGGTCGGTGTCCTGGAACTCATCGACCAGCACGAAGCGGTACTGGCCACGCAGTCGTTGGGCCACCGCCGGCCCGTCCTGCTCGTGTGCCAGCACCCGGGCCAGCTGACCCAACAGGTCGTCGAAGCTCATCGCCCGCCGGTCACGTAGTCGCCGCGCCACTTCCTCGCGCACCGCCCCGGCGAACCGGACCCGCATCGCCGCGCGCTCGTCCTGGTCGCCGTCGGGCAGCAGGAGGGCATGGCTGTCCAACGTCGCCTCGCGGGCGATGGACAGAGCCTCGGCCGGGGTGAACAGCGGATCCCCACCCGGCGCCCAGCGGCGCAGATACAGGTCGAGGGCGACCTCCTCCACCAGGTCGCCGAGGTCCTCCAACAACTCCGTGGTCGGGTCTGTATCCGCGGCGGTGCCCAGCGAGCGGATCACCAACTGGCAGAAGCCGTGCGTGGTGGCGATGGTGGCCGCGTCGAAGTCCACGCAGGCCCGGGCCAACCGCGCGTGCCGGGTTGCCACGTCCTCGGGGCTGCCCGAGGCCAGGAACGCCAGCAGCGCGTCGGGGTGTGGACCGGGTCCCAGCGAGAGCACGTCGCGCGCCTCGCTCAACCGCTCGCGCACCCGCTCGCGCAGCTCCCGGGTGGCCGCCCGGCCGAAGGTGATCAGCAGCACCTCACGCAGGTCGGCCGCGCCCTCGGCGACGAACCGGGTGAGCAATGCGGCGATCGTCCAGGTCTTCCCGGTGCCCGCCGAGGCCTCCAACAGCGTGGTGCCCACGGGTAACGGGCCGAGCACGTCGAACGGCACCAGCACCGGCGCTTGCGCGGTGGTCATGCCGACCCCCGCTGTTCCGCCGCCAACAGCGGGGCCCAGACCCTGGCCGCCAACGCGGCCAACCGGGCGATGCCGAGCTCGGCCAGTTCCGCGTCCTCGCCCCAGACCAGCACATGCGCGCCCTCGGTGACCTCACCGCCGTACTTGGTGCGCCACTCCTGCGCGGCCGCCCGTCGTGCGTTGTCCGGGTTCATCCCGCGGTGGATCGCCAGCGCGTGCGCGTAGCCGGTTTTCACCGGCAACGGCAGCGGTGCGCGGCGGCCCTCGTCGGCCACCGCAATCAGCTCGGCCAGGGCGCTGCTCGCCACCTCGGGCGAGATGGGGCCGAACACCTTGCGGATCGCGTCGCGACGGTCCCGGCCCGCCACGACCGCCTGCCAGGCACGACCTGGTCGGGCGACGGTCAACGCCACCAGGTCCACCCACGCCTCGAGCAGGTGCTTGGCCGCGACCTTCGAGTACGACACGCGCAACAGCGTGTCCCCGCGCACCCCGCCGACCGTGCCGCGCAGCGTGCGCGCCACCCCACCCACCCGCAGGTCCACGTCGACGTCGAGGGTCTCCGGCGCCGTCCCCAGGTAGGGCCGGGCCAACACCGCGACGCCCTCCGCCGAGCCGCCGATTCGCCGCGCCTCGCGTTCCCCCAACGCACCGGGTGGCAGCGTGCCCCGACGCTGTTCCAGAGCGAGACACCGGCCCGGCTCCACGCCCCGCAACCGCGCCGCCAGGAACCGATCACCGACCGCCCACTCGGCCAGGCCGTTGAGTTCCACCGGCAGCGTGGCGGGCGGTTCCGGGTCCTCCGCGGACAGCCGCACGCCCAATCGTTGGTCCAGGAACGCCTTGGCCGGGTTGGTGAGCATCCTGCGCAGCTCGTCGAGGTCGACGTCGCCGGGCGGCAGCGGGGCCAACGGTGCGGCCACCAAGGGCGGCCGGGGGCGGCGCGGGGCGAGCATCGCCCGCGCACCGGCCAACGCACCCGGATCGAAACTGACGCAGCGTCGGCCATCATCGTCCACCCCGAAGTTGCGCGGGTCGAACGGTTGCAGCGGGTGACGGACCGTCACAGTCTCCCGCACCCGCCCGCCTCCGGGTACCCGGGCCACGGTGTCCAATGCATCCAGCAGCTCACCCAGCGGTACCGCAGGTGGCACCTCCAACCCGGTGCGTTCGTCGGCGCCGGTGTAGAGCACGACCAGGTGTTCGCCGGCCGCGCACACCGCGTCCAGCAACAGTTGACGGTCCTCCGCCCGCGGGTCGCGTTCCCCGTCTCGCGGCGCGCGCGCCAACAGGTCGTCCCCGTCCACCACCCCGGCGCGCGGGAACGCCGCGTCGTCCACGCCGAGCAGCACCACGACGCGGTGCGGCACCGAGCGCATCGGCACCAAGGTGCAGACGGTCAACCCGCCGGTGCGGAAACCGCTGCGGCTGGGCCGGCCCGCGGCCCGACCCGCCCACAGTGCGGTCATGTCGGCCAGGCTCAGCGCCACGTCGTGTCCGCTCGCCGCCTCGGCGACCTCGGCCAACTCCGTGGTGAACGCCGCGCCCTGCCACGCCTCAATCGGGGCGGCCACGGCGAGCACCGCATCGCCGAGGCGGCGGGTCCACTGCGCCACCGGCTGCGCATCGGCAAAGCCGACGACCGCGGCGTGCACCCGGTCCACGAACTCTGCGAACCGACCGACCAACTCCAGGTCCGCGGAGTCCACGTCGTCCAACGGCACCGCGTCGCCCAACCACCCGGAGCCGTCCTCCATCGCCACGCCGAGCAACACGCGGTTCAGGCCGTCCCGCCAGGTGCCCTGCGCGGTGGCCGCCAATCGGTAGCGGGCGCGATGTGGCCCGTCCAGCCCCCAACAGATCCGCGCATCGGCTACCCAGGCGCGCAGCCGGGCCACCTTGTCGTCGTCGAAGCCGAACCGGCGGCGCACCGCGGGGGAGGAGGCCAGGTCCAGTACGTCCGGCACGGTGACCCGACCCGCCGCCAGCCGCAGCAGCGTGGCGGCGGTGCCGAACAACGGGTTGGCACTGTGCGCAGCCCGGTCGGCCAATCGCACCGTGAGCCGCGCCGCCGGGTGGCCGGCCGCGACCCCGTCCGCCGGCTCCGCCGGGTCGACCAGGCCGCCGAACGCGGCTGCGATCAACGGCGCGAACTCCTCCACGTCCGGGCACATCACCACGATGTCGCGCGGCTGCAGCGCGGGGTCGGCGGCCAGCCGCTCCAGCACCACCTCGCGCAGCACCTCGACCTGCCGGGCGCGACCGTGGCAGGCGTGCAGGGTGATGCTCGCGTCGTCAGCGGCCAGCTCCGGGGGCGTGGCCGGCGCCGGGTCGTGGGCCAGTGCCTCCTGCAGTCGGCCGAGCAACGTGTCCGGTCGCGGCGGCGCCGGATGCAGGTGGTCGAGCAGGTCCGGTGCGACCGCCGCCAGCCGCCGCTGCAGAGCCTGCACGTCGCGGGACAGCGAGACCAGCAACGGCCCTGCGCCCGCGCGGCCCGCGGCCACCGCCTCCCACAGCGCCGGCGAGGCGTGGTTCAACCACAGGTGCACATCGCGGTGCGCGGCCAACGCGGCCAGCACCTCCAGCCGGGAGCGGGACAATCGGTTCGCGCCGTACACGGAGAACCGTTCGGGCAACCCCACCAACTCCGGCTGCGCCCGTAACCGGGCCAACGCCTCGGGCAACCGCTCGGCGGGGCTGGGCACGCCGACCCGTTCGCGCAGCGACCGCCACAACCCCGGCTGCCAGGACAGGTCCGCGGGCAGCGGATCCTCGGCGGTGTCGTCCTGCCCGGCCGCCCAAGCGGTCAGCATCCGCGGGCGCTCCCGGCCGTACCGGGCGAACACCCCGGCCAACCGGGCCGCCGCGGTGAACCGCCGATCGTTCTCGGTCAGCCTGCGGGCCAGCCGATCGTCGGAATCGCAGAGCACGACCAGCAGCGGCCACACCAACCGCTGCGCATCCCAGGGATCGCCATCGCCGGCCGGGTTCGGACCGGCCGCGGCCAGCGCTTCGTCCAGCAACCGACCGGGCGCCGGGAACAGCACGTTGGCGCACACCCCGGCCCCGCCGCCGCCCGCGCCCAACGCGTGCGACAACCGCTGCGCCAGCCAGCGCTCCACGCCCTTCGCGGGCACCGCGACGATCTCCGCGGCGAACGCGTCGCCGACCGGAGTGTCGAGCAACGCAGCCAGGCCCTCGACCAGGACGTCCGCATCCGCGG
>DASQPJ010000013.1:0-2448 GCA_035644015.1 Sporichthyaceae bacterium
CGAGCCCGGCTGGCCTCGTCCAACGGCGCGCTCTTCACCTCGTCGAGCAGCTGTTTGATCATGCTGCCCAGCCGCATCACTTTGGCCGGTTGCTCGACCATCTTGGTGATGGAGTTCTGGTCGCTGCCGTCGTCCGGCGGGCCCTCGACGGCCATGCCGGCGGGGGTGACGACCAGCACGCGCTGGTCCTGCGTTTCCTCGGGCTGCGTCATGGGCCCATAATCCCCGACGCCCGTGGTCACAGGTCGAGCGGGATCTCCTCGCCGGTGCCTGCGCGGCGCAGGAACGAGCGGCCGGGCTGGATGTGGTCGCCGGCGCTGGTGTGGATCTGGATGCCGGAGAACACCGCGACGTCTGCCTCGCCCCAGGCGGGAACGAGTTCGCCGATGTGCAGCAGGTCGTCGAGGATCACGTCGCGGGCGAGCGTGGTCAGCTCCACCATGTCCGGCACCGTGCCGTAGTGCAGCTCGCGTAGCAGGCGCTGGCGGGTGAGGCTCATCTCGACGTCGTACTGGTCGAGGTCGGTCTTGAGTTCACCGTTGGCCAGTTCGCTGCGGAAGCGGACCAGGGCGCCGCACGCGGCGGTGGTGGCGCCGTCCTGGCCGACCCGGTTCACCGAGCCGAGCGTGCCGTCCTCGCAAATGCCGACGTGTGGCATCACGTAGACGACCGCCTGCTGGCGTCCGTCGATGGTGGGCGCGTGCGCCATGGCCGCCGTCAACCCGGACTTGCCGGCCAGCAACATCGCGGCCAGCGACCCGAGGCGGAAGGGCGGCCCCCAGGTCTCGCTGATCCGCCGGGTCAGTTCGACGGTGAGCTCGTCGCGGCACAGCCCGGCCATGGCGAGGGTCTGCTCGGCGACCAAACCGTACGGCGCCAACGCCTCGGCGGTTCGCTTCATGTACTCCTCAGCGCCGATCGCGCCGGGAAACGCCTCAAGTGCCACGAGAAAACTGTACGGCCCCGCGTGTGACCGGCGAATTTCTGTGAGCGCCGACCGTGGCGGGCCTCACACCCCACCACCCCCGTGACGTCCGACGACAGGTGGGCTATAGACCACGGTTCGTCGGACGCAAGGGAGGGGTGGGTAGCGTCAGGGGCATGTATGCGATCACATTGCCGGAGTTCGGTGGGCCCGAGGTACTGACCTGGGCGCAGGTGCCCGACCCCACGCCGGGGCCGGGCGAGGTGGTGCTGGACATCGTCGCCTCGGCGGTCAACCGCGCGGACATCATGCAGCGGATGGGCCACTACCCGCCGCCGCCCGGCGCCCCGCCGTACCCGGGCCTGGAATGCGCGGGGCGGATCGCGGCACTGGGCGAGGGGGTCACCGGCTGGTCGGTCGGGGACGAGGCGGCCGCGCTGCTCGGCGGTGGCGGCTACGCGGAGCAGGTTGCGGTGCCCGCGGGGCAACTGCTGCCCCGTCCGGCCTCCATGACCCTGATCGAGGCCGGCGGGTTGGCCGAGGTCACCTGCACGGTGTGGTCGAACGTGTTCATGATCGCCGCACTGCAACCCGGTGAGACGTTCCTGGTGCACGGTGGGGCCAGCGGTATCGGCACCACCGCGATCCAACTGGCCAAGGCCGCCGGGGCCCGGGTGGCGGCCACCGCTGGCAGCCCGGAAAAGCTGGAACGCTGCCGCGAACTCGGTGCCGACATCGCGATCAACTACCGCACCGAGGACTTTGTCGAGCGGATCAAGGAGGCCACCGACGGCAAGGGCGCGGACGTCATCCTGGACAACATGGGTGCCGCCTACCTGGCCCGCAACGTCGACGCGCTGGCGATCAACGGCCGGCTGGTGATCATCGGCCTGCAGGGTGGGGTGAAGGCCGAGCTGAACATTGGCCAGTTGCTCGGCAAGCGCGCCGCGGTGATGGCCACTTCACTGCGCGCCCGGCCCGCCGCGGAGAAGGCGACGATCGTCGCCGCGGTACGCGAACATGTGCTGCCGTTGATCGAGAAGGGTGCGCTGCAGATCGTGGTGGATCGCACGGTGCCCATGCCCAACGCCGCGGACGCGCACCGCGCGGTCGAGGACAGCGACCACGTCGGCAAGGTGATCCTCGAGGTGCCCCGCTAGCCGGCGCCCCCTCAGGACAGGGCAGAGCGCAGTAGGTCCTGCGCCTCGCCGATGGCCCGGCGCAACTTGTCCGGGTCGTCGGCGTCGGCCGCGGTGCGCAGCACGTCCTGCGCGGCCCGGGCGGCCGCGGTCAGCGTGGTGTGGTCGGCATCCCGGCGCCGTCCTGCCTCCGCGGCCTCAATCAGTTGCGCGTTCTTGCTCCACAGCTCGACGAACACCGAGACCTTCGCGCGCAGCACCCACGGGTCGAACGGCTTGGAGATGTAGTCGACGGCGCCGGCCGCGTATCCGCGGAAGGCATAGTCCGGGCCCGCGTCCACCGCGGTCAGGAAGATGATCGGGACTTCGCGCGTCTTGCGGCGG
>DASQPJ010000014.1:0-2420 GCA_035644015.1 Sporichthyaceae bacterium
CGAGTCAGCGGGTTGTCCGCGCCGGCCGCGATCGGCACGCCGTGGATGCCGGCGACCGTGCACACGACCCGGGCGTTGTGCGTGGTCTGGGCGAGCTGACCGTTGCCGCCGACCGTGGTGATGCCGAGCAGGTCCAGGTTCGGGTGCCCGGCGGCCAGCCAGATCGCGAACGCGTCGTCATGCCCAGGATCGCAGTCCAAGATCACCGGCACGGCCATCAACGGCACTCCTTCGGCACAGCGGCACAGGGTCCCCGCGAGGTGGGGGGACCACCCGACCCGGCAGACGTTACCTCGCCGAGGCCGGCCTGCCACCCGCCTCGAATCCTGAGAGTCCGGGTAACTTTTCCCAGGGCGGTTCGGCGCATCTGGGGCATCCTTGTCACCCATGCGGATGGCGACCGGTTCCCCCACACGTGTGCGAGCGCGCAGGCTGACCTGGGCCGTCCTGGCCTCGGTGACCGCGCTGCTGGCGGCCGCCTGCGCCGGCCAGACGACCACACCCAGCACCGGCCGCCCGGTCGAGGGCGGGGTCGCCACCTTCGCCGAGCCGGCCAACACAACGCCGAACTACATCTTCCCGTTCATGGCCACCGAATACTTCAGCGTCATCACCATCTCCGACTTCCAGTACCTGATGTACCGGCCGCTGTACTGGTTCGGCGACGGCGCGAAACCGGCGGTGAACGACCGGCTCAGCCTGGCCGACCAACCGACCTATGCCGACGGGAACCGCACCGTCACGGTGCACCTGCGGCCCTATTCCTGGTCCGACGGCACCCAGGTTACGGCGGACGGCGTCGCTTTCTGGATCAATATGATGAAGGCGGACAAGGCCAAATGGGCGGTGTACGTACCGGGTGGGATTCCGGACGATATCGACTCGCTGACGGTCGACTCACCGAGCCAGGTGACCTTCCACCTGAACAAGAGCTACAGCGCGCAGTGGTTCCTCTACAACGAGCTCTCGCAAATCACGCCACTGCCGCACGCGTGGGACCACACAGCGGCGGGCCCGCGCGACTGCGAGCACAACGTCGCCGACTGCTCCGCCGTGTACGACTATCTGGCCGACCAGGCCAAGAGCCTCAACACCTACGCCACGAACCCACTGTGGCAGGTGGTGGACGGCCCCTGGAAACTCAGCTCGTTCAACGCGGACGGGAACGCCACCTTCGTCCCCAACAAAACCTATTCGGGACCGAACAAGCCGCACCTCGACCAGGTCAAGCTCGCGCCGTTCTCGGACAACGCGGCCGAGTACAACGTATTGCGTTCCGGCGACAACTCCATTCAGGTCGGCTACCTGCCACAGGAGGACGCGCCAGCAAAGCCGGACAACCAGGCAGTCGGCCACAACCCGCTGGAGAGCAACTACTCGATGGACCGGTGGTTCAACTTCTCGGTCAACTACTTTGCGCTCAACTACCATAATCCGACGGTGGGCCCGATCTTCGCCCAGCAATACTATCGGCAGGCGCTGGCATCCCTCGTCGACCAAAAGGCCGTCATCAAGGCCGCCCTGCACGGTTACGCCGCGACCACCAATGGCCCGGTGCCGACCACCCCGGAGAACCCGTGGGCCACCGACGAGACCGAACCGAACCCGTTCACCTACAACCCGGACCGAGCCCAGCAACTGCTCGCTAACCACGGCTGGACCACGCCGCCAGACGGAGTCGGAGTCTGCCAGCGCCCCGGCTCCGGTCCCGATCAGTGCGGCCCCGGGGTACCCGCCGGCGCGCGGCTGGAGTTCCAGATGATGTACCGCTCCGGTGCTCCGCAGGTCCAGCTGTCCATGCAGCAACTGCAGTCGGCGGCGACCAAGGTGGGTGTGCGGATCGACCTGCAGGGCGCGCCGTTCGACACAGTGATCGGCACGGCTATTCCGTGTGATGCCGGGAAACCGGACTGTAACTGGCAGATGGGAAACTGGGGTGGCGGCTGGACGTTCGCGCCTGACTACTACCCCACCGGGGAACAGATCTTCGGCACCGGAGCCGGATCCAACGAGGGCAGCTTCTCGGACCCCAAACTCGACCAGCTCATCGCGGCCACCCAACACAGCGACTCGCCTGAGGCCATGCGGGCCTACACCAAATACGGCTCGGAAACCCTGCCGGCCATCTGGCAGCCCAACTACGACTATCAGGTGACCGAGATAGCGAACAACCTGAAGGGCGTCACGCCGGAGAACCCGTACCTGAATATCACGCCTGAGGACTGGTACTACGTGAAATAGGCGCCGAGCGAACCGACCACCACTCCCACCACTGAGGTAATCGATGACCGGATTCATCGCCCGGCGACTGGTGCAATCCATTGTCGTGGTGCTGCTCGTCACCGTAATCGTCTTCATCCTGTTGCACCTACTGCCCGGTGGCCCGGCCCGTGCCCAACTGGGACCGAGAGCGACCCCGA
>DASQPJ010000015.1:0-21560 GCA_035644015.1 Sporichthyaceae bacterium
ACCGCGCGGTGTTCCCCGGTCTGACCGTGCGGGACAACCTGCGGGTGATGGTCGGCGGAAGGCTCCGCCCGAACACCCTCGACCTGGCCACCGACGCCTTCCCCATCCTGGGCCGCCGGCTTGACCAACTCGCCGGGACCATGAGCGGCGGCGAGCAGCAGATGCTCGCGCTGACTCGCGCCTACCTCACCGGCCCGCGCTACGTGCTGCTCGACGAGGTGTCGATGGGCCTGGCGCCGATCGTCGTCGACCAGATCTTCGACTTCCTGCACCGGTTGGCCGCGCGGGGTGCCGCGTTGCTGTTGGTCGAGCAATACGTGACCAAGGCGCTCGCCCTCGCCGACATGGTCTACCTGCTGAACAAGGGCGTCGTGGACTTCGCCGGGGAACCCGGCGAACTCGACGCCGATGCCCTCGCCGCCCGTTACCTCGGGGCCGCCTGATGTCCCGTACCGCCAAGGGAGCACCGATGCGACGTCCTGTCGCCCTGATCGCCGGTCTGGCCGGCGTGCTCGCGTTGTCCGCATGCGCCGGGCAGTTCACCGATGACGAGGTGCGTGCCGCCAACGGCATCACCCGGACCCAACCGGTGGCCGCCCCGGGCACCACGGCCATCGACACCGGGGCCCCGGCCGATCAGCCGGTCGCCGCGGCTGACCCCGTCGCACCGGTCGTGCCGGGCGCACCCGCGATCACGCAGGCACCCGGGGTCGGCAAACCCACCGCGGCGAAACCGGGCAAGAAAGCCACGGATTCGGCGGCGCCGGCAGGCAAGCCGGCGACCACCACCACCGTGTCCACCCCCGGCCAGACCGGCCCGATTGTGCTCGGCTCGGTCGGCAACTACAGCGGCCCGGCCGGGGCGGCGCAAGCCGGCATCCCGCGTGGGGTGCAAACCTGGGCGGCGGCAACCAACGCCACCGGCGGCCTGTTCGGCCGCAAACTGCAGGTGATCGTGGTGGACGACGGTGGCGACCCCGCCCGCTACGCCTCGGCCGTGCGCGACCTGGTGGAGAACCGCGGCGCGATCGCGTTTGTCGGTAACGGGGCGTCACTGTCCATGAAGGGCGGCATTTCTTACCTGAACAGCAAGGGCGTGCCGGTGATCGGCACCGACTGTTCGGTGCCCCAATGGTTCGACAACCCCGGTTTCTTCCCGCAGTGCCCGGCCTTCGAGACCCAGGTGGTCAACGTCATCCGGGCCGGCGTGGAGGTCAGCGGCAAGAAGCGGTTCGGCTACCTCACCTGCCGTGAGGCGAACGCCTGCACCAGCCAGTTGCCGTTGCTGACCGCGGACAACGTGCGCTCCGTCGGCGCCGACCTGGTCTACTCGGCCACGATTTCGCTGACCCAGGTGGATTTCACCGCGGAGTGCCGCAACGCGCAGGAGGCCAAGGTCGACCTGTTCTACGTCGCGGCTGACCCGAACACGCTGGCCCGGGTGGCACGTTCGTGTTCCCGGCAGGGCTACACCCCGCAGTACACCCAGCTGTCCATCACCACCAGCGTGGACACCGCGACGGTGCCGGGGTTGGGCAATCTGATCGTGTCCAACACCGCGTTCCCGTTCCAGGGCGCCACCAGTCCGGCGATCGACGAGTACACCAAGGACTTCGCGACCTACGTGGGTGCGCGTCCGGGTGCCGCCGAGGGACTCGGGTGGGCCGCGGCCAAGCTGTTCCAGAAGATCGCCACCAATGCCGCGCTGGCGGAGCACCAACTCAGCGCGGCAACGCTGATGAAGGCGGCGCGTCAGATCAACGGTGAGAACCTCGGCGGTCTGACCACCAAGCTCGACTTCACCAAGGGCAGCGCCAACCCGGCGAACTGCTACTTCGTCGTGCAGATCAAGAATGCGGCCTGGTCGGCACCCAAGGGTCCGGCCGCGCAGTGCGTGAAGACCGGGGCTGCCGCGCCCGCCGCGGGAGTGACGGCCCCTCAGCACGATCTGGCTATCGGGCTTTCCACACCGGGGCGCGTTTCTCGGCGAAGGCGGTCGGCCCCTCCCGGGCGTCCTCGGACTTGAGCACCGCCCGGATCTCGGTGTTGTTCAGTTCCCAGAACGCGCGTTCGTCGGAGCGCCCGGCCGCGGCAGCACCATAGGCCAACCGCTTCGAGCCCTGCACCGCGAGCGGGGCGTTGGCCACGATTTCCTCGGCCAACTCCAACGCTGCCGACAGGGCCTGACCCGGCGGCACCACGCGGTTGATCAGACCCCAGCGCAACGCCTCGGGCGCGGGCAGCGGGCGGCCGGTGAGCAGCAGCTCCATGGCAAGTTTCGTGGGCAACTGGTGCCCGAGGCGGAACGCGCCGCCCGCACCCGCGATCAGGCCACGCTTCACCTCGGGCAGCCCGAAGGACGCCGTTTCCACGGCCACCACCAGGTCAGCGGCCAGCACGAGTTCGGTGCCGCCACCCAACGCGTTGCCGTTCACCGCCGCGATCGTCGGCTTGGACGTGAAGTGATTGGCGAACCCGGCGAAGCTCCAGTGCTCCTTGCCCTCGGGCAGGATGCGCTCACCGCGGGCCATGGCTTTGAGATCCGCGCCGGCGCAGAACGCCTGATCACCGGCGCCGGTGAGGATCAGCGCGCGGATGTTCGGGTCGGCCTCCGCCTGCTCGACCGCGTCGCCGATGCCGACGCACACGTCACGGTCCACCGCGTTGCGGGCCTCGGGACGGTTGATGGTGACCACGAGGACATGGCCTCGCTGTTCGGTGATGACCTTGTCCACCTGACGGAGCCTACGATGCCTCGTGGACTACGTGCGCTATGAGTTGGACGATCACGTCGCAACCATCACCTACGACCGCCCGGAACGACGCAACGCGATCGACGGGGCGATGCGACGCGACATCAACGCGGCCTTCGACCGGTTCCGCTACGACGAGGACGCCTGGGTCGGCATCGTCACCGGCACCGATCCGGCGTTCTGCGCGGGTGCGGATCTGCGCTCGGAGACCGGTGACCCGGTCGGGGATTTCTCCGGGTCGTTCTGGGAGCGGCCCACCGTCAATTCGCTGGAGAGCGGCTGGGAGATCTTCAAGCCGTTGATCGCCGCGGTCAACGGGCCGTGCATCGGCTACGGGCTCACGTTGGTCACCTGGTGCGACTTCGTGGTGGCCTCCGAGCGCGCCAGCTTCGCTTATCCCGAGGTGACCGTGGGTATCCCGACCATCGTCGGCGCCCTGCGCCTGCCCGCCCGGATCGGGTGGCAGCACGCGATGGAACTGCTGCTGACGGGTGATCGCATCGACGCGGCGCGGGCGAAGGAGATCGGCCTGGCCGGGTGGGTGGTGCCGCACGAGGAACTCCTGCCGACCGCGCACACGTTGGCCCGGCGGCTGTGCCGGGCCGCACCGCTGGCCGCACGGGCCACCAAGGAGATGGCCGTGCGCGCGCCGGACCTGCCCATGGTCGACGCGATCCGATTCGGCGAGACCATGCGCAAGGTCGCGCGGACCACCGAGGACGCCGCCGAGGGTGTGGCCGCGTTCGCCGAACGACGCGATCCGGTCTGGCGCGGACGATGACCCGCGGTGTTGGCAGCTAACATTCACCGTGCCCCAGCAACAGACCTTCGTCATCGTCGGCGCGTCCCTGGCCGGCGCCAAAGCCGCCGAGTCCCTGCGGGAAGCGGGCTTCGAGGGCCAGGTCGTGCTCATCGGCCAGGAGATCCACCGCCCCTACGAGCGCCTGCCCCTGTCGAAGGGTTACCTGAAGGGCACCGACGCGCCGGACGCCTTCTACATTCACGCCGAGGACTGGTACGTCACGCACAACGTCGAACTACGGCTCGGCACGATCGTTGCCGCCATCCACCGTGACGCCCACGAGGTGGAGTTGGCCGACGGCTCTCGGCAACGCTACGACAAGCTGCTGCTCGCCACCGGATCGATCGCGCGCCGCATCCCGAACACTGACCACGACGGCGTGTTCTATCTGCGTCGAGTCGAAGACTTCGACCGGTTGCGGGAGGCGTTCTCCCGGCAGGCCCGCGTCGTTCTGGTCGGTGGCGGTTGGATCGGGTTGGAGGTCGCTGCCGCTGCCCGACATCACGGCTGCCCGGTCACCATGGTCGAACCGTCGAAGGCTCCGCTCGGTCGAAGGTTCGGGCCGGGGGTCGGCGCCATGTTCGCCGAGTTGCATCGCGACCACGGTGTCGATGTCCGCCTCGGCGTGAACGTCAACGAGGTCCGACCCGGACCGGTCGTGGTGACCAGCACCGGGGAGGAGATCGCCGCGGATGTGGTGGTCATCGGTGTCGGACACCGCCCGGCGACCGAACTCGCCGAGGCCGCCGGGCTGGAGGTGGACGACGGCATCCGGGTCACCTCCGAGCTACAGACCACCCGCGACCCCGACATCTATGCGGCGGGCGCGTGCGTGCGGGCCGACCATCCGCTTTATGTTCGGCCGATCCGGGTCGAGCATTGGGACACGGCACTGACCGGCGGGGTGGCCGCGGCGCGGTCGATGCTCGGCAAGGGCGAACCCTATGACCGGGTGCCGTACTTCTACTCCGTCCAGTACGACCTGCGCTTGGAGTGCTCCGGGTGGGTAGACCCCGGCAGCTTCGCGGAGGTGGTGTTTCGCGGCGATCGCGATCGGCGCGAGTTCGTCGCCTTCTGGCTCGACGGGGAAAGCCGAGTGCTGGCGGGCATGAACGTCAACGGCCCCGACGTCACCAACCCGATCGATGCTATCGAGAAGATGGTGCGTTCCCGCCGGCCGATCGACCCCACGCGGTTGGTCGATACGACCGTGCCGCTGGAGGAGCTCATCCCGAACGGATAAGCGGTTCTGACGTCGCGTCAGCGAATGGGCGAGGCGAACCACAGGGTCCGCCTGGTCCACACCCCCGGGCCGAGCCGCCGGCCGGAACAGACCGCGAGGGCGAGCTGGGGCCGGCCCTCACTGGCGTAGTACCGCTTCGTCTCGTTGGCCGGGACCTCGACCCGGTCGGTCACCTTGTAACACATCCGACCGGTCTTCCCGTGCACCACGATGCGGGCGCCCTCATGCAGCTCGGCCAGGAACCGGTTGCCCAGCGCGCTGCCGTCCGGCCAGGTGTGCGCGTTGAACAGGGAGTTGCCCGCCCGGTCGCCGGGCCGGATGCCGCTGTCCAGGTCGAAGGCCATCTCCGCCTTGCCCGCCCGGGTCAACGGCGGGACGCCCGGGTGTCCGTTGCCGTCCCGGCGCATGGCGAGCACCGCAATCCCCTCGGCGACGCCCGGGATGTCGACCTCGTTGGGCACGAAGGGCTGGCGGGCGTTGCTGCACCCCGGCTGCGGCTGTTGCGGTTCCGGTGGGGAGAAGATCGGCGGGATCGGGATGGGCGGGATGGGGACCGGGCCGATCGAACCGCTCGGCGCGGGCGGTGGGTCATCCGCGCGGGCAACCGGCACCGCGACGGCCAGGCACAGCCCGAGGACCGAGCCGCCCACCAGCGCGATGGCTCGCAGCCGGCTGCGCATGCCGCCCGTTCGACGCACGTGTTGGCCCACCCCGTCATTGTGTCCACGACTGCTCCCCAGCGCCGCGTTTTTCCCGTTCCATGGCGATTTTCCCATGCCGGACCCGGCGAACACCGCAATCCCGGGGCCGGCGCGGCCCGGTCAGTAGGAGCGCGGCAGGCCGAGGTCGTGCTGGGCCACGAAGTTGAGGATCATCTCCCGGCTGACCGGGGCGATCCGCAGCAACCGCGCCAGGCCCCAGTAGGGCAGCAGGCCGTATTCGGTGGCCAGGCCGTTGCCGCCGTGGGTCTGGATCGCCGCGTCCACCGCGGCCAGTGCCGCCTCGGCCGCCGCGTACTTGGCCATGTTGGATTCTGAGCCGGCCGGCAGGCCCTGGTCGTGCAACCAGGCCGCCTTGTAGGTCATCAGCGCGGCGAGTTCGGTCTCGATGTAGGCCTTGGCCAACGGGTGCGCGACCGCCTGGTGCGTGGCGATCGGCACGTCCCAGACCTCCCGGGTCTTCGCGTATTCGGCGGCCTGCGCCAGCACGTGGCGGGCCACCCCGACACACAGCGCGGCGCCGGTGATCCGCTCCGGGTTCAACCCGTGGAACACCTGCTGGAAGCCGCGTCCCACGTCCCCCACCACGGCGGAGGCGGGCACCCGCACGTCATCGAAGAACAACGTGAACTGCTTCTCCGGCAACTTCGCGGACACCGGCAACGGGGTCATGCTCAGGCCCGGCGCATCGGTGGGGACGAGGAACAGAGTGAGCTCCCCGCGACCGGTCTGCTCGTTGCGGCCGGTGGCGGTGACCACCAGGATCGCCTCGGCGCCGTCCACCCCGGAGATGTAGTACTTGGTGCCGTTGATCAGGTAGTCGTCGCCGTCGCGTCGCGCGGTGGTCGACAGGCGATGGCTGTTGGATCCGGCGTCGGGTTCGGTGATCGCGAAGACGATCTTGCTGCGCCCGCTCGCGATGCGCGGCAACCAGTAGGCACGCTGCTCGTCCGAGCCGAACTCGGCGATGACCTCTCCGGAGATGGCCACGGCAACCAGCAGCAGCAACAACGGGCAGCCGGCGGCCGCGGACTCCTCGAGCACCATGGCGAGTTCGACCATGCCGGCGCCGCCCCCGCCGTACTCCTCCGGCAGGTTCACGCCCAGGAAGCCGGCGTCGCCGACGGCCGTCCAGTGTTCCTCGCACGGCAGGCCCGCCTCGGCGTTGGCCACGTAGTACTGCGACCCGAACTTGGCAGTGATGGCACGCACCGCGTCGCGCAGCGCGCGGTGCTCGTCGGTCTCCTGGAACTCCATCGCCCGCGCTCCTTGTCAGTGCCGGGTGGCCAGGGCGCCCGCGGCGGTCTCATGCGGGATCCCAGCGGCAGCGTAGGCGGCCACCTCATCGAGCGTCTCCTGCTCGACGAGAGTACGGGCCAGGCGGTCGAGCTGGTCACGGTGCTTGCGCAGGGTGGCCACGGCCTCGGCGTAGCACTCCTCGATGATCCGCCGGACCTCGCTGTCCACGAGTTCCTTGGTGGCCGGCGCGACCCCGTCCAGACCGAACGGGTTCTCCTCCCCCGGTCCGGGCAGCACCGAGACCGGGCCGATCGCCTCGGACATGCCCCAGCGCCCGACCATCTGCCGGGCGATGCCGGTGGCCTGTTCCAGGTCGCTCTCGGCGCCGGTGCTGACGTCGGAGTAGACGACCTCTTCGGCGGCCCGCCCGCCCAGCGCCCCGGTAATACGGCCGCGCAGGTAGGCGACGGAGTAGCCGTAGCGGTCGGCCGTCGGGCTCTGGAAGGTGACCCCCAACGCGTGCCCGCGCGGGATGATCGACACCTTGCGGACCGGGTCGGCGCCCGGCGTCAGCATGCCGAGCAGGGCGTGGCCGGATTCGTGGAATGCGGTGCGTTCCTTCTCCTCGACGGAGAGCATGATCCCCCGCGCCGTGCCCAGCAGCACCTTCTCCAGGGCGTCGCCGAAATCGGCGGCCGCCACTGCCTCCCGGTTGCGCCGCGCGGCCAGCAGCGCGGCCTCGTTGATCAGGTTCTTCAGGTCGGCCCCGACCATGCCCGGAGTGGAGGCCGCGATCGCGTCCAGGTCGACGTCCGGGCCCAGCGGCACGCTGCGTGCGTGCACCTCCAGGATCGCGCGGCGGCCGGTCTGGTCCGGCGGGCTGACGATGACCCGGCGGTCGAAGCGGCCCGGCCGCAGCAACGCCGCGTCGAGGATCTCGGCCCGGTTGGTCGCGGCCAGCACCACCACACCCTCGTTACCGGTGAACCCGTCCATCTCGGTAAGGATCTGATTGAGGGTCTGCTCGCGCTCGTCGTGGCCGCCGATCGCGCCCGCTCCGCCGCGGGCCCGGCCGATCGCATCGAGTTCGTCGATGAAGATGATCGCCGGCGCCACCTTCTTGGCCTGGTCGAAAAGATCGCGGACCCGACTCGCGCCGACCCCGACGATCATCTCGATGAATTCCGAGGCAGAGATGGAAAAGAACGGCACCTCCGCCTCGCCGGCCACCGCCCGGGCGAGCAGCGTCTTGCCGGTACCGGGCGGCCCGGACAGCAGCACGCCGCGCGGGATCTGCGCGCCCAACCGCCGGTAGCGGTCCGGGTCGCGCAGGAAGTCCACGATCTCCGCGACCTCGTTCTCCACCTCATCGATGCCGGCCACGTCGGCGAAGGTCGTCCGGGGGCCGGTGGTGGGCTCGTAGCGCACTGCCCGGGACTTACCGATCCCACCGAGTCCGCCGCCGCCGGCAGCCATCCGCCGGAAGAACCAGATGCCCAGGCCGAGGAAGAGCAGCGTGGGCCCGAGGCCGAGCACGATGCGCTCGATCAGCGATGGCTTCTGGTCGGGGTTGTTGGCGTTGACGACCACGTTGTGGGTCTGCAGTTCGCTGAGCAGCGAGTCGTTGGCGAAGGACGGCCGCTGGGTGGTGAACCGGGTGACCTGCACCTGCTTCGCCCCGGGCGCGTCCGGCGGGTAGGCGACCTTGCTCGTGAACCCACCCTGGATCGTCTCGCCGGTGGAGGTGACGTCCTTGACGTTGCCGGCCTGCACCTGCTGGATGAAGAAGGTGTAGGACACCTTGGTCCGGTCGGCCGGGCCCAGCAGCAGCGAGGACACGATCCAGTTCGCCACGAGGAACACCGCGAGGAGCACCCACAACCGTGGCTGCTTGTGCGGCTGGCCGGGGGCGGCGGGTTTGGGCACGCCCTCCACCCGCCACGGCTGCGGGGGCGGGGGCTCCTGCCCGTCCTGCGCGCGCCGGCGACCGCGCCCGGTACCCGTGGTGCCCGTGTCGCTCGGCCGCGTCCCGTCGGAATCGCTCACGAGCACATTGAAGTCCAGCTAGATCGCGGTGGACGCACCGGGCCGCGCAGGGGCAGCATCGGGCCGTGACCATCACTGCCGGAGCGCCCTATCCCCTCGGCGCCACCCCGACGCCGGAGGGGACCAACATCGCGATCAGCTCCGAGATCGCCGACGCCGTGGAGATCTGTCTGTTCGACCCCGACGGGACCGAACGCCGGGTCGAGCTTCCCGAGCACACCGCCCACGTCTTCCACGGCCTCCTGCCGGACGTCGGGCCGGGGCAGCTCTACGGGCTGCGGGTGCACGGCCCGTGGGACCCGGCCGCCGGGCTGCGCTGCAATCCGGCCAAGCTGCTGCTGGACCCGCACGCCACCGCCGTGCACGGCGAGGTGCAGTGGGGAGAGTCCGTCTTCGGGCACCGCTTCGACGATCCATCGGCCCTGAACTCCGAGGACTCCGCAGCAGCGATGCCGAAGTGCGTCCTCGCCGACCGCAGCTTCGACTGGGGCGCCGACGCGGCACCGCGGGTTCCGCTCGACTGTTCGGTTATTTACGAGACCCATGTGAAGGGCATCTCCACCCGGCACCCAGACGTGCCCAAGGAGATCGCCGGGACCTACGCCGGCCTCGCCCACCCGGCGATCACCGGCCACCTCACCGACCTGGGCGTGACCGCCGTGGAATTGCTGCCGGTGCATCAGTTTGTCCAGGACAGCCACCTGCTGGAGCAGGGGTTGCGCAACTACTGGGGCTACAACAGCATCGCCTTCCTGGCCCCGCACGAGGGGTACAGCTCGGCGGGCACGGCCGGCGCGCAGGTGGCCGAGTTCAAGACGATGGTGAAGGCGTTGCACGCCGCGGGCCTCGAGGTGATCCTCGACGTGGTCTACAACCACACCGCGGAGGGCAACCACCTGGGCCCGACCCTGTCCCTGAAGGGCATCGACAACCCGTCGTATTACCGCCTGGTGGACGGCGACCGCGGACACTACTTCGACACCACGGGCACCGGGAACAGCGTCAACGTGGGCCACCCAGTGGCGCTGCGGCTGATCATGGACTCGTTGCGCTACTGGGTCACCGAGATGCACATCGACGGTTTCCGCTTTGATCTGGCCACCGCGTTGACCCGACAGACCGGCCAGCAGGACATCCACTCGGCCTTCCTGGACCTGGTGGCGCAGGACCCGGTGCTCGCGCCGGTGAAGATGATCGCCGAGCCGTGGGACACCGCGGGCTATCAGGTCGGCGGGTTCCCGGCCCGCTGGTCGGAGTGGAACGGCAAGTACCGGGACTCCGTGCGCGACTTCTGGCGCGGCGCCGAGGGCGAGCTCGGCGAGTTCGGACTGCGCCTGACCGGCAGTGGCGACATCTACTCCAGCGACCGGCGCACGCCGACCGCCAGCGTGAACTTCATCACCGCTCACGACGGCTTCACCCTCGCCGACCTGACCGCCTACGACGGCAAGCACAACGACGCCAACGGCGAGGGCAACAAGGACGGCGAGTCCGACAACCGCTCCTGGAACTGCGGCGCGGAGGGACCCACCGAGGACGCGGGCATCCTCGAACTGCGTGCGCGGATGCGGCGCAACCTGCTCGGGACCCTGTTGCTCTCCGCAGGCGTGCCGATGATCCTCGGTGGCGACGAACTGGGCCGCACCCAGCAGGGCAACAACAACGCCTACTGCCAGGACAACGAGCTGTCCTGGTACGACTGGGACAACGTCGACGACGACCTGCTGGCTTTCGTCCGGACGGCCATCGCCCTACGTCGCGAGCACCCGGCCCTGCGCCCGCGCGAGTACTTGCGCGGCCCCGAGGGCGGCCCCGCCCAGATGGTGCTCTACCGACCCGACGGCGCGCGGATGGCGGCGGCGGACTGGTCCAACCCCATCGCCAAGACGCTCGCCGTGGCCCTCGACGGCCGCCAGATCGAGGACGCGGAAGGAGACACCAGCGGCGAACGTCTCCTGCTGCTCGTCAACGCCTACTGGGAGCCAGTTGACTTCACGGTGCCGGCCGGTCGCGGCAGCTGGACGGTGGTGCTGACCACCCACAGTCCCGACCCCATTGCCCCGCTCGCGGCGGGCGACGTCGTTGCGGTGCGGGATCGGTCTTTATTGCTGCTACAGAACTCGGGCTGAGGCGCGCCCGGTGGCGCGTCGCCCGAATGGCGCTGCCGGTACGGGGAAGAACAAGAGCTGTGGGGGCCCATCTCTGAGCGGAGCGCAATCGTGAGCGTCAGCAGCGGCCTGGACATCTACCTGAAGGATCACCTGGCGGGCGCGACGGGAGGCAGCGAACTTGCCGCGAAACTGAGCGCCGACTACGCCGACGGACCGCTGGGCGCGTTCCTCGCGGACCTCTCCCGGCAGATCGACCACGACAAGGAAACCCTGGAGGGTCTGATGGACACCCTGGGTGTGCAGCCGGATCCGCTCAAGCAGGCCGGTGCCTGGGTGGCCGAGAAGGCAAGTCGCATCAAGCTGACCGACACGTTCCACGGCAACGCCGACCTCAAGCGCCTGCTCCAGTTCGAGATGCTGGCCCTCGGGATCGTGGGCAAGGGCGAGATGTGGCGCGCCCTGATCACCGCCACTAAGGCTGGGCTGGAGATCGACCTCGACCTCGAAGCCCTCGTCCGCCGGGCCGACGACCAACGCGCAGGCCTGGAACAGCACCGGCTCGACGCCGCGCGGACAGCCCTGGTCTGAGGCCGGATCAGGCCCTCAGGCCTTGCTGCGCAGATAGATGACCACCCCGACGACGATCACCACGATGACGAGAACCCTCATGCTCGAACTCTACGCTGCGCCGCGACCAAGGCTCTGAGAGTTCGTCAGCTTCGCGGCTGCATGCCGGCTGTCGACCGGGGAAGACCACAGGGACAAGCAGCACCAACCCGAGGAGAACCCCGGTGCGCACCGCCCAGTGCCACATGCCGCAACGGCAGGTGGTGCTGCCCAACGAACCGACGTCGGCCCGGGCCGCGCGTCAATTCCTGCAGCAGGCCTCCTGCCCCGAGCACATGGCCAGGGTGCTGGACGACGCGCAGCTCTTGGTGTCCGAATTGGTGGGCAACGCCATTCGCTACGGGTTGCCGCCCATCGAGGTGGCGGTGCGCTGTGTCGGGGAGGCATGCCTGGAGGTGCGGGTGCGGGACACCGGTGTCGACCCGCCCGTGGCGGTGCGGCAGGCCGCGCCCGACGCCGAGGGCGGTCGTGGGCTCCAGCTGGTCGATCTGCTCAGCAGCGCCTGGGGGACGGAGGCAGACTCCTTCGGTAAAACCGTCTGGTTCCGTCTGGACATGTGATGAGCGCGCGGGTGCTGGTCGTCGATGGCGTCGACGCGCACCGCGAGATCATCGGCAGCTGGCTGCGCCGGGCCGGTTACCAGGTGGTGGAGGCGGCCACCGGCGAGGAAGCGCTCGCGAAGGTCGACCCGGACCTGGACGTCATCGTGCTCGATGTCGACCTGCCGGACATGACGGGGTTCGACGTCTGCGCGTCGGTGAAGGCCGACCCGGCGACGGCGGGCATCTCGGTCATGCACGTCTCGGCGACGGCGATCGACCCGCACTCGCGCGCGCAGGGGCTGGATATGGGCGCGGACGCCTACCTCACCGAACCGCTGGACCCGGAGGAGTTGGTGGCCACTGTCCGCGCGCTGGCACGCGGACGGGCCGAACGTCGCGCGGGCGAGCGCTTGGTGCAGCAGCTCAGCCGGCTCGCCGCGGCCACGCTGCCGTTGAACGCCGCGGATTCGCTCAGCCGGCTGCTCGAGGCCGTGGTCACCGGCGCCGCGGAGATCTTCGAGGAGCCCACCCTGGCCGCCGCCGAGCTCGGCGACGGCCGCGCCATCCGCACGATCTGCCCCGCACCGGGCTCGCGTGCGATCACCGAGCCGCCCGGCGCGCCGCTCGTCACCGCTTGGGGCCACGGGGTCACCATCCTCGCGGAGGAGGACCAGCCCGAGTCGTGGCGTGCCCTGCTGGACCGCGCCGACGTGCACCCGCGGCGGTGGTGCGTGGTGCCGATCTCGGATGCGCAGCACAGCGTCCGCGGCGGCATCTGCATCGGGCTGCCCGAGACCGTGGATCAGCCTTCGGAAACCCAGACCGGCCTGATGCTGCAGTTCGGCGAGGCCATGCGGATCGCCCTGGAGAACCTGCGGGCCTACACCGAGGAGCACCGGATCGCGCTGACGTTGCAGCGCGCGCTGCTCCCGCCGGAACTGCCGATCGTGGCGGGTCTCACCTTTGAGGCGCGCTACTCCGCCGCCGGCGAGCGGGTCAGCGTCGGTGGTGACTTCTACGACGCCTACGAACTGACGTCGGGTCAGGTTGTCGCCACGGTGGGTGATGTGCAGGGGCGCTCTCTGTACGCGGCGACTGTGATGGCCGAGTTGCGGTTCTCGTTGCGGGCCTACCTCGGCGAACTGCACCGCCCGCACGAGGCCCTCGACCTGCTCGACACGCTGATGGTGCGCAACCACCCCGACCAGACGGCGACAGTGGCGCTGCTGGTGTTCGACGAGGACCGCACCGCGCTCGAGTTGGCCAACGCCGGACACCTGCCACCGCTACTGGTGACCACGACCGGGGCGACGTTCCTGACCGACAGCGGCTCTCTGCTCGGGCTGGGCATGGTGCCCGCGCACAGCACGCGGGTGGAACTGCCCGAGCCGTGCGCCCTGGTTCTGGTGACCGACGGCCTGATCGAACGCCGCGGCACCTCGATCGACGACTCCCTCGCCGCGATGCGGGACGCGGTGCTGGCCACCCGGTCGCTGGATCCGGCCACCCTCGCCGACGCACTGCTGGACCACGGGGGAAGCTCTCATGCGGACGACGACATCGCGGTGCTCGTGGTCGGGGTAGAGCCGATTGGCCCATCCGGGGCCCCCGGCTAGCGGCCGGCCGGCGCCACGCCACAAGAGCACGTTTGAGCCGGGGCCGGACGGGGAACATGGGGCCCACTCGGGTCGCCACGCCCGGGCTGCCGGTCCTGTGACCACGCGTCGCCACGGGTGAGTCACGGGACGTCCCATCTGAGCCGGGCCCACCACCCGGCACGGAGGTCTCCATGTCATTGGACATGCCCGTCAAGCGCTCAACCCGCAAGAACGACTCCGGCGACGTCGCCGACCTGCTCCGGGCGCTGGACGCCCTGTGCGCCGGTGATTTCTCGATCCGCCTGGAACCGCACGACGGGCCACTGTCCCCGGTCATGCACCGACTCAACGACCTCGCGGTGCTGCACGAACGACGCACCCGTGAACTGGTCAGGGCCAGCCGCGTCATCGGCCGCGAGGGCCGGATGACCGAGCGTCTCGACGAGGTCGGCGCCGATGGGGACTGGGTCCTTGGCGCCGAGGCGATCAACTCCCTGATCGATGACCTGGTCCGCCCCACCACCGAGGTCGCCCGGGTCATCGCGGCCGTCGCCGAGGGCGACCTGTCCCAGCAGATGGCACTGGAGATCGCCGGTCAACCGGTCAAGGGTGAGTTCCTGCGCATCGGCACCACGGTGAACACGATGGTGGATCAGCTCTCCTCCTTCGCCGACGAGGTCACCCGCGTCGCCCGCGAGGTCGGCACCGAGGGCAAGCTCGGTGGCCAGGCCCAGGTCCGCGGGGTTTCGGGCGTGTGGCGTGACCTGACCGAGTCGGTGAACTCGATGGCGGGCAACCTGACCAGCCAGGTCCGCAATATCGCCCAGGTGACCACCGCGGTGGCCCAGGGCGACCTTTCGCAGAAGATCACCGTCGACGCCCAGGGCGAGATCCTGGAGCTGAAGAACACCGTTAATACGATGGTCGACCAGCTGTCCTCCTTCGCCGACGAGGTCACCCGCGTCGCCCGTGAGGTCGGCACCGAGGGTCGCCTCGGTGGTCAGGCCCAGGTGCGGGGCGTGGCCGGCACCTGGCGTGACCTGACCGACTCGGTGAACTCGATGGCGGCCAACCTGACCGGTCAGGTCCGCAACATCGCCCAGGTGGCCACCGCGGTGGCCCGCGGCGACCTGTCGCAGAAGATCACCGTCGACGCCAAGGGCGAGGTCGCCGCCCTGGCCGCGACGCTGAACACGATGGTCGACCAGCTGTCCTCCTTCGCCGACGAGGTCACCCGCGTCGCCCGTGAGGTCGGCACCGAGGGCAAGCTCGGCGGCCAGGCGGGCGTGCCCGGCGTGGCCGGCACCTGGAAGGACCTCACCGACTCGGTGAACTCCATGGCCGGCAACCTGACCAGCCAGGTCCGCAACATCGCCCAGATCGTCACCGCCGTGGCCCGTGGTGACCTGTCGCAGAAGATCACCGTCGACGCGGCCGGTGAGGTCGCGGCGCTGGCCGACACCATCAACTCCCTCACCGACACCCTGCAGCTGTTCGCCGAGCAGGTGACCACCGTCGCCCGCGAGGTCGGCACCGAGGGCAAGCTCGGCGGGCAGGCCGTGGTGCCCGGTGTGGCCGGCACCTGGAAGAACCTCACCGAATCGGTGAACTTCATGGCCGCCAACCTGACCGCCCAGGTGCGTGACATCGCCGCGGTCACCACGGCCGTAGCGCAGGGCGACCTGTCGCAGAAGGTCTCGGTGGACGTCAAGGGCGAGACCCTCGAGCTGAAGTCGACGATCAACACCATGGTCGACCAGCTCTCCTCCTTCGCCGATGAGGTCACCCGCGTCGCCCGTGAGGTCGGCACCGAGGGCAAGCTCGGTGGGCAGGCCCAGGTGCAGGGCGTTTCCGGCACCTGGAAGGACCTCACCGAGTCGGTGAACTTCATGGCCGGCAACCTGACCGGCCAGGTCCGCAACATCGCCCAGGTCACCACCGCGGTCGCCAAGGGCGACCTGTCGCAGAAGATCACCGTCGACGCGCAGGGCGAGACCCTGGAACTGAAGTCAACGATCAACACGATGGTGGACCAGCTGTCCTCGTTTGCCGATGAGGTCACCCGGGTCGCCCGTGAGGTCGGCACCGAGGGCAAGCTCGGTGGGCAGGCCCAGGTGAAGGGTGTCTCGGGTACCTGGAAGGACCTCACCGAGTCGGTGAACTCGATGGCCGGCAACCTGACCGGCCAGGTCCGCAACATCGCCCAGGTCACCACCGCGGTGGCCCAGGGCGACCTGTCGCAGAAGATCACCGTCGACGCCAAGGGCGAGGTCGCCGCGCTCGCGCAGACGATCAACACGATGGTCGACCAGCTGTCCTCGTTCGCCGACGAGGTCACCCGGGTCGCCCGTGAGGTCGGCACCGAAGGACGTCTCGGTGGGCAGGCGCAGGTGAAGGGCGTCTCCGGTACCTGGCGCGACCTGACCGACAACGTCAACTACATGGCCGCCAACCTGACCGGCCAGGTCCGCAACATCGCCCAGGTCGCCACCGCGGTGGCCCGCGGTGACCTGTCGCAGAAGATCACCGTCGACGCCCAGGGCGAGATCCTGGAGCTCAAGTCGACGGTGAACACGATGGTGGACCAGCTGTCCTCCTTCGCCGACGAGGTCACCCGGGTCGCCCGTGAGGTCGGCACCGAGGGCCGTCTCGGTGGGCAGGCGCAGGTGAAGGGCGTCTCCGGTACCTGGCGCGACCTGACCGACAACGTCAACTCGATGGCCTCGAACCTGACCAGCCAGGTCCGCAACATCGCCCTGGTGACCACGGCGGTGGCCCGGGGTGACCTGTCGCAGAAGATTACCGTCGACGCGCAGGGCGAGATCCTGGAGCTGAAGGACACCGTCAACACCATGGTGGACCAGCTGTCCTCCTTCGCCGACGAGGTCACCCGGATGGCCAAGGAGGTCGGCACCGAGGGCAAGCTCGGTGGGCAGGCCGAGGTGGCCGGGGTGTCCGGGACCTGGCGTCACCTGACCGAGAACGTGAATCAGCTGGCGGGCAACCTGACCACCCAGGTGCGCGCCATCGCCGAGGTATCCACCGCGGTGACCCGCGGTGACCTCACCCGCTCGATCACCGTCGAGGCGCAGGGCGAGGTCGCCGAGCTCAAGGACAACATCAACCAGATGATCGCCAACCTGCGCGAGACCACCGAGATCAACGCGCAGCAGGACTGGCTCAAGTCCAACCTGGCGCGCATCGGTGGGCGCATGCAGGGCCAGCGGGACCTGCAGGCCGTCACCCAGATGATCATGAGTGAACTGACCCCGGTGGTCGAGGCCGTGTTCGGTGCGTTCTACCTGGTGGAGTACGGCATCGAAGCGACCAGCCTCCGGCTGGCCGCCGGGTACGGCATCCCCTCCGGGGAGCGAACCTTCGTCCTCGGCGAGGGTCTGGCCGGGCAGGCGGCCGCGGACAAACGGTCCCGCCGGGTACGTGAGGTTCCGTCAGATTACTTGCCAGTTCGCGGTGGACTCGGAGAGGCAGCCCCCGCGGACGTGGTGGTGCTGCCGGTGCTGTTCGAGGAGCAGGTGCTCGGGGTGATCGAGCTGGCCAGCTTCTCCTCCTTCAGCGACGTGCACACCGACTTCCTGGAGCAACTCGTCGAGTCCATCGGCGTCGTGCTGAACACGATCATCGCCAACGCCCGCACCGAGGCGCTGCTGGAACAGTCCCAGGGCCTGGCCCAGGAACTGCAAGCACAGTCGGTCACGCTGCAGAGCACCAACGCCGAGTTGGAGGAGAAGGCCGAGCAGTTGGAGTCGGCCAGCAAGTACAAGTCCGAGTTCCTGGCGAACATGTCGCACGAATTGCGCACCCCGCTGAACTCGCTGCTGATCCTGGCTCAGTTGTTGATCGATAACCCGTCCTCGACGTTGACCGAGAAGGAGGTCGAGTTCGCCCGCACGATCTACAGCGCCGGCTCCGACCTGCTTGACCTGATCAACGACATCCTGGACCTGTCCAAGGTCGAGGCCGGGAAGATGGAGCTCAACCCCGCTCCCATCCACCTGCGCGGCCTGGGGTCCTTCGTGGAGAGCTCGTTCCGGCCGTTGGCGGCGCAGAAGGGCCTGGACTTCGTGGTGGAGATCGCGCCGGGCCTGCCTGCCGCGATCGTCAGCGACGAGCAGCGTCTGCAGCAGGTGGTGAAGAACCTGCTGTCCAACGCGATCAAGTTCACCGAGTCCGGGCGGGTGCAGCTGTCGATGTATGCCGCGCCAAAAGACCTGCGCCACGGCGTGCCGACGCTTGACGAGGCCGACACCGTGTTGGCGCTCTCGGTGGTGGACACCGGGGTCGGGGTGCCGGCCGAGAAGCTCGGCCTGATCTTCGAGGAGTTCCAGCAGGGCGACGGGACCACCAGTCGCAAGTACGGCGGCACCGGCCTGGGCCTGTCGATCTCGCGGAACATCATCCGTCTGCTGGGCGGTGCGATCGCGGTGGAGAGCGCCGAGGGGGTGGGCAGCACGTTCACCATCTACGTGCCGGCTCAATTCCCCTATGAGACCAAGGAAGCCGAGCCGGTGACCTTGATCCCGGCCCCGGCGCGCCTGCCCCGGGTACCGATGCTCAGCCGGGCCGAACGAGCCCCCATCGAACTAGCCGGCAATGACCCGCTGCGCGGGTCGACGGTACTGATCGTCGATGACGACGTACGCAACGTGTTCGCGTTGACCTCGGCCCTGGAAATGCACGGGATGTCGGTGCTGTACGCCGACAACGGCCGGGAGGGGATCGATCTGCTGCGCGAGCACGGGGGAGCCGTCGACCTGGTCCTGATGGACGTGATGATGCCGGACATGGACGGCAACGAGACCACAACGCAGATCCGCTCGACGCCGGGCTTCGACAGTCTGCCGATCCTGTTCCTCACTGCGAAGGCAATGCCCGGCGACCGGGAGAAGAGCCTGCGGTCGGGGGCGAGTGACTACATCACCAAACCCGTCGACCTGGACCGACTGCTCACCGTGATGCGCTCCTGGCTGGTCCCGGCCCGCGCGGCGAACACCGACGGGGCCGGCGCGTGAGTTCACCGGGGCACTCTGGCGCCGCCATCCTGCTGGTCGACGACCTGCCGGAGAATCTCCTTGCCCTGGAGGCAATCCTGTCCGGCTTGGGCCACGAGTTGGTCCGCGCCGGATCGGGCCCGGAGGCGTTGAAGGAACTGCTGCGCCGCGACATCGCGCTGATCCTGCTGGACGTTCAGATGCCCGGCATGGATGGCTTCGAGACCGCCGCACAGATCAAGGCCAGGGAGCGCACCCAGGACGTGCCGATCGTGTTCCTCACCGCGATCGACGGCGAACGGCACCAGGCCTTCCGGGGCTACGCCGCCGGCGCGGTCGATTTCTTGTTCAAACCGTTCGACCCGTGGGTGCTGCGGGCCAAGGTCGAGGTGTTCCTCGAGCTGTTCCGCCAGCGCAGAGAACTGGCCACCCGGACAGACGAACTGGCCGCGGCCCGAGCGGCGCTGTCCCGTGACGATCTGCCCGCTCGCGCGCACGCGGCGCTGCAGGCCGCCCGGGCCGCCTGCGAGGCCGCGGAGGCGGGCGAGGACAGCAAGATTCTCGCCGCCGCCCTCGAGACCCTGCAGGAGGTCGAGGCGTTGACCGAGGCCCTCGGTGTCCGGAGGCCGGGATGAGTGTCACCGAACTGGTTCTGGCCCCGCGGGAGCACTCCCCGGCCGCCGCGCGGGAGACGGTACGGGCGGCGGTGCACGGTGCCGGCCTGGACCATCTCCTCGACGAGGCGTTGTTGCTGACCACCGAACTGGTCACCAACGCCCTGGTGCACGGCGGCACCGAGGTGGAGTTGCGCATCGAGTCGGAAGCACAGGTGTTGCGCGTCGAGGTGTCCGACCGCGGACGCGGCCGGGTCAGCGTGCCGCAGGCGGTCGGACCCGAGCAGGAGAGCGGCCGCGGGATGTTCCTGGTCGACATGCTCTCGGCGGCCTGGGGCACGCGTCATCACGCCACCGGCAAGACCGTGTGGTTCGAACTCGGCGGCTCGCCGGCCCCGGCGGCGCCCGGTCCGGTCTCGTCGGTGGTCGGCCCGGCACCGCGGGACCTGGCCTTCCTGCTCGGGCTCAACGTTGACGTGGAACGTCAGTTGGCGCCGGAACAGCTCGTCGCCGAACTGTTGCGCCGCCTGGTCGAGGGACTGAGCTTGGGCAGCGCCTGGGTCGTCGCGCGGCGTCCGGGCGAAGCGTCCTGGTCGCTCTACTGCTCCTACGACGAACGCCCGGCGCCGGACCCAGAGGCGGTGTGTCGGGGGATGGCGCCGATGTGGCCGTCGGTGACCTTCCAGGGTGCCGACGGTGCGGTGCTCGGCGCGCTGGTGCTGGGCCGGAACACCGTCGACGCCGATGAATTGATGCTGGTGCGCCTGCTTGCCGAACGGGTCGGGGTGCTGCTGCGTGACGAGCACGCCCGGACCGCGGCGAGGCGCACCCGCGGAACGTTGGCGTTGCTCGCCGAGGCCGGAGAGTTGTTCGCCGGCACGCTGGATGTGCAATTGACCGCCGCGCTGGCCACCCGCCTGGTGGTGCCGCGGTTGGCCGAAGCCGCCCTGGTGTGGACCGTGTTCGGACATGTCCCCTCGCTGCAGGCGATCGGCCACCGTGAGGAGGCCGCCGTTGAGGCGCTGCGCGCGGCGGCGCTGGAGATGGACGGGCTGGACTGGATCTACGCGCAGATCGCGCAGGGACCGTCCGGGCGCCCGGTGTTGCAGCCCGCCAAGGCAATGGCAGCGGTGCTCGGCGCGAGCTGCGAGACCCGCCACGGTGAATGCGCGGTTCTGCCGCTGATCGCCCGGGGTCGGCTGATCGGCGTGTGGCTGGTCGCCAATGCGCCGGGCAGTGGTTTTCTGCCCGAAGAAATGGGGCTGCTGGTCGACTTGGCCCGCACCGCCGCGCTGGCGATGGACAATGCCCGGCTGTATGAGGAACGCTCCGCGGTGGCCTCCGCGTTACAGGCGTCGCTGCTGCCGCCGGAGTTGCCGGTGGTCGCCAATTGCGAGTTCGGCGCCCGGTATCTGCCCACCGGCGGGGGCAACGAGGTCGGCGGCGATTTTTACGACGTTTTCCCGCTGCCTGACGGCGGTTGGGGGGTCGCGATCGGCGACGTGTGCGGGAAGGGTCCATCGGCCGCGGCCATCACCGGCGTCGCCCGGGAGATCCTGCGCCTGCTGCTTCGTGACGGTCACTCAGCTCCTGTCGCGCTGCGCCGCCTGAACGAGGCCCTGCTGACGCTGGAGGACCGCGGTCGCCTGTGCACGGTCGCGCTGGGTACGGTGCGCGTCGGCGAGGGCGGTATTGCGGTGCGCTTCTCGAGCGCCGGACACCCGCCACCGGCGCACGTTGACCCGCGTGGCGCCGTCGAGTTCATCGGTACCAACGGCACCTTGCTCGGCGCCATCCGCGACATCGACGTGGGTGAGGACGAGATCGTGTTGGCCCCCGGAGAGTCGTTGGTCTTCTACACCGACGGGGTCACCGAACGCCGCGGAACACAGGGCATGTTCGGCGAGGACAACCTGCTCGCGGTGCTCGGCGCCGCCGGACATCGCCCGGCCGGGGAGATCGCGGCTGCTGTGGAGACCGCGGTGACCCGGTTCGGCGTCGACGAGGGTCTGCGCGACGACCTTGCCGTGCTGGTGATCCGGGCGACCGAGTTGGTGCATTAGGCACGGCAGAAAATCTTGGACTGCATCGGGACCCGGACATTTCGCCCGACGAGTATCGATCTTGACCGAAAGGGCCATGTGGACATCAGTAAAGTATGCGTAAATTGAATGAAGACCGAGGGGCATGGGTCATCAAGAATCCCTGCGATTTCGTTTCTCGCCTCGGACCAAATTCTAGTGGGTCTGCATGCGGA
>DASQPJ010000016.1:0-7989 GCA_035644015.1 Sporichthyaceae bacterium
ACCTCACGGTCGGAACACAGGGCTCTCAACAGCACTCCTCAAATGCCACGTCTCTCTATGACGTGTTCACCCGAGGACCCGTTGCCGAGCGGCGCCGAAATCGACCGAACGGTGGAGGGCAGCGGCGCACAAACCGGGCACCTGCGGTCCGAGCGGTGACCGGCCGGCGGAGTCAGGTCACGCGCCATCACGCCCCCTACTGAAGCGACGTCACCTTGAACACGCCCCACTCGTCCGGCGGCGGGCCGAACACCTCGCGGGTCCCCTTCACCGTCGCCTTCGCCAGCGCCCGGTTGCCCACGCCGCCGATCCCGGCACCGATCAGCACCGGCAACTCGCGGCCCAGCACCAACACCCCCTGCTTCGTTCCCCAGCGGCTGAGGAACTTGCGGCCGAGGATCTGGTTCGCCTGGCGGAGCGCGCCGTCGGGCATGTGTTCGGCGATCTGGCCGGCCCAGTGCCGCGCCGTGCCGCCGAGTTCCTTGGTGAGCAGCGTCGACACGTCGCCGAGCAGCGAGGCCAACACCAAGGCGCGACGGGTGTCCGGGTCCTCGGGCAGCAGGCCGTGGATCTCGGCCACCATGAGCACGAAGAACACGTTGGCCTCGACGAAGGCGCCCACCTCAGCGAGGTTGGCGGCCAATCCGGCAGCAGTACCGATGCCGGGCACGGCTGCGGATGCCCCGGCGGCGGCGCCGATGGTGGTGACCAGGTTGAGAAAGCGTCGCTCGGCCTCGGCGAGGATCTCGGCGGGGGTCGCTTCCGGTGAGGCCTCGCGGGCATGGCGCACATAACCCCGGGCAAGCGGCGTCTGCGCCCCCAGCGCCTTGTCCAGGGACGTGTTCAGCAGGGAGCTGACGAGTTCTCTACGCTCGCTCACCATTCCACGCAGATCTTCCCGAAGTGCGCGCCGGACCCCTGGTACTCAAAGGCCGCGCGCAGTTCCTCCAAGGCGAAGCTTCGGTCGATCACCGGCTGAATCGTCAGCCGCTCGAACGTCTCGACGCACCGCTGCTGGTGCTCCCGGCTGCCCACGATCAGGCCCTGCAGGCGCTGCTGCCGGAACAACATGCCGCGGAAGTCAAACGGCGCGGCAAACCCGCTCAGGCCGCCGATGACCGAGATGAACCCGCCGAGCGCGGTCGCTTGCACCGACTCGTTGATGGTCCCCATGCCGGCGACCTCGACCGTGCAATCCACTCCATGGCCATCAGTGAGTTCGCGGACCGCCGCACCCCATTGGGGCGTCTCGCGGTAGTTGACGGTGTGCGTCGCGCCGAGCTTGCGTACCCGCTCCAGCTTCTCCTCCGACGACGACGTCACGATGACCGTCGCGCCCAGCCCCACCGCAATCTGCAACGCGAAGACGGACACCCCACCGGTGCCCAAGACCAACACGGTCTGCCCCGGCTGCACCGAGGCATCGATCACCAACGCCCGCCAGGCGGTCACCCCGGCCGTGGTGATGGTCGCGGCCTCGGCGTGGCTGTAGCCGGAGGGCACCGGCGTGAAGAATGTCGCCGGCGCCACCACGACTTCGCGGGCGTAACCGTCCACCCCGTCCCCGGCCACCGAGCCGAACCCCACCGACGTCGGCGGGCCACTCATCCAGTCGGTGAAGAAGGTCGACACCACCTGCTCGCCGACACGGAACTCGCTGACCCCGGACCCGACCTCCTCGACCACCCCGGCCCCGTCGGCCATGGGGATGCGGCCCTGCACGGTCGGGATGCGTCCATTGACCACCCCGAAGTCATGGAAGTTCAGCGAGCTCGCGTGCAGCCGCACCCGGATTTCTCCGGCGCGTGGCGCGCCGGGGTCGGGCAGGGTCGTGGGCACCAGCCGCGCGACCCCTTCGCCCGGGCCGATGTGCATCGCCCTCATGCCTGACGCCCCCCTCACAACCGCCGTCCGGCCCAGGTCCACGCGTAGTCCGGGTCCTCACACGCGGTCGCTGCCACACCCAACTCCAACGGGCGGAAGGTGTCCACCATCACCGCGGTCTCGTCGAAGCGCTCCGCACCCAACGAGGCCTCCGCCGCCCCCGGCTGCGGGCCGTGGATGTGACCGCCCGGGTGCAGGGACACCGAACCGACCGCGATCCCGGATCCCTTACGGGCCTCGTAATTCCCGGCCACGTAGAACATGACCTCATCGGAGTCCACGTTCGAGTGGTAGTAGGGCACCGGCACGGCCAACGGGTGATAGTCCACTTTGCGGGGCACGAAGTTGCACACCACGAAGTTGCCGCCCTCGAACACCTGATGCACCGGCGGTGGTTGGTGCACCCGCCCGGTGATCGGTTCGAAGTCGGAGATGTTGAACGCATACGGGTAGAGGCAGCCGTCCCACCCGACCACGTCGAACGGGTGGGTGGCCTGGGTGACCACACTGCCCACCAGAGCGGTGCTGCCCCGGTGCTTCACGTACACCTCGACGTCGTCGCCCTCGACCTGCAGTGGTGCACCCGGCACGCGCAGGTCCCGCTCGCAATAGGGCGAGTGCTCCAGGAACTGCCCGCGCGCGGACAGGTACCGCTTGGGCGGGGTGATGTGCGAGTTGGCCTCGATCACGTACAGCCGCACGGGGTCCGGGCCGGTCGGCATCCAGCGGTGCGCGGTACCGCGGGGGATCACCAGGTAGTCCCCCGAGCCCGCCTCGATCGCCCCGAACACGGTCTCCAGCGTGGCCGCGCCGGACTCGACGAACACACACTCGTCGCCGATCGCGTTGCGGTAGAGCGGTGAGGCCACACTGGCCACCGCGTAGGAGATCCGTACGTCGGCGTTGCCCAGCACCAGTTGACGCCCCGTCACCGCGTCGGCCCCGTCCCCACCCAGCAGGTGCAGGCGCAGGTGCCGCGGCCGCAGCGGGTGATTGGGTGCGGTGCATTGCTCCGGCAGCTCCCAGGGCCGGCTGGCGACCACCGCCGAGGGCACCTCCGCGTGATAAAGCAACGCGGAGTCCGAGGAGAAGCCCTCGGCCCCCATCAGCTCCTCGTGGTAGAGCCGCCCATCCGGCCGACGGAACTGGGTGTGCCGCTTGGGCGGGATCTCACCGCCGACTCGGTAGTGCGCCATACCCCCATCCTGCCTCGCGTCCACCGACTTCGGCGTCCAGCGAAGGCAGCGCGAGCAGGATCGTCGTTCAACCGCAAGCCGAGGGCTCGTGGGTCAAGCAACTCTCAGCCAGCGGCTCAGGCAACGTCCGGCAACCACCGGTCCTCGTCGGCGTCGTCCTCGGCCTCGGCGGCCACCGCGGTGACCCCGCCAACGGCCAGGCCGACGAGCAGCACGGTGAGCAGTCCCACGCGCGCGGAAGTCTTCATCTTCCTCGTCCTCCCGATGCTCGGCTCTGATCCAGTCTCAGCCTGCGTCGGTCGGGCATGCGGCACACCCCGCGCCAGTTAGCAGACGGCAACGTCTGGGCGAAATCTGCCTACGTGCACCGGCGGCAGCCCACGGCGGAAGGGAAGGGTGGGCGAAGGTCGGATCAGCGCATGGTGTCGGCGCTCCCCACCGGGAACATGAGGTGGGCGTAGGGGGTGCCGCGGAACATCACCCAGGGACCACCCTTGCCCCGGTCCCCGGAGTAACGGTTCAGCGCGGCCGGGTGCGCCGGGAAGACCATGACGTGCGGTGGCGCGGTCATCCAGCGCTCGCCCTTCGGCGGCTTGGTGGCGAACGGGTCCGTGTCGCTCGCGTCGCTGCTGCCGCGGAGCATGTACGAGTAGCCGTCCGAACTCAGGTGCGGCGGTTTGTGCGCGAGCCAGGCGTCGACCCACGCAAGGCTCTGTCGGTCCAGGCAGATCGGGTCCGGTCCCGGCGTCGTCGGGTCGTCCGGGAAGCAGGTCCAGGCGCTGCCCCCTGCGCGCAGCACCGGCGCCTGCGCCTTCGGCGAACTCGGGTAGTCCTTCACCGTGGCGTGCGCCGACACCGAACGTGGCGCAGCGCTGAGCGCGCTGGTGATCTTCGCAGCACGGCTCGCGGCGTCTCCCGCGGCCGCGGCCCGCGGCGCACCGACGGCGCTCACCCCGCTCGCGGTCAGCACGATGAGGGCGATGGTCGTAGACGTGACGGAGGTGCGCATGGCCGTGCCCCTTCCTGGGGGTGGGTGCGTCTATCGTGCGCCGCCTCTGCGATCTGCGGAACGGATCCGCCCCTTACCGGAGAATGACGACTTTCCGTCTCGACAGAATGCCCACGTGACCGCACACGCCCCCCGGTTGATCCTGGCCTCCGCCTCCCCTGCCCGCCTGGCCACGCTGCGCGCCGCCGGGCTGGACCCCGAGGTCATCGTCAGCGACGTCGAAGAGGACGGCGTCGCCGAACCCACCGCGGCCGCGACCACGCAGCGCCTGGCCGAACTCAAGGCGGCCGCGGTGGCCGGTCGGCTGACCGAACCCGCGGGCGCGTTGGTGTTGGGCTGCGACTCGCTGCTGGAACTGGACGGACGCGCCCTGGGCAAGCCCGGCACCCCGGACGTGGCCCGGGCCCGCTGGCAGGCCATGCGGGGCCGGGCGGGCGTCCTGCACACCGGTCATTGCCTGATCGAGCCCGCCTCCGGCCGCCGGGTCAGCGCGGTGGCCTCCACCACCGTGCACTTCGCGGATCTGAGCGACGCCGAGATCGACGCCTACGTGGCCACCGGCGAACCGCTGGCGGTGGCCGGGGCGTTCACCATCGACGGACTGGGCGGGGCGTTCGTGGAACGCATCGACGGCGACCACCACAACGTGGTCGGCGTCTCCCTGCCCCTGCTGCGCCACCTGCTGGCCGACCTGGGCGTCGCCTGGCCCAGCCTGTGGGCATCAGACTGAGGCCATGGACATCCCCGTCATCGGCGTGGCCGGGCTGCTCGACGGCAGCGACCCCCAGTCGGTGGCCGAACAGATCGGAGCGGCCTGCCGGGACAACGGGTTCTTCTACGTGGTCGACCACGGTGTGGATGAGGCCCTGCAGCAGCGCCTCGAGCAACTCAGCGCGGAGTTCTTCGCGCTGGATCAGCACACCAAGATGGCGATCCGGATGCCGCTGGGTGGGGCGGCCTGGCGCGGCTACTTCCCAGTCCGTGACGAACTGACCTCCGGGCGCCCGGACGTCAAGGAAGGCATCTACTTCGGCGCCGAACTGCCCGCCGACCACCCGCGGGTGCAGGCCGGCACGCCCCTGCACGGCGCCAACCTGATGCCCGCGCAGCCGGCCGACCTCGGCCCCACGGTGCGCGCCTACATGGCCGCGGTCACCGACCTCGGGCATGCCCTGATGCGCGGGGTCGCGCTGTCCCTGGGCCTGGATGCGGACTGGTTCCACAGCCGGCTGACCGCCGACCCCACCGTGCTGTTCCGCATCTTCAACTACCCGCCGGCCGGCCCCGCCGCCGACGGCGGACCGCAGTGGGGAGTGGGCGAACACACCGACTACGGCCTGCTCACGATCCTCAAACAAGACCACCACGGCGGCCTGCAGGTCCGCTCGCGACAGGGCGGTTGGCTGGAGGCGCCGCCGGTGCCCGGCTCATTCGTGTGCAACATCGGCGACATGCTGGACCGGCTGACGGGGGGTCAGTACCGGTCCACCCCGCACCGCGTGCAGCCCTCGCCGGACTACCACCGGATGAGTTGGCCACTGTTCTTCGACCCCGCCTGGGACGCCGACGTGCGCCCGGTCGGGCAGGGCGTGCTGGCCGACGACCGCGACACCCGTTGGGACAACGCCAGCGTGCACGAGTTCAGCGGCACCTACGGGCAGTACCTGCTGGGCAAGGTCGGCAAGGTGTTCCCGGCGCTCCAACAGCAGGTCCTCTGACCCCTCATCTTGTTCCGGCGTTTCGGGCTATCCGGCGCCGCCGATGGCCCGAAACGCCGGACAAAGATGGGTCACTCGACGGGTAGACCGAGCCCCCGCCCGATCAGCATGCGCTGCACCTCCGAGGTGCCCTCGCCGATCTCCAGCACCTTGGCGTCCCGGTAGAACCGGGCGATCGGGTACTCCTCCATGAAGCCGTAGCCGCCGAACACCTGGGTGGCGGTGCGGGTCGCGGCGACCGCGGCTTCGGTGGCGTAGAGCTTCGCCATCGACGCGGCCTGCTTGAACTCCTTCATCGGCGCCCCGGAGTCCTTGAGCCAGGCCGCCTTGTAGGTCAGCAACCGAGAGGCCTCCACCGCCACCGCGAGGTCGGCCAACTGGAAGGCCAGGCCCTGCTTGCGCCCGATCGGCACCCCGAAGGTGCGCCGGGTGTTCGCGTAGGTCACGGAGTGCTCCAGGCAGGCCTGGGACAGGCCCACGGCCAGCGCGGCGATCGCCACCCGACCGTCGTCGAGGGTGGCCAGGAACTGCGCGAACCCGCGCCCGCGCGGGCCGAGCAGGTTCGCCTCCGGCACCCGGCACTCGTCGAAGCTCAACGGGTGGGTGTCGGACAGGTGCCAGCCCAACTTGCGGTACGACGCTTCGGCAGTGAAGCCCGCCGTGCCCGCGGGCACGATGATCGAGGAGATCTCCGTCGACCCGTCCGGCATCGACCCGGTGCGCGCGGTGACGGTGACCACCGAGGTCAGCTCGTGCCCGGAGTTGGTGATGAACACCTTGGCCCCGTCGATCACCCACTCGTCGCCGTCCAGCCGGGCCTTGGTGCGGGTGGCCCCGGCATCGGACCCGGACTCCGGCTCGGTCAGGCCGAACCCGGCCAGCGCCCGCCCGGCAACCAGGTCGGGCAACCAGCGCTCTTTCTGCTCCTGGGTGCCGAAGGTGGCGATCGGGTTGATGCCCAGCCCGACGGCGGCCTCCAGCGTGATGCCGATCGACTGGTCGACCCGGCCGATCTCCTCCAGCGCCACGCACAGACTGGTGAAGTCCCCGGCCGCCCCGCCGTACTCCTCGGCGGCGGTCAGCCCGAACAATCCGAGTTCGCCCATGGCCAGCACGGCCCGGGTGGGCAGCCCCCCGGCCTGCTCCCAGGCCTCGATGTGTGGGGCAATTTCGTGCTCGGCGAAGTCGCGGACGACCTTGCGGAACGCCTCGTGCTCCGTGGAGAGGGCAAAGCTCATCTGATCACCACCTGAGGATCCGGGTACTCCACGGTAACCCCCCGGTGTACCGCGCGGTCAGACCAGGTCAGCGGCTCAATAGACTCGCCCGACAACGAGGAGGTCGTGCGTGCGCAAGGTGCTCATCGCCAACCGCGGAGAAATCGCCGTCCGCGTGGCCAGGGCCTGCCGGGATGCCGGCATCGGCAGCGTGGCCGTGTACGCCGACCCGGACCGCGACGCCCTGCACGTCCGCGTCGCCGATGAGGCCTTCGCCCTGGGCGGTTCCACGCCCGGCGAGACCTACCTGGTCATCGACAAGATCCTGGACGCCGCCGCCAAGTCCGGCGCGGACGCCGTCCACCCCGGCTACGGCTTCCTGGCCGAGAACGCCGACTTCGCCCGCGCGGTCATCGACGCCGGGCTGACCTGGATCGGCCCGCCGCCCTCCGCGATCGTGTCGCTGGGCGACAAGGTGGCCGCCCGGCACATTGCGCAGAAGGCGGGCGCGCCGCTGGTCGCGGGCACCGCGGACCCGGTCTCCGGGGCCGACGAGGTCGTCGCGTTCGCCAAGGAGCACGGCCTGCCGATCGCCATCAAGGCCGCGTTCGGTGGCGGCGGACGTGGGCTCAAGGTGGCCCGCAACCTCGAGGAGGTCGCGGAGCTCTACGAGTCCGCGGTCCGCGAGGCGGTATCCGCGTTCGGTCGCGGCGAGTGCTTCGTGGAGCGCTACCTGGACCGGCCGCGCCACGTGGAGACGCAGTGCCTGGCCGACTCGCACGGCAACGTGGTGGTCGTGTCCACCCGCGACTGCTCGTTGCAGCGGCGTCACCAGAAGCTGGTCGAGGAAGCCCCGGCGCCGTACCTGACGCAGGATCAGATCGATGAGCTGTACACCTCGTCCAAGGCGATTCTGCGCGAGGCCGGCTACGTCGGCGCCGGCACATGCGAGTTCCTCGTCGGCC
>DASQPJ010000017.1:0-7897 GCA_035644015.1 Sporichthyaceae bacterium
TATGCGGGCCTGCTGAACTTCGGCCAGTCCGCGTTCCTGGCCATGGGCGCCTACGGCCTGGCCGTGTCGGTGGCCACCTACGGGCTGCCCTTCTGGGCGGGCATCGCGATCGGCCTGGGGTTGTCCGTGGCGTTGGCCATCCTGCTCGGCATTCCGACATTGCGCCTGCGCGCGGACTATCTGGCCATCGTCACCATCGCCGCGGCGGAGATCATCCGACTGATCGCCAGATCCGTGGCGCTGGAGGACAAGTTCGGCGGCACGGACGGTCTGCAGCAGTTCTCCGCCGGGTTCTACAAGATGAACCCGTACCCGGACACGCACCGCTACGGGATCGGCACGGTGGACTTCGACGCCCGCGAGTTCTGGGTGATCACCGTCGGCTGGGTATTGGTGACGCTGTCCTGCCTGGTGGTCTGGCTGCTCATGCGCAGCCCGTGGGGCCGGGTGCTCAAGGCCATCCGCGAGGACGAGGACGCGGTGCGCAGCCTGGGCAAGAACGTTTACGCCTACAAGATGCAGGCGTTGGTCATCGGCGGCGTGATCGGCTCGCTGGGTGGGTTCGTCGCCGCCCTGGGCAAGGGCTCGGTGCAACCGGACCTGTATGGCACCGAGACCACGTTCCTGGCCTACGTGGTGCTGATCCTCGGCGGCGCCGCGCGGGTGCTCGGCCCCGTGGTCGGCGCGATGATCCTGTGGACGTTGTTGGCGTTCACCGACAGCGCATTGCGCCAGGCCGTCGGCACCGGGCACATCCCCACCTCGGTCCTGCAGAGCACCCAGGTCGGTGAGGTCCGCTTCATGCTGGTCGGCCTCGGGTTGGTGCTGCTCGTGGTGTTCCGACCGCAGGGCATCTTCGGGGACAAGAAGGAGATCGCCCTTGACGCCCGATGACCTGCCAACACCGGCTGAATCGGCCGCCGAACACCGCGTGCGCTCCGACCCGCACGCGGTGGCCATGGACGCGCTGTCCGGCACCGCCGCCGAACCGGGCTCTGCCAAACCCGACCCGATCCTGGTGGCCGACTCGGTGGTCCGCCAGTTCGGTGGTCTGACCGCGGTGAACGTCGCGCACCTGGAGGTGCAGCGCAACTCGATCACCGCGCTGATCGGCCCGAACGGCGCGGGCAAGACCACGCTTTTCAACCTGCTCACCGGATTCGACCGGGCCGAGGCCGGGGCCTGGACCTTCGAGCGCCGGGTGATCAGCGGGATGCCGCCGCACCGGGTCGCCCGGGCCGGCATGGTGCGCACCTTCCAACTGACCAAGGCGCTGGCCAAACTCACGGTGCTGGACAACATGCGCCTGGGTGCGGGCGGGCAGCGCGGCGAGTCGCTGTGGGCCGCCATGGCCCGTCCGCTGTGGCGGCGCCAGGAGGACGCGATCACCGCGCGGGCGATGGTGTTGCTGGACCGGTTCAACCTGGCCAAGGTGGCGCACGACCACGCGGGCACATTGTCCGGCGGGCAACGCAAACTGCTGGAGATGGCCCGCGCGCTGATGACCTCCCCGCGTCTGGTCATGCTCGACGAACCGATGGCCGGGGTGAACCCCGCACTCGCGCAGAGCCTGCTCGACCACGTCCGCGCGCTGCGCGACGAGGGCATGACGGTGATGTTCGTCGAGCACGACATGGACGTGGTCCGCCACATCGCGGACTGGGCGATTGTGATGGCCGCGGGCAGCATCGTCGCCGAGGGTCCACCCGCCACCGTGATGGCCGACGAACGCGTCATCGACGCCTACCTCGGCGCGCACCACGACGCCCCGCTGTCCCTCGAGGAGGAGGAGCAGCGGCTGGCCGAGGCCGAGGTTTCGATGGTGGCCGAGGCCGAGGCCCCGCTGGTCACCGAGGAAGGGGGCACCAGTGGAAGCTGAATCCACGCCGCTGCCCGTAGATCCCGCGGTCGGCGCGCTGTTGCGCGCGCAGGGCATCGTGGCGGGTTACCTGCCCGAGGTGAACATCCTCAACGGCACCGACCTGCATGCCGCGCAGGGCGAACTGGTGGCCATCATCGGGCCGAACGGCGCGGGCAAGTCCACGCTGCTCAAGGCTCTGTTCGGGCTGGTCCCGGTGCGCGAGGGCAGCGTCACGCTGCGCGGGGAGGACATCACCGGGCTGGCCGCGAACAAGCTGGTCGCCCGCGGCGTCGGCTTCGTGCCGCAGACCAACAACGTGTTCCCGAGCCTGACCATCGAGGAAAACCTTCAGATGGGCGTGTACCTGAGCCCACGTCAGTTCAAGGGGCGGTTCGCGCATGTCTGCGAGCTGTTCCCGGCCCTGGCGGTACGTCGTCGCCAGCGCGCCGGCTCGTTGTCCGGTGGGGAGCGGCAGATGGTGGCGATGGCCCGCGCGCTGATGCCCTCCCCCAGCGTGCTGTTGCTCGACGAACCCTCGGCCGGTTTGTCACCCGCCCTGCAGGACGAGGTGTTCATCCGCACCAAGCGCATCCAGCGCACCGGGGTGACCGTGGTGATGGTGGAGCAGAACGCGCGCCGTTGCCTGCAGATCTGCGACCGGGGCTATGTGCTGGACAACGGGCGCAACGCGCACACCGGCACCGGCAAGTCGCTGATCAACGACCCCAAGGTGATCGAGCTGTACCTCGGGACCCTCGCCCGCGCCTGATCGGCGACAACAAAAGGGCCCCGCCGAGGCGGGGCCCTTCCGGGTTCTACGACCGATCGTTACGGGGTGCTGCTCGCCGACGGCGAGGCCGACGACGACGGGCTGCTGCTCGAGCTCGGCGAGCTACTCGGCGAGGCCGAGGAGGACGGCGAGGATGACGGCGAGGACGAGGACGACGGGGACGGCGAGGACGTGCTGGACGACGAGCTCGAGCTGCTGCTCGTCGAACCACCGCTGACATTGCCGGAGACGAACTTCAGCGGCTTGTACTGGTTGTCCGAGCCGAACTGGTAGATGCCCATCGAGGCCTTGGTCGGGTCACCGTTGGCGTCGAACTCGATCGGACCGGACTGCCCGTCGTAGTCGAGGTCGGTGCCGGACTTGATCAGCGCATCGCAGTCCTTGAAGTTGTTGCACTTGGTGCCGCCGGAGCTCACGTCCTGCAGGTGCTTGGCGATGTCGACACCGTTGTCGCTCTTGGCCTCCTCGGCGGCCAGCGCGATCAACGTGACCGCGTCATAGGCCTCACCGGCGTAGGAGTAGTCCTTCAGGTTCGGGTCAAACTGCTTGAGGCGGGACTGGAAGTCCGAGGTCGGCTTGGAGCCGGGGATGGTGCCCTTGATGCCCTCCAGCGCGCCGGACTTCACCGCGATGGTGTTCGACATGTTGCCGTCGACCATGTAGAGCTTCTTGCCCGAGCTCTTCAGCGGGAGCAGCCCTTCCTTGATCATCTCGTCGAGGACCTTGGCGGACTCGTCGAAGCCGATCAGCGCGATCGCGTCCGGGTTGGCGGCCTTGATCTGGCCGACCTCGGAGGAGAACTCACTCGCCGTCGGGTCATAGATGATCTTCTTCACGACCTTGCCGCCACCGTCGGTGAAGGCCTTCTCGGCCTGGTCGGCCAGGCTGGTGCCGTAGGCGTCCTGCAGGGCGAGGATGGCGAGGGTCTGGGCACCGTCGTCCAGCGCGGTCTCCCCGACCACCCGGCCCTGGTAGATGTCCGAGGGCGCGGTGCGCCAGTACAGGCCGTGGTCCGGGTAGTCGGACAGCTTGGTCGAGGTGTTGGAGCCGGACATCTGCAGCACGCCGGAGCCGGTGATCTTGTCGATGACGGTCAGCGTCACCGAGGACGAGGCGGCGCCGATGATCGCGTCGACGTTCTCGTTCAACAGCCGGTTGACCGACTGCGAGGCGATGTCGGTCTTGGTGTCCCCGGAGTCGGACTCGACGAGCCCGACCGGCTTGCCGAGCACACCGCCGTTGTCGTTGATGTCCTTCAGGGCCAGCTTGACCCCGGCCACCTGGGGCGGACCGAGGATCTGCAGGTTGCCGGTTTCCGGGAGCAGGGTGCCCAGTTTCAGCGTGCCGTCACCGGTGTGCGTCACGGTGGACGGCGCGGAACTCGGCTGCGCGCTGGAGCTGCCCTTGCTACCACAGGCGGTCAGCGAGAGGCCGACTGCGGCGACGATCGCCAACGTTCGGGCCGCGGGAATGGCACGTGCCATGAGGTCGATCTCCTTCAGGGATGGAGGCCGGGGCAGCCGTCAAAGGGGGACCGGCGCGAGATGCCCGCAGTTGATTCACCGAACCTAATGGAGCTATCCGGAATACGAGCGAAGCTTTCACAACAGTGCGCAACCCGTGTCCGCTTCGTGATCTTCACCCCGGGCGGAAGGCCTGCAGAGCTGCGTTAGGCGCAGGTCAGGCGGGGTTGGACGCCCGCGGACCCGAAGCAGATTCGGGAGATTCCGCATTCTTGGCGGAATCTGGAGAGGCGTCGTCAATGATGACCAACGCGACCTCCTTCATCGTCATCCGACGATCCATCGAGGCCTTCTGAATCCAGCGGAATGCGTCGGGTTCAGGCATTCCATACTTGCTCTGCAAAATTCCCTTTGCCCGGTCCACAAGTTTGCGGATCTCCAGACGTTCACCGAGTCCACTGACCTCGTGCTCGAGCGCGACGATCTCTGTGTGCCGGGACAACGCCATCTCGATCGCCGGCATCAGGTCGTTCTTGCTGAACGGCTTGACCAGGTAAGCCATGGCACCCGCGTCCCGGGCCCGGGCCACCAACTCGCGCTGGGAGAACGCGGTGAGCATGACCACCGCGGCGCCCCGCTTGGCCACGATCTGCTCGGCCGCGGTGATGCCGTCCAGAATCGGCATCTTCACATCCAGGATCACCAGGTCAGGCTTGTGCTCCTCGACCGCCTGCACCGCGGCCTGCCCATCGCCGACCTCGGCGACCACGACGTAGCCCTCCTCCTCCAGCATCTCGCGGAGGTCCATGCGGATGAGGGCTTCGTCCTCGGCGATCACCACACGGCGGGCTTTGTCGGTCATGGCTCCACCCTACGGCGGGGCCTCGATACACTTCCTGCGCTCCGGCCGGGGTGGCGGAATGGCAGACGCGGGTGGCTCAAACCCACCTGACTCACAAGGTCATGCGGGTTCGAATCCCGCCCCCGGCACCAGGGACTTTGCCCACTCGCGCGACACGCTACGCGGTTGCGCTGTCCCCGCTGCGGTTTGCGGGACTCTGACCGGGACTCAGTCATCGTCTGATCCGGGGATCCCCGTGATGTCGTCGTTGCTCCGCCCGGCCGTGGCCGTGACGTCGGTGCTGGTCGTCGCCCTGACAACGGCAGGTGTGCTGACCCTCGCGCCGACGGCGGGCGCCGATGGGGTCTGCACGGACGCCGGCGGCGTGACCACCTGCGTGTTCCACACCGCGGCGGGTGCGCAGCCGTTCCTGGTGCCGTCCGGCGTCCTCAGCCTCACCGTCCGGGTGGTCGGCGGCGGTGGCGGCGCGAGCAGCGACATGACCGCGGGCGGTGCTGGCGGTATTACCAGCGGAACGATCACCGTCACGGCTGCCACCAGCCTCGACGTGCACGTCGGAGGCGGAGGTGGGAACGTCGAGCCGCCGACGAGCCCCCCGTCCTCCTCCTCGGTCCAACGTCTGCGCGCTGATTGCAGCCCGGCGACGGGCGGGAGCCCCGGCATCGGCGGCGGCGGAACCGGGGGCAGCGGCAGCGGCTGCGCCGGCGGTGGCGGCGGTGGGGGCGGCGGTAGCTTCATCATGAAGCAGGGCGCGGCCCCGGGCACCGTCGGCGACACATTGGCCGCGGCCGGCGGTGGTGGCGGCGGGGGCGGCCAGTTGGTCGAAGAAGATGTGGACCTGGCACGGGGCATCTCCCCCGCAGCCGTGGGCCGGCGAGCGGCATCCGACCCGACCGTCGGTGAGCGGGCGACCGTGAACGGGTCCGGCGGTGGCCAGGGCGGCGCGGTCAGCGGCGGCACCAACCACCCCGGTTCGAACGGTGGCGGTGACGAGGGCGGGGGTAGCGGGGACATCGGGGGTGCGGCCGGAAGCGGCGACGCCACGGCAGGCCGCGTGGGTGTCGGCGGCAACGGCGCGGACGGGAACTTCGGCGGCGGCGGTGGCGGCGGGTACTTCGGCGGCGGCGGTGGCGGCGGCTACTCCGGCGGGGGCGGCGGCTGCGGGTTCCTCCAGGGTGTGCCGACCTCGTGCACGCCCGCGCCCGCGCCCGAGTCCACCGCCCGCCGGTTCACCGCAACCGCTATCGGCGCGGATGGCGAGGTCGACCTCAGCTATCCGACGCCACCTCCGCCGCCCCCACCCAACACACCCGACAACGGCCCCGCGGACCAGTTCCCCGGCTTCCCGCCGGGCGGACGCAACCAGAACACCACCCCGTCCAACGTGACCTGCCGGTCGGGTGCCGAGTGCACCGCGTTCGCCGGACCGGGTGGTGATGCCGCCTATGACGTCACCGCGCACGGTGGTTCCGGCCAGGCACGGCTGTTCGCCAGGCTGAACAGCGGATGGCGGCCGAACTGCCCTGGCTACCAGGAGTACCTGCACGACTTCGTCCGCTTCGGGTTCCGCAACCCGCATGACGGACACACCTGGAGCAAAACCGTCCGGGTGACCGGCCTGCACCGCATGTCGCACGAGGATGCCGCGGACCGGCTGGGGAAGATCCAGATCTGCTTCGCGGCTCCATACAAGTTCGTACCGCGGCACGGCTATTTCCTCGCCCAGCGCGCCGGATGGTGGATCGGGATCCTGCCCGAGTGCGGCGCCTACCTCGACCGGTACGCCTCGCTGAACCACCTCCCTGCGCCGTGCGTGTCGCAGCGACGACTGCTGCGTTGGGACGACACGTGGGTGGTGCGCATCGTGTTCCGGGTGCCCGAGGGCCGACTGGACCCCAAGGCGTTGGGCTGACGCCCCGATCGACCACCCATCGCGACACACCGCGCCGCCTGCGCAATGGCGCGCGGTAAGCGCGAGACGCTGAGCCCGAGTCAGTTACTCACGTGGCGTCAGGAGCGTGCAATGTCTCGCCAGCCCACCCCCACCGGTCGCCATCGCCGTCCTCCGCCGCGCCGACGGCGCCGACGGGCGCTGACCGTCGGCATGGCGTGCGTGCTGGCAAGCGGCGGCGTGGTGCTGCTGGCCGACCCCGTCTCCGCGGCCACCGAGGTCCGGTGTCAACCCGCGGGGCAGCAGATCCAGTGCTCCACCTCGGACTCCACCACGTCCTACCAGTTCACCGCGCCCCACGACCTGACTGCACAGGTCGACGTACGCGGCGCGGACGGCGGCAGCGGTGGCGTGGAACAGACCTGCAACGACTGCGACCGGAGCTTCTTGCGCGCCCAGGGCGCCGGAGTGTCAGGTGGCCAGGGCGGCTTCACCTCGGTCCTGTTGACCCTGAACCGCGGCGACGTGTTGAGCATCTACGTCGGCGGACCGGGCGCGAGTGGAACGTCCTGCCATGGCGGTGCCGGCGGAAACAGTGGCGGCATCCGCACCGGTGGCGACGGCGGAAAGGCGCAGGACGACGGAGAAGGTGGGTGCACGACCGACACCTCCGGGGGCGGGGGCGGCGGCGGCGCCACGTTCGTGCTGAGGGGGAACGGCACCGCCACCACCGGGACGCCGTTGGCCGTTGCGGGGGGAGGCGGAGGCGGAGCCGGAGTCGGCAGCGAGTCCCCGCCCCCCGTCCCGCCCGTCGGGGGCAAGGGCGGTGGCAATCAGTCTGGCTCCCAGCCGGGACAGCCCACCCCTTCACCCGGCGGCAAGAGCGGTGACCAGAAGGCGAGCGGGAGCCGCGTCGGGGGCAACGGAGAGGACGCCGGGTGCCTTGCCTACCGGGCGGCGAGCATCGACAGCACGGACACCTGTGCCTACGGGGGCGGGGGCGGCGGCGGCGGGTTGGTCGGCGGCGACG
>DASQPJ010000018.1:0-19569 GCA_035644015.1 Sporichthyaceae bacterium
GCCCGCGCCAAGCGCGGCCACCGCGTCCCGATTGGGCGTGGCGGCGATCAGCACCACGTTGCCCGCGGCGGCCACCGTCCAGCCGGTCACCACGGCCGCCGCCGCGCGCCGACCCTGGTGCGCGGCGTAGAGCACCCTGGACAGGTGGGCAACCAGGCCCCAGCCGAGCAGGCCCGGCGCCAGCGCGACGATGCCCCCGGTGAGCACCCGGTCGTCGTTCGTCGCAACGCCGGCGGCGAACACCCGGGACACCGGCACGGCCGCAGCTGCGGTCACCGCCGCACCCAGGCAGCTCACCGCGAGCACCGCTCGGGTGGTGCTCGCGGTCAACCGCGCGGCCGACTCCGTCTGCTCGTCGGCCAGCGCGGTGGCGATGTGCGGGAACGCGCTGGTGGCAATCGGCACCGCGAGAACCGCGTAGGGCAACAGGAACACGGCGTAGGCCCAGGTGTACGCGGTGACCGCGCCCGGCCTGCCGTGATGGTTGGCCAGCCAGGTGATCACCAACAGGTTGAGTTGTTGGGCGAGCAGCATGGCCACCCCGGCCAGGGCCAGAACGCGTACCCGGCGGGCCATCCCGTCCTCGAAGGACCACTGGGGTCGCAACCGCAGGCCGGCGGCGAGCACCGGGACCACCACGCTGAGCGCAAGCGCGAGCACGCCGAGAGTGGTGCCCACGGCCAGCGCGGTGCGCGCTCGGTGGGGCACCACGTCCAGCCCAACCCGGTCGTGCGCCAGGTGCGCGAACAACACGTAGGCGCCGATCACCACGATGCTGGACACCAGCGGCGCCAACGCGGCGGCCAGGAACCGACGGTGCGCCTGCAGAGTGCCGGACAACACCACCGCGATCGCGTAGCAGAACAACTGCGGCAGAAAGATCAGCAGCATCCGGGTGCCGACGTCCACCGCGGTGCCGGTGCACTGCCCGTGCCCGCCGAGGAAGAAGCGCATCAACGGCCGCGCGGCAACGGCGGCGAGCAGCGTGACCGGCAACAACAGGGTCAACGACCAGGTGAGCAGCGCGGAGACGGTGCGTTCCACCGCGGCCCGGTCCGCGCGAGCGATCGGGCCGGCCAGCACGGGCACCACCACGCCGGCCAGCGCGCCACCCGCCACCACCTCGAACAGCACGTTGGGCAACAGATTCGCGGTGTTGTAGACGTCGGCCAGGCAACCGCCGTGCACGGTGTGGGCAAACACGATCCAGCGGCCGAAGCCCACCGCACGGGCCAGCACCGTCACCGCGGCGATCAGCAGCGCCGCCCCGGCCAGCCCGAGGCCGGGCCGGGCCGGAGATGGCCCCTCTACTGCGCCGAGTGTGCAGTCAGGCACCCGGAAACACCGGTTTTCGCGTGCCTGACTGCACGCTCGGGGTGGATGGCGGGGGCGTGGCTGCCGGGGGCGTGGGAACGGGGCGACGGCCGAACTCGTCGACTCGACGCAGTAACGGGTGTTCGGCGATCACCGCGCTGAAGCTGACTCGTTCGCTCGCCGCGTTCAACGCGACCAGGCCGACCAGGTGTGCCACGCGCCCGGCCCGTCCGTAGCGCAGCAGCGCAGCCACCCCGAGGGCCGCGCCGAGCGCGTTCGCGCCGGTGTCGCCGAGCATGGTGTGCGCCGCGAGGTCGTCGGGCAGCAGGGCCGCGGCCGCGCCCAGCGGCGCGGCCAGCGCATCGCCCGCCATCCCGGGCAGGACGAGCAGCGGAGCGTGCAGCAGGCCGAACTTCAGGCACCGGCCGGGACGCAGGTCGAGCAGGTTGGCCAGGTTCGCGTAGCCGGCGATCACCGCTCCGCCGAGCAACGCGTCGGCCGGGCTCCGGGACACCAGGGCGGCCGCGGCCAGGCCCACCGCGGACAGCCCGAGGATCTTCGCGGTCCCGCTGGTGAATGTGCCGTGGGCCAACGCGCCGAGGTGCCCGCGCAGGCCTTTCGCCTCGACGCCGCGCCGCTGGGAAAGATCGTCGTAGGCACCGATCGCGCCGGCCCCGGCCACCGCCATGGCGAGAGCGGCGCGCCCACGCCACGGCAACGGGGCGCGCAGCGCCGCGCCGGCCACGAACGCGGGGCCGGCCAGCAGGCTCACCGGCCGGCCGGCGTAGTTGGTGCGGGTCCACTGTGCCCGGCCGCCCGGTGGGCCGGCCTGCAGTCCGAGGAGGGCGAGCCGGGCGGTCAACGCGCCGTCGCGGGCCGCCCGGAGCCGCCTGCCCGTACGGATGTGGCTGTGGGCGCGACTCACTTCTTGGCCGCCGGCGCGCGGAACTGCGGCAGCACGGAGTCCCCGGAATCCTCGGCACCGTACTGTCCGGCTCCGCCGGCGATCTGCTCGACCAACGCGTAGGCCGCGGCCACCTGGCCGAACGGACTGTCCACCCCGTCCACCGTGGACACCGCCGCGGACACCGCGCCGTCGCGACGCACCGCCGCGAGCAATCCGTCAGCGGCACCCTCGGCCGGGCCCACCACCACGGTCCCGCCGCCCGCGGAGTCCAGCGCGGCGGCGATCTTGACCAGGCCGGCCGTGGTGCGGTCGTCGACCGCGGTGGGCTTGTCCGGCGGCGTGCCGGAGACCAGCACGGCCAGATCGCCGCGGTCGGTGAGCGCGTCGCGGGAGATCAGCCCGTCGGAGTCCAGCTCGGTGAGCAAGGCGTCGGCGGCGGGTTCCTGGATGCGGGACGGTTCCTTGGTGAGCATGGCGCCGGCGAGTTGGGCCTCGGCGGTCTTGCCCTTCACCTCGGGCAGGGCGAGCCGCTTGATGGCCTCGTCACGCTGTGCTGCCTTGTTCACCCCGGTCGGGTCGTTGGCAGTGTCGAAGAAATTGTCGTTGATGCGCACCCGGCCGACCAGTTGCGCGCCGGCCTCGTTCAGCGTCTTGGCCAGCGCGTCCACGTCCTTGCGCGCCGCATTCGGCGCCATCACCAGCACCACCCGGTGCCCGATCAGCCGGCCGGTGAGCAGCGTGGAGTGCAGCGAGGCCAGGTAGTTGTCCCGATAGCCGACCTCCCCCTGGGCATTGGCCAGGTCCTTGCGCAACGAGTCCTTCTCCGCGGCGAAGCTGGCAATGGTGGAGCGTTGCGAGTCGATCAGCGACTGGTTCAGCAAGGAGGAGCCCACCAGGATTCCGGTGGCGAGCGCCATGAACACGGCGATCAGCGACACCAGGTGGTACCGGAAGTCGATCAGGGCGTGCTCCCGTGGTCAGTGCGGTCGGGGCTCAGACCAGCCCGTGGAACCAATACACGAGATCGTCCCAGCGCGCACCCAGTGTCGTGGTGATGGCCCGCCCGGACGGTGACGCGGTGAACACCACGGCCAGCGTGATCAGCGAGGCAAGCAGCAGCAACAGCAGCTGCGCATTGCTGATCCGACTGCGGTAAAGCCGGGAGACGCCCTTCGCGTCGATGAGCTTGCTGCCCACCCGCAAGCGGGTGAGGAAGGTGCTGGCCATGCCGTCGCGGCCCTTGTCCAGGAATTCTTCGAGGTTGGCGTGGGTGCCCACCGCGACGATCAGGTCGGCACCGGCGTCGTCGGCCAGCAGCATCGCCACGTCCTCGCTGGTGCCGGTGGCGGGCAGGGCCACGGCCCGATGGCCGAGCCGGTGTACGCGCTCCAAGCCGGGGGCATGGCCGTCGGCGTAGGCGTGCACGACCAGCTCCGCGCCGCAGCCCAGCGCCTTGTCCGAGACGGAGTCCATGTCGCCGACGATCAGGTCCGGGGTATAGCCGACCTCGAGCAGGGCATCCGCGCCGCCGTCCACGCCGATCAGCACCGGGCGGTACTCACGGATATAGGGCCGCAACGCGGCGATGTCCTCGCGGTAGTGCGGACCGCGGACCACGATCAGGGCGTGTCGGCCGTCCAACCGGGTGCGCAGGGCGGGCAGCGTGATCGGGTCGAGCAGCACGTTGTGCTCGCGCTCCAGGTGCTCCATGGTGTTCGCCACGAAAGCTTTGAGCTGGGCGGACAGCCCGGCGCGGGCGGCCAACATGGCCGCCTCGACCGCTTCGGCGTTGGCCACATTGCCGGCGGCCAGGGCGGATTCGTGCCGGTACAGGGTGCCCGCGTGCAGGCGCAGCAGTTCGCCCTCCACGACCAGGTCGAGCAGGTCCCCGCCGGCGTCATCGATCAGCGGGATGCCCGCCGCGAGCAGGATCTGCGGACCCTGGTTCGGGTAGCGCCCGCTGATGCTGGGCGAGGCGTTGATCACCGCGGCCGGCTTGCAGGCGACCAGCGCCTCGGCACTCACCCGGTCGAGGTCGGAGTGGTCGATGATGGCGATCTCGCCGGGCCGCAGCCGCTTGGTGAGGTTCTTCGTCCGCCGGTCCACCCGGATGAAACCGGTCACGCCCGGCGGCGCGCCGGCACCGGAGCGCACCGTACGGGGCAACCTCACGGGTCGAATCTTCCCACGTCCGCCGGTCTGATCCCGTAACGCTTTGTGACCATTCGTGCACCCCTTCGGGGGCGAGGGGTTACCCGCGGTCCGCGACGGCGACCGCGATGAGCTCCTCGGCGTGCGCCCGGGCGGCGACGGAGTCCTCCTGGCCGGCCAGCATGCGGGACAGCTCACGCAGGCGCTCGGCGTCGTCCAGTCGGGTCACCGTGGTGGCCGCGTCCGTGCGTTCCACCCGGACGTGATGGTCGGCGAAGGCGGCCACCTGGGGCAGGTGGGTCACCACGATCACCTGGGCGTTGCGGGCCAGCCTGGCCAGCCGGCGGCCGACCTCGACCGCGGCCCGACCGCCCACGCCGGCGTCCACCTCGTCGAACAGTTGGGTGGGCACCGGGTCGGCGCCGGCCAGCACCACCTGCAGCGCCAGCATGATCCGGGACAGCTCGCCGCCCGACGCGGCGCGTTGAATCGGACGTTGCGGGGCGTCGGGTTGGGTGGCCAACAGCATCTCGACGTCATCGACGCCGTCCCGTCCGAAGGCCACCCGGCGCCCGTCCGAATCCAGACCGTCCTCGGCATCGGTTTGGCGCACCACGACCCGGAATCGGGCCCGGGCCATGGCCAACGCGGCCAGCTCAGCGGTGACGGCTTTCTCCAACGACACGGCCGTCTTGCGCCGGGCCGCGGACAACCGGCCGGCGTGGCCGGCCAGCTCGCCCCGCAGGACCGTTTCCCGGCAGCGCAGTTCCTCGCCGGCGTCGGTGTCCGCGTCCAGTTCGGCCAACCGCAGCGCGGAGGCCGATGCCCAGGCCAGTACTTCGTCCACGGTGTCGCCGTACTTGCGCAGCAGGCGGGCCAATGCGGCCTGTCGGTCGGCTGCGGCGGTCAGTCGGGCCGGGTCGACATCGATGCCGGCCGCGTAGGAGGCGAGATCCGCGGTGACGTCCGCGACCAGGTAGGACACCTCGGCGACCCGACCGGCCAACTCGTCCAGGGCCGGATCCCGCCCGGCCATCGCCTCGACCGCGCGGCGGGCCTGCGCGATCAATGTCACCGCGTCCGACCCGCTGTCCGGGTCGCCGAGCAGCAGGTCGTGGGCGCCGCCCGCCGCGGCCCGCAGCTCCTCGGCGTGCGTCAGCCGGGACACCTCCGCGGCCAACGTGACGTCCTCGCCGGATTGCGGGTTCAGCCGGCTGATCTCCTCCAGCGCCAGCCGCAACCCGTCCGCCTCGCGCGCCCGTTCCCGCCCGTGTTCGGTGAGCTCGGCCAGCCGTTCGACGACCGCCCGCCAGGCGCGATGGGATACCCGATAGGCGGTTGCCGCCTTGGCCAACGTGGCCCCGCCGTGCCGGTCGAGCAGCTCGCGCTGCCTAGCCGGACGCAACAGGTGCTGTTGGTCGTGCTGCCCGTGCACCGCGACCAACTGCTCGGCCAACTCGGCGAGCAACGCCACCGGCGCACTGCGTCCGCCGACCTGAGCCCGGGACCGACCATCCGCGCCCACCGTGCGACCCAAGGTCAACACGTCGTCGTCCAGCTCACCACCGGCCTCGGCAACCCGGGCCGCCACGGCCGGCCCGACCACCACGCGACCCTCGACCACCAACCGAGCCTGGCCCGGCCGCACCAGGGCGGCATCGGCGCGGCCGCCCAGCAGCAACGCCAATCCGGTCATCACCATGGTCTTGCCGGCCCCGGTTTCCCCGGTCAGCACGGTCAGCCCAGGCCCCAACTCCAGCGACGCATCCTCGATCACCCCGAGGCCACGGATGCTGATCTCCTCCAGCATCGGCTCAGAACCCCGGCAGCCGGTTGGCCGCGCCCCGCCAGCCCCGCACCGGGAGCTCGAACTTGCGCACCAACCGGTCGGTGAACGGCGCGGTGTGCAACCGGGCCAGCCGCACCGGAATCGCACCACGCCGCACCTCTACCCGGGCCCCGGCGGGCAGCGGCCAGGTGCGCCGCCCGTCCGCCCACAGCACCCCGTGCGGCGTGTCCGACTGCACCTCGACGGCCAGCACCGAGTTCGGGGAAACCACCAGCGGCCGGGCGAACAGGGCGTGCGCGCTGATCGGGATCATCAGCATCGCCTCCACCTCCGGCCAGATGACCGGCCCGCCCGCGGAGAACGCGTACGCGGTGGACCCGGTGGGGGTCGCGCAGACCACCCCGTCACAGCCCCAGCGGGACAACGGGCGCCCGTCCACCTCGGCGACCACCTCGAGCATCCGGTCCCGGGCGGCCTTCTCCACCGAGACCTCGTTGAGCGCCCAGGTGCGGGCGATCTCCTCGCTGCCGCACCGGGCCAGCGCATCGATGGTCATGCGTTCCTCGACCACGTAGTCCCGGTCGACCACCCGATCGGCCACCTCGGACAGTTCGTCGCGCTCGGCCTCGGCGAGGAATCCGACGTGGCCCAGATTGACGCCCAGCAAGGGGATTCCGGGCTCGCGGGCCAGTTCCGCAGCGCGCAGCAGGGTGCCGTCGCCACCGATCACCACGGTCAACTCGCAGCCGGCCGCCGCCTCCGGCTCCGGCTGCACCGCGACCACCTCGGGCAGGGCGATCTGTTCGGCCTCGATCTTCGGCGCACGCACCGTCAATCCCTCGGCGATGAGTCGGGACACCAGGCTGCGGGCAGCCTCGACCGCGTCCGGTCGGCCCACGTGCGCGACCACCATGACCGTGCGCACCGCTCCACCCCCGGTCATTGCGGTCCTCGGCTGATCGCCTCGGCCAAGTCTGCCTCCACCAGAGGCGGCGCGCCCGCGGTCAGCCACAGGAAAAATTCCACGTTGCCCGCCGGGCCAGGTAACTGACTGGCCGTCACTCCCTTGATACCCAGGCCAAGGGTCAGGCCGGTGGCGGCGACCATGCGCACCGCCTCGGCACGCAGAGCCACATCCCGGACGACGCCACCCGTTTTCAGTCGCCCGCGTCCGACCTCGAACTGCGGCTTGACCATGAGCACGTGATCGGCGTCGGGCGCCGCACACCGGAATAGCGCGGGCAGCGCCGTGGACAAGGAGATGAACGACAGGTCGGCGACCACCAGACCCGGCAGGGTCGGGCCGAGTTCGCCGGGCTCGACATTGCGGATGTTGGTGCGTTCATGCACGACCACGCGCTCGTCGGTGCGCAGTGACCAGGCCAACTGGCCATAGCCGACGTCCACGGCCAGGACGCGCGCGGCGCCTCGGCGCAACAGCACGTCGGTGAACCCGCCGGTCGAGGCGCCGGCGTCGAGGCACAGTCGCCCGGCGATCAACGGACCGCCGTCGGGGCGGGAGTCGAAATCGTCCAGGGCCCCGGCCAGTTTGTGCGCCCCGCGGGAGACATAGCCGGGATCGTCCTCGTCGCTCGCGACCAGGATCGGTTCGGCGGGCTCCACCTGGGTCGCGGGCTTCGCGGCTGCGCGCCCGGAGACCGACACACGGCCGGCCGCCACCAGCTCCGCAGCGTGATCCCGGGATCGAGCCAGACCGCGGCGCACCAACTCCGTATCCAGCCGCGCCCGTCGGTTGGCCATGGGTTCAGGAGGGGTCGGTGTCGAGCCCGGCCAGACACTCCTGCAGACCGCGGTGCACCGCGTCGTAGATCGCCACGTGCTCGGTGGGACCGGTGCCGGCCAGCCCGGTGAGCTGGGCCAGCACCCCGTCGACCCGGTCCTCACCGGTCGCCGGGTGGTCTGTCTTTTCGGTGTGCTCGTCCACGGTGTCCACGCTACCTGCCGGAAGGGCACTCACCCGGTTACCCGCACCGCGGCGAGGTTGCGCTTGCCCCGGCGCAACAGCAGCCACTCGCCGTGCAGCAGGTCACCGGCCTGCGGGGTGGCGGCCTCATCGGTGATCTTGACGTTGTTCAGGTACGCGCCGCCCTCGGCGATGGTGCGCCGGGCACTGTTCCCGCTCTTCTCCAGCCCGGTGGCCACCATCAGCTCCACCACGCTCGGCAGCGCCCCGGCGGGGACCTCGGCCACCGGCAGCTCCCCGACCGCGGCGGCCAGCGTCGCGGCGTCCAGGTCGATGAGCTCGCCGCGGCCGAACAGCGCACCGGCGGCGGCCTCCACCGCTGCTGCCTGCTCGGCGCCGTGCACCAGGCCCGTCAGTTCCCGGGCCAGGGCGCGTTGCGCCTCGCGGGCACCGGGACGCTCGGCCGTCGCCTTCTCCAGCTGGGCAACCTGATCCTGTGTCAGAAACGTCAAATACTTCAGAAACCGGATGACGTCGCCGTCGTCGGTGTTCAACCAGAACTGGAAGAACGCGTACGGGGAGGTCAGCTCGGCGTCCAACCACACCGCGCCGGATTCGGTCTTGCCGAACTTCGTCCCGTCGGACTTGGTGAGCAGGGTGGTGGTCAGCGCGTGCGCCCGGCCGCCCTCCACCCGTCGGATCAGTTCGACGCCCGCGGTGATGTTGCCCCACTGGTCCGAGCCGCCGATCTGCAGCGCGCAGCCGTGCCGGCGGAACAACTCCAGGTAGTCCATGGACTGCAGCAGCACGTAGCTGAACTCCGTGTAGGAGATGCCCACGTCGGAGCTCAGCCGCTTGGACACGGCGTCGCGGGCCAACATGCGGTTGATCGGGAAGTGCTTGCCGATCTCCCGCAGGAAGTCGACGGTGGACAGCGGTGCGGTCCAGTCCAGGTTGTTCACCATGACCGCGGGATTGTCCCCGGCGAAGTCCAGGAACGGCTCGATCTGGGCGCGGATGCGGCCGACCCACTCGGCCACCACGTCCTTGGTGTTCAGTGAGCGCTCGCTGGTCTCCTTGGGGTCGCCGATCAGCCCGGTGGCGCCGCCGACCAATGCGATGATCCGGTGCCCGTCCTGTTGGAAACGGCGCAGGGTGAGCACCTGCACCAGGTGACCCACGTGCAGGCTGGGTGCGGTGGGGTCGAACCCGCAGTAGAGCGTGACCGGTCAGGCCGCCAGCGCCGCGGCCAGCGCGTCGGCGTCGGTGGTCTGCGCGACGAGGTCCCGCCAGGCGAGCTCGTCGAGTATCCCGGTCACGGTGGTTCGGTCCTCTCGGTCAGTCAGGTCAACCGGCGGATTCTCTCACCGTGGCGGGTCCGGTGCCGGACGCCGGGCGGCCGGACGGTAGGCGCTGACCGAGGGTTCGTCGGCCAACCAGAACCGCCAGGGCCGGTCCGCGGCGACCCGAATACCGACCCGCGGACCGGAGCGGATCGAGGTGGCGGTCACCGTCGGGCCGCGCGCGAGGCGAACCGGACCGGGGGCGCACACGTCGCGGCCGTTGTCGGCCGGGCCCAGACCCAGGGCCCGGACCAGGTTCGCCGGGCCGCGGGCCAGTGCGTTCGCCGCGACCACGCCGGGCCGGTGCGAGCGGGCCAGGGCCTCCCCCGCCACCACCTCACCGGCCCGCAGCAGCACCGCGGAGGCCCGCCCGACCGGCCCACACACCACGTTCGAGCACCAGTGCATGCCATAGGTGAAGTAGAGGTAGAGGTGCCCGGGTGGCCCGAACATCACGTCGTTGCGCCGGGTCGGCCCGCGGAAGGCGTGGGAGGCGGGGTCCTCCCCGCCGTCGTAGGCCTCGACCTCGGTCAGCCGGATCACCACCCCGTCGTGCTCCAGCAGGGCACCGAGCAACGCGGGTGCCACGGTGAGCACGGGTCGGTTCAGGAACGAGCGGGGCAGTGGCCGCGCGGAGGTCATGGATCTTTCGTACCGTCCGCCGCTTCCGCGGAGAAGCTGACTCCGTAGCGCGGGCTGGTGTCGACGTGCAACCGGAAGATGTCCGGACGCGAGTAGTGCCCGACGACGTCCAGGTCGTACCGCGCGCCGGGGATCAAGTCGAGGTCGAGGTCGGCGACCAGCAGCGCCGGGGCGTCGAAGGCCGGCCCGGCCAGCACCTCGCCGAGCGGGCCGATGATGCAACTGCCGCCGCGGATCATCACGGTCTCCGGGTCGTTGCCCTGCACCGCCGGGTATTCCTCCGGATAGTCCCCGCGGCGAGCGAACGGCACGGCGGAGAGCACGTAACACCGCCCCTCGACGGCAATGTGGCGCATCGTCGGCAACCACGTGTCCCGGTCATCGACGGTGGGGGCACACCAGATCTCGACCCCCTGGGCGTACATCGCCGTGCGCAGCAACGGCATGTAGTTCTCCCAGCAGATGACCCCGGCCAGCCGACCCAGCGGAGTCGACAGCACGTCCAGGGTCGAGCCGTCGCCGCTGCCCCAGATCAGCCGCTCGGCGGCCGTAGGCATCAGTTTGCGCCGGCGGCCGAGCAGCGTGCCGTCGGGGGCGAAGGTCAACACGACGCCGTAGAGCGTCGACCCGCATCGCTCGATGGCGCCGATCACCAGGCAGATCTGGTGCGCGGCCGCGATCCTGCTCAACTCCTCGCACGCCGGTCCGGGGATCTCAATCGCTGCCCGCCAGTACTGTGCGAACAGCTCCCGCCCACCCGGCAGACGCATGCCCACCCGGGTGCCGAAGTCGACGCCCTTCGGGTACCCGCCGAGGAAGGCCTCGGGGAACATCACCAGCTGCGCACCCTCTGCCCGGGCTTTCGCGACGTGCTCGGCGACGATCGGCAGCGTTGCGGTGGCGTCGAAGGGCACGCCGGCGGCCTGGACGACCGCGACCCGGACGAGGTTCGTCACGTCGGCGCTCCTCGCGTCGCTGCTTCAGCCGGTGAGGTAGCTCGTGGGATCTGCGGAGAACGCGCGCAGACACCCTGAGCCGCAGAACCAGTACCGGGTCCCATGATGATCCAGGTGCAGCGTCACCGGCACAGCGGCCACCGTCATCTTGCAGACCAGGTCGATCGCGGTCCCCGCATGCGGATCCGCTGCCTCGGCGCTACCCCGGCCGACCTTGCCGTCCGGGCGCGGGCGCAGCGCGACGATCTGGGCGAGGATGGACAACGCCACTTCCTCGGCGCTGACCGCACCGATGTCCAGCCCGGCCGGGGTGTGCAGGCGTTCCCGTTCCTCGTCGGAAAGCCCGAGCCCGGCCGCCACCGCGGTCCCCCGCCGCGGACTGGCCACCAACCCGACGTAGGGCACGCCGGCGTCCAGCGCGGCCCGGATGGCCGGCTCCTCATCGCGCCCGTGCGCGGCCACGATCACCGCCGAGGCCTCCGCCAGTGACGGCGCGTCGAGGAGGGCACCGACGTCGTAGTCCAGCGACTTGCCCAGGGCGAACAGCGCCGCGGAGACCGGACCCTCGCCGTGCACGATCACCAACGGTGGCGGCACCACGGCCTCGAGAAAGATCTCCAGGGCACCGCCGGACAGGCACGGGTTGTGCGCGAGCACCGTGCCCGCGGGGACATCCCGCTCGGATTCGACCCGCGGGGAGATGCGCAACAGGCGGGTGCCACCGCAGTCCAGCAAGGCCAATGCCTGCGCGCGCACCGTCGCCTCCGCGCAGGTGCCGCCGATGAAGCCCTCGATGCTCCCGCCGGCCAACACCACGGCCTCGTCGCCCGGCCGGGCCGAGGTCGGCTTCTCGGCGCGCACCACCCGGGCATGGATGAACGGCACCCGGTCCCGACGCAGCGTCCGGGCTCTTTCCTGCACGTCGAGGCTGCTCATCGCGACGAAGTGTCGCACCCCATCGCATCTGCGGGGACTGCCCAAAAGTGATGTTCGGGCACCGGTGATTGTCCATTCGTGACATAGAGGGCACCGGGAGGCAGGAGTAACTTCCGAGATCACCGGCCGGGTCGTCCCCAGCATGTTGACCCGGCCATCGTGACGCGACGTCAGAAGGTCGGTGCGCGCATGGGTATCGAGTCCAACGGACACAGCCCGGGCAATCCTCGGATGTACGAGCTGCTGGAGAACGCACCGAAGGAGGGGACGAGCCCGACGGTGTTCGCGTTCTCCGAGTTCATGGACTGGATGAAGGTCGCCGGACAACCCGTGCAGGGGCCGTGGCCACCGCACCAGGAACCCCGACCGGACCCGGCCGCGGAGTCCCTGCCGGTGGCGATCGTCGACCCGCACCGCGACCAACCGATCTGAGATCCCACTCGAGAGGCCGCCGGATGTACCCGTCGAAATTTATTTACCAGGCACCCAGCTCCATGGAGGAGGCGCTCAGCCTGCTGCAGCAGTACGGCGACGAGGCGAAGATCCTCGCCGGTGGCCAGAGCCTGGTCCCGATGCTGAAGCTGCGCTTCGCCACACCCGGTGTGCTGGTGGACATCAACCGCGTGCCGGGTCTGGGCTACCACCGCCGGGAGAGCGACGGCGGCATGCGGGTCGGCGCGCTGTGCCGCCACCGCGATCTGGAGCGTTCGGCGGTGTTGGCCGAGCACCAGCCCACCATGCACGCCGCCGCACAGGTGATCGCCGATCCCATCGTGCGCAACCGCGGCACCCTGGTCGGCTCGCTGTGCCACGCGGACCCGCAGGGTGACTGGGCGGCGATCGGGGTGGCCTGCGGGGCGACGATCGTGGCCACGTCCAGCCGGGGCGAGCGGGAGATCCCGCTCAACGAGTTCGTCGTCGGGCCGTTCGAGAACGCCCTGGAACTCGACGAGATCGCCACCGAGGCCCGCTTCCCGACCGCCCGCGGCACGTGCGGTGGCTACCTGAAACTGGAGCGGCGCATCGGCGACTTCGCCACCGCAGGCGTCGCGCTGTCCATGGAGGCCAGTGGTGGGCGGGTGTCCCGCGCGGGCATCGCGCTGACCGGCGTCGGCCCGCGCACCATCGAGTGCGTGGCCGCGCAGGACTACCTGCGCAACAAGGCATTGGACGACGCGGTGATCGAGGAGGCGGCCCGGTTGGCCGCCGATGCCGCCCAACCGCGTAGTGACCATCGGGGCAGCGCGGACTACAAGCGCCACGTGGTCGCCACTTTCCTCACCCGCTTGCTCGGCCGCGAGCTTGCGCTCGCCGCCTGACCACCGCTTAACAGGAAGGCGTTAACGTGGACGTCGAGGACCGCAGGATCACCGTCACCGTCAACGGCGAGGCGCACACCGTCGAGGTCGAACCCCGGTTGTTGCTGGCGCATCTGTTGCGCACCGGGCTGACTCTGACGGGTACTCATGTCGGGTGCGACACCACCAACTGCGGCGCCTGCACGGTGCTGGTGGACGGGGTGCCGGTGAAATCCTGCACGATGCTCGCGGTGCAGGCCGACGGCACCGAGGTGACCACGGTGGAAGGGTTGACCGGGCATAGCGAACTGCACCCCGTACAGGAGGGCTTCAGCGTCGAGCACGGTCTGCAGTGCGGGTTCTGCACGCCCGGCATGATGCTGACCACGGTGGCCCTTCTCAAGGAGAACCCGCGCCCCACCGAGGACGAGATCCGCTGGGCGCTGTCCGGCAACCTGTGCCGCTGCACCGGCTACCAGAACATCGTCAAGGCCGTCATGTGGGCCGCGGAGAAGCTCGACCCGGCGGGAGTTCGGGCATGACCGCCCAGGACGAGATCAAGATCGGTGGGCTGGGTTCCAGCCGGCGTCGGGTGGAGGACGCCCGCTTCGTGCGCGGCAAAGGCAACTACGTCGAGGACGTGGTGCTGCCCGGCATGCTGCACATGGAGATCCTGCGTAGCCCGATCGCGCATGCCCGGATCAAGTCCATCGACACCACCAAGGCCTGGCAGGTACCCGGTGTCAAGTTGGTGCTCACCGGCGAGATGGCCGCACAGCGCAACCTGGCCTGGATGCCGACCCTGTCTTACGACACCCAGGCCGTGCTGGCCACGGACAAGGTGCGCTTCCAGGGCCAGGAAGTCGCCTGCGTGGTGGCCACCAGCCCGTACATCGCGCGCGATGCCATCGATCTGATCGACGTCGAGTACGAACCGCTGCCGCCGATCGTCAACCCGATGCAGGCAGTGGCGCCCGGCGCCCCGCTGATCCGCGACGACAAGGCCGGGCAGACCGACAACGTCTGCTATCGCTGGGAGGTCGGCGATAAAGAAGGCACCGACCGGGCCTTCGCCGCGGCCGACGTCATCTCCACGATGAAGCTGCACTACCCGCGCTCGCACCCCTCGCCGATCGAGAACTGCGGCTCGGTGGCCGATTACAACAAGGCGACCGGCAAGCTGACCGTCTACATGACCACCCAGGCCCCGCACATCGTGCGCGCCGCGGTGGCGCTGATCGCCGAGTTGCCCGAACACCTGATTCGGATCATCTCCCCGGACATCGGCGGCGGGTTCGGCAACAAGGTGCCGGTCTATCCCGGCTATGTGTGCTCGATCCTGGCCTCGATCCTCACCGACCGGCCGGTGAAGTGGATCGAGGACAAGTCCGGGAACCTGATGAGCACCGGGTTCGCCCGGGACATGTACCTGGACGCCGAGATGGCGTTGACGCATGACGGACGCATCCTGGCCGTGCGCATGCACGCCGACTCGGACAACGGCGCGTTCTTCGCCGATGCCCAGCCGTCGAAGTTCAAGATCGGTCTGCTGCACTCCGCATTCGCCTGTTACAACGTGCCGGTCGCGCACATGACCGCGCAGGGCTGCTACACGAACAAGGCCCCCGGCGGGGTCGCCTACCGGTGTTCGTTCCGGGTCACCGAGGCGATGTTCTTCCAGGAACGCATGGTCGAGGCGGCGGCGCAGGACGTGGGCCTGGACCCGGCCGAGTTCCGCCGGCGCAACCTGCTGCGCGACGACCAGTTCCCGCACCGCACGGCGTTCGGCTTCCTGGTCGACTCCGGGCAGTACCACAAGTGCCTCGACATCGGCCTCAACGCGATCGGCTACGACCAGTTCCTCAAGGACAGGGCCGAAGCCGCCTCGCGCGGCCGGCTGTTGGGCATCGGCATCTCCACGATGACCGAGCCGCTGGGCGCCGGGAACAGCCGGGAGTACGACATCCTCGGCATCAAGATGTTCGACGCCGCCGAGTTGCGGGTGCACCCGACCGGCAAGGCCGTGTTGAAGATCGGCGCGCAGACCCAGGGCCAGGGACACGAGACGACGTTCGCGCAGATCGTCACCCACGAACTGGGCATCCCGGCCGCGGACATCGTGGTGGAACACGGCGACACCGACCACACCCCGTTCGGCATGGGCACCTATGCCTCCCGGTCCACCCCGGTGGCCGGAGCGGCCACCGCGATGGTGGCCCGCAAGATCAAGGCCAAGGCCCGCAAGTTGGCCGCGCACCTGCTCGAGGTGTCCGAGGAGGACGTCGAGTGGGAGCTGGGTCGATTCTATGTGCGGGGTGCGCCCAGCCGGGGCGCCACCATCCAGGAATGCGCGATGGCCGCGTACGCGAACATGCCCGACGGGATGGAACCCGGTCTGGAGAACAACGCGTACTACGACCCGCCGAACCTCACCTGGCCGTTCGCCTGCTACATCGCGACCGTCGAGGTGGACCCGGCGACCGGGGTGTGGGATGTGCTGCGCTTCGTCGCGGTCGACGACTGCGGCGTTCGGATCAACCCGATGGTCGTCGAGGGCCAGATCATGGGTGGGCTGACCGAGGCCTACGCGATGTCCAACATGCAGTTCCAGACCTACGACGAGGACGGCAACATCGTCGGCGGCAACTACATGGACTACCTGCTGCCCACCGCCTGGGAGACGCCGGGCTTCGAACTGCACGAGGTCACCACGCCCTGCCCACACCATCCGATCGGCGCCAAGGGCGTCGGCGAATGCGCCGCGGTCGGTGGGCCGGCGGCCTTCGTCAACGCGGTGATGAACGCGATCGCGGACTCCGGGGTGCGCAACATCGACATGCCGGTGCTGCCCGACCGGGTGTGGGACGCGCTGCGAACGGGCCGGGACGTCTCCTGCCCGCCGCCGGTGAAGACGGACTGAGGGAGGCGTCGTGCTGCTGAAGAACGAGTTCGAGGTAGACGCACCCATCGACGCGGTGTGGGACTACTTCCAGGACGTGCCGAGCCTGGCGCCGTGCCTGCCCGGTGCGGAACTGACCGAGGACCTGGGTGATGACAACTACAAGGGCCTGGTGACCTCGAAGGTCGGCCCGGTCACGGTCAAGTTCGGCGGCACCGCGCAGGTGGTGGAACGCGATGGGGCGAGCAAGCGCATCGTGATCGCCGCGCATGGTGCCGAGCTCAAGGGCAAGGGCACCGCGGTGATGAACCTGACCGCGCAGCTGGTGCCGACCGGTCGGCGCACCAAGGTCAAGGTCGACCAGGACCTGCAACTCACCGGGATGATCGCCAACTTCGGTCGAGGCATGGTCGCCGACGTGATGACCGTGATCATGCGCAGCTTCGCCACCGCGGTCGAGGACAACATCGGCCGACTGCAGCGCGGCGAACAACCGATGGCCGCCGCCACATCCGTGGGCGGCGTGGCGATCGGCATCAAGGCCGCGACGTTGGCCCTCAAGCGGGTGTTCGGTCGATTGCTCGGTATCCGCCGCTGGTACGAGTACGCGTAGGAAGGGGACCGGTGAACACCACCCTGATGTGGATTGGGAACGCGATCCTGCTCGTCGTCGTGCTGCCCGTGGTCATCGCGTTGCTGAACCGCTTGCTGATCCCGGTGATCCGCATCCGGCGGGCGGCCGAGGCCATCCTGGACGGCGGCGTGGACCTGATGAACCAGGTCGACCCGGTGCCGGCACTGCTCGCCGAGACCGACGTCGCGGTGTTCGGCGTGACGAACGGAGCGCTTCGGTACACGGTCAGCGTGACGAAGCTGCTCCCGCCGAAACAACCGGCACCCGCACCGAGCCGCAACCACGCCAAAGTGGAGGTCTGAGCCATGCCTTTCGTCGCCTGGGTGACCTGCGCGATCGCCACCCTGATCATCGCGGTGGTGGCGTTGGCGTTGTTGCAGGTGATCCTGCACCTGCGCGCGGTCACCAAGATCCTGGCCGCCCTGCAGGGCGGGGTGGACGCAATCGCAGTGTCCACCGCCCCGGTGGGCCCGGTGATTGCCTCGGCCAACGCGAACCTGGCCCCGGTACGAGCCTGGTGTGAGGTGCAGTGATGACGAACGACACCGGTTGGGTGATCGGCTTCATCATGTTCGGCGTGGTGGTGGCCGCGGTGGTCGCCCTGGTGGTACCGATCCTGTTGTTGGCCAACAAGATCGGGCGCCAGGCGCCGGGGATCAACGCCTCGTTGCAGCAGTCCCTGGAGAACACCTACCCGTTGGCCGAACTCGAGACCACGATCGACCACGCGACCGAGGTCATCAGCGGGCTCTATCGGGCCCGCATACGGCTGGGAGGTTGACATGGCGGACACCACGGTGGCGCTGAGCAGCACCGAGTTGGATCGTTGGACCTGGATGAACGTGGTCGGCATCGTCGTCATCGTCGCGGTGGTCGCGCTGCTCAGCCTGCTGGTCTGGCTGGTCGCGGTGATCGACCGCAACGTCACCGAGATCGGCGGCACGTTGACCGCCATCACCGAGAACACCGCGCACACCGGGTTGATCACCACGACGGCAGGTGGTCTGGACGCCCTGTTGGCCGAGGGCCTGAACCATCATCTGTTCCTGACCCGGGCCGCGGCTGCCGTCGAGCATCCCGTCGCCGCCCCGAACTGAGGAGTCGTCACATGATTGTCGCGGACGGCTCCGTCACGGGGCACGTGGTCTTCTCGGTGGTGTTGATCGGGGTGTTGATCGCCGGTTTGGCGTTCTTCCTGGTCGTGCTCAGCCTGCAGCTGACCAAGATCGCCTCGAAGCTCGAGGGTGCCCATGGCCTCATCGAGCAGATCAACGCCGACGCCTCGGTGATCGTGCCGGGCCTGGAACACGCCAACCGCACCGCCACCACGATTGCCGAGGCAACCCCGCTGCTCTACACCTTCGCGGAACGCATCGTGCGTGGTGTTTCGCCGAACCCGCAGCGGCCCGAGGTGGCTCGTCCGGCCATGGGATCGCGGCGCAGCCGGTTGCACGAGGCCGTCGGGTACACGCCCGACGGTCGCTGACTCGCTCCCGCGCAACACCCTGCGTGAATCTGAGCGCGCATCAACCGGGCCACTAGGGTTTGGTCGTGGCCGCCGTTGTGACGTTCGTGTTCACCGACCTGGTGGGCTCGACGGAGATGCTCGACCGGCTGGGCGACGATGGCGCCGAATCTCTGCGCCGCACGCACTTCCGGATTCTCCGGGAGGCCGTCGCCGGGGCCGGTGGCGTCGAGGTGAAGAACCTCGGCGACGGACTGATGGTGGCCTTCGAGTCCGCCCGGGCCGCGGTCGATTGCGCGGTGGCGATGCAGCGCGGGGTCCACCGGCACAACTCCCGTGCCATCGGCCGACAGCTGTCAGTACGGGTCGGGCTGCACGTGGGCGAGCCGATCCGCGACGAGGACGACTATTTCGGCACCCCGGTGGTGATCGCGAAACGACTGTGCGACGCGGCGTCAGGTGGTCAAATCCTCGCCTCCGACCTGGTCTTCGGTTTGGTCGGCCGCCGGGACGGGGTGAGCTTCCGTTCGGTCGGTCAGGTGAGCCTCAAGGGCCTTGCGGAACCGATGCCGGCGCAGGAGATCGTCTGGCAGGCACAAAGCGGGTCCGCCGCGGCCGACGAGCCCTTGGACCCCCGGGCACTGCGGTTCGTCGGCCGCGAGGCGGAGCAGGACCTCCTGGCCGAGCAGCTGGCCGTCGCGCGTAGCGGTCGGTTGCGGATCGTCCTGCTCACCGGGGAACCGGGCATCGGCAAGACCCGACTGGCCAAGGAACTGCTGGTGCACAACCGCGAGAGCGCACTGACGTTGTCGGCGCGTGCCTATCCGCTCGGCGCGACGGCTTCCCTAGGGTTGTGGGTGGAGGCCCTCGAGGGGCACCTACGGGCGATCGGGCCGGACGAGGTTCGGGCACTGTGCGGCGCCGGAGCCGCAGATCTGGCTGCGTTGCTGCCCGCGGTGGTGGCAGCAGGAATAGCGCCGCCTGCGGTCGAGCCGCCGCGGGTGCGACTGTTGGGCGGGCTGGCGGCCCTGCTCACCGAACTGGCCGTGCCGGCGCCGGTGATCGTCTGCCTGGACGACGTGCATTGGGCCGACGGCTCCTCCTGGGAGGCGTTGAACTACCTCACCCACAACCTGACGGACCGTCCGATCCTCATCGTCCTGACCGCCCGCACCACAGAGTTGGCCGCAGCCGCGGTCGCGTCGAGCGCGCTGCTGGGCCTGGAACAGGAAGGATTCCTGGTCCGACGCACCCTCGATCCGCTCGATGCCGCGGAGGTGCGCAGCCTGGCCATCGCGGCCACCGGGCGCG
>DASQPJ010000019.1:0-2270 GCA_035644015.1 Sporichthyaceae bacterium
ATCTCACTCTTGACCGCCCAAATATCGAGTGTTGCTGGATTGTGGCTACCTGTAGAAAATTTGCGCGAATGATCGCGCAGACTGAAATTGGTCGGCCTTGGCTGTCCAGTGCGGTCGGTTACAGAATGACACCGTTAGATCAGGCTAGACGTGTAGTGCGACTTTCGCGCAGCACGGTGCGGTCGAAGGTTGGCGACTAATTGAGCACCTACGAAAGGTTAGTAGATGAAACTGCGCAAGATGTTCCTCGCCGCAGCGCTGGCGGCGGTGCCCGGTGGGTGGTGGCATCGCCGGATCTCACTGGCAGGCCAGTCGACGCGCTGCCAGGTGGAGGACAAGTGAACGGTTACGGGACAACAACCGCCGTCGGTCCGTTTGCCACCGAGGCGGTGGATGCGGATCGTTTCGGCTGTGCCACGCGTCGCCAAACTGGCAATATGACGGTTCCGGCTCGACGCCGGTAGGCGTTCCCACCGCTCGTTACCGTCGAACTCGCGGCGGCCGCGCGGCCGCCACGCCGGTGGACCAGGGGGCTGCCGGCGTGGTCACGCAAGACGCCAGTCTTCCCGGACTCGGACACGCCGTTTCCGGGCACTGCGGTTGATCGGGCGCAACCGCAGGGTAAGGGAAGTAGGTGCACATCTTGATGAGCGCCGGACCAAAGTCTTGATCCCACAAGTAAAAGTAGTAGACACTCACCCGTCGGTCGGCTTTGGTGAACCACCACTGCGGGCTTCCCGTGGAGGTCTGGCGTTCGTAGGCGGTCCAGACTCGCTGGAACTCCTGTGCCACCCCGATCGCGGCGACCCCTGACCGTCCGGTGGCGGCCTGGCGGGCCAGGTGCGGGCGCATCAACTCGAGCTTGCCGCCACCTGGTCCTTGCCGAAGCGCACCCACGGGATGTCGTTGGCCTGCGCGAAGGAGGTCACCGCCCGCCGGAACCGGTCGCCAAGCTGCTTGAACAGCGCCGGTGAGGGGAACGGGAAGCCGAGGTGGTGGGACAGGAACGCCACGACCTGCGCGGAGGACTGCAGGATCGGGATGTAGGCGTTGAGGTAGATCCGGTCCAGGCACTGGATGTCCAATGCGACGTGCCCGTCGTCGACGGCCCAGAAGTGGGAGTAGAACAGGCGGGGCTGCTCGGTGAAGCTGTGGTTGTGGATCTCGACGAGGTCGATGTTGCCCTTGCGCAGGGCCTGAATGACCTTCTGCACCTCGGGACCGGTCATGACGAAGTCGCCGTTGATCGCGGCCTTCCCGCCGCCGACCGGCTGGAAGTTGATGCCGGTCGTCACGCCGAACGTGGGCGGCAGGACGTGGCCGTCGTCGACGATGGTGTCCTTGCGGGCGATGGTGAACTTGTACAGGCCGCCGTCCGCCGTTCCCTTGCGCCCCAACGCCTGGTCGATGCCGGCGGTGTCCAGATCGACCTGCGGCTGCGGCCCTGGCGGTGTGGCCGGCGGGATCGCGGTGGCCTCCAGCGCGGCCTTCACGCCCCGCGCCAGTTCGGCCGGGTTGTCGGCCATGGCGTGCATGCGGGTCCACCACACCGGCGGCGTGTGCTCCAGCAGGTGCTTGTGCAGCGCGGTCTGCTCGATCCCGTGCGCCTGCAACGCGTCCGTGACATGCGCAAGCTCGGTCTCGGTGACCACGAGGTCGCCCATCAGCATCACGCCGCCGTGGTACTTGCCGAAGGCGGCGTACCCGCCCAGCGACAGTCCCGGTTTGATCGCGACACCGTACGAGGTGACGTGCAGGTCGGTGCGGGCCAGCGGGATCCCCCTGCTACATTAATCCATGGAATATTGGAGGATGTGTGGCTGATGTGGGAGACAAGGCGGCGCTGTACGACGCGTTCGCCGCTACCGGCAAGGCGCTGGGCAACGGCAAGCGCCTGGAATTGCTCGACCTGCTCGCCCAGGGCGAACGGTCCGTGGAGGCTCTGGCTTCGACCGCGGGGCTGAACCTGTCCACCGCCTCAGCCCACCTGCAGGCACTGAAACAGGCCGGGCTGGTGACCACGCGCCGCGACGGGGTGCGCATTCACTACCGACTGGCCGGCCACGACGTGGCCGCGCTGTTCGCGTTGCTGCGGCAGGTCGCCCAGGCGCACAGACCAGAGGTCGACGCCGCCCGTACCGCCCTGCTCGGCACCGGTGAGGACGAAGCCGTTGGGCGCGAGGAACTGCTCGCCCGCGTTCGGGCGGGTGAGGTGGTCGTGCTCGACGTGCGACCGTCCGAGGAGTACTTGGCGGGCCACATTCCCGGCG
>DASQPJ010000020.1:0-16237 GCA_035644015.1 Sporichthyaceae bacterium
GATCGCACGACCGGGGCGGAGTACGTGCCGCTGGCCAACCTCGGGCCGGACCAGGCCACCTTCTACGTCTACGACTCGTTGCTCTCCGAGTACGCCGCGCTGGGCTTCGAGTACGGCTACTCGGTGGCCCGACCGGACGCGCTGGTGTTGTGGGAGGCGCAGTTCGGCGACTTCGTGAACGGCGCGCAGACGATCATCGACGAGTTCATCTCCTCCGGTGAGCAGAAGTGGGGCCAGCGCTCCAGCGTCGTCATGCTGCTGCCGCACGGCCTCGAGGGTCAGGGCCCGGACCACTCCTCCGGTCGCCCCGAGCGCTTCCTGCAGATGTGCGCGCAGGACAACATGACGGTCGCCATCCCGACCACCCCGGCGAACCACTTCCACCTGCTGCGCTGGCAGGCGCTCTCGCCGCATCACCGACCCTTGGTGATCTTCACGCCCAAGTCGCTGCTGCGGCATCGGGCCGCGGTCTCCGACCCGTCGGCGTTCACCTCCGGGCACTTCGCGCCGGTGATCGCCGACCCGAAGGTGGCCGACCCGAACGCGGTGCGCCGGGTGGTGCTGTGCACCGGGAAGGTCTACTACGACCTGGCCGCGCACAGCGAAGAGCACTCGGACACCGCGGTCGTGCGGGTCGAGCAGCTCTACCCGCTGCCGGTCACCGAACTGGATGGGGTGCTGGCGCTGTACCCGAACGCGAGCGACGTGCGTTGGGTGCAAGAGGAGGCAGCCAACCAGGGTGCCTGGCCGTTCATGGCGCTGCACCTGCCCGAGCACCTCGGCGGGCGCTCGCTCAAGCGGGTCTCCCGCCCGGCCTCCTCCGCGCCCGCGGTCGGCTCCCACTCGGTGCACGACTACGAGCAGCAGCAGGTGGTCGAGCAGGCCTTCGCGCGCTGAGGTCGAGGGAATGTATTTCACCGACCGCGGCATTGAGGAACTCATCGAACGACGCGGTGAGGAGAACGTGGACCTGGCCTGGCTGGGCGCCCGGCTGGCCGAATTCGTCGACCTGAACCCGGAGTTCGAGGTCCCCATCGAACGCCTGGCCACCTGGCTGGCGCGCTTGGCCGAAGAGGACGACTGACACCCCGTACGCTGCGGACGTGTTGTTGCACCTCACCACCCGCGAGGACTGGGAAGCCGCCCAGGCCGCCGGCATCTACGAGCCGCCCTCGTTGGCCAAGGAGGGCTTCGTGCACCTGTCCGCACCCAACCAGGTGCTGGACACGGCCGAACGACACTTCCCCGGCGTGCGCGGCCTGGTGTTGCTGACCATCGCCGCCGAACGACTCCGGGCCCCGCTGCGCTACGAGACCGTGGCCGAGCGTGGGGAGATGTTCCCGCACCTCTACGGCCCGCTGAACCTCGACGCGGTCACCGCGGTGGTCGACTTCGCCGGACCCGACTGAGGCATCAGACCCGCGGCCGGTACACCCCGACGTTCACCTCAAGGGTGACCGCAACCGGATCCGGCAGTACCGCGATTCGATCGGCCAACTCGCCCGCCCCGATGTGGTGCGCGTTGGGCCCCATGCCCACCACCGTCGCCACCGCGACATGCGACAGCGACATCCGAGAGTTCACCCGCGCCACCCGCACCGCGGTGAACCAGGGATCCAACGCGACCGCCAACCGGGCCGGTTTGTCGGCGTCCACCGAGATCAGGCCCAGTGAGGAGACCAACTCCCCCAGGTGCCCGGGCCCCGGCGTGACCACCAGCAACGCGCCGGCCGGACCCAACACGCGCGCGTACTCTGCACCGTTGCGCGGGGCGAACACATTGAGCAGCAACCCGGCGCACCCGTCGACCAACGGCAACGGCTCGCGCAAATCCCATCCGATGGCACTCGCCCGGGGGTGACAACGGGCAGCACGCCGCAACGCCGGCGTCGAGGAGTCCAGCGCCAGTCCGTCGGCGGGCACGGCGTCCAACACCGCAGCCAGGTAGTGCCCCGGCCCGGAACCGACGTCCACCACCAAACCGCGGTGCGGCCAGGCTTGCACCGCCGCCGCGATCACTTCGTCCAGCACCGGCGCAAAGTGACCTGCCGTCAGAAAAGTGCTGCGGGCGTCCACGGCTGCGGCGTCATCGGCGCCCAACCCGACGCGGCCCAGGCCGGCCGCGAGATTCACATAGCCCTGCCGCGCCCGGTCGAACGAGTGCCCGGCCGCACATCGCAGCCCGGCCGGGCTTTCCGCGAACTCTGCCCGGCACACCGGGCAGCGCAACGCCTCGATCAGCGAACGAACACGACCTTCCCGAACAGCTCCCCGCTGTGCATCTTCGCGAACCCGTCGCGGGCCTCGGCCAGCGGAATCTCGCTGTCGATCAGCGGCCGCGCGCCGGTGTTGGCCAGGAACTGCGCGAGTTGCACCAACTCGTCGCGGGTGCCCATCGTCGAACCGAGCACGTTCATCTGCAGGAAGAACAGTCGGGTCAGGTCCGCGGGCGGCGCGAAGCCACTGGTGGCCCCGGAGATCACCAGACTGCCGCCCGGCTTCAGCGAGCGCATCGAGTGCGCCCAGGTTGCCTCACCGACGGTCTCCATCACCGCGTCCACCCGGTCCGGCAGCCGCGCGCCGGTCTCGAAGGCCGCCTCGGCGCCCAGTGCCAACGCGCGTTCCCGCTTCCCGCCGTCGCGGCTGGTCACCCACACCCGCAGCCCGGCCGCCTGGCCCAACGTGATGCACGCGGTGGCCACCCCGCCACCCGCGCCCTGCACCAACACGGTGGCGCCCGGCTTGCACTGACCGCGGGTGAACAGCATCCGGTAGGCAGTCAGGTACGCGGTCGGCAGGCACGCCGCCTCGGCCATGGACAGCTGCGCCGGCTTCGGCACCAGGTTGCGGCGCGGCACCACGAGCTGTTCGGCGAAGGTGCCCTGGTGTTTCTCGGACAACAAGGACCGGCTCGGGTCGAAGGTTTCGTCGCCGCGGTAGTCCGGGTCACCGACCAGCGCGTGCACGATGACCTCGTTACCGTCCGGGTCGATCCCCGCGGCGTCGGTGCCCAGGATCATCGGCAGCGCCGACTCCTTGAGCCCGACCCCGCGCAGCGTCCACAGGTCGTGGTGGTTGAGCGAGGCGGCCTTGACCTCGACGGTGACCCAGCCGTCCTTGGCGATCGGGTCGGGACGCTCGCCGAGCTCGAGAGCGGACAGCGGGTCGTCGTTGGAGAAGCGCGCAGCGCTGACGGCAAACATGCATCGACCCTATCCACGGCGCCGCCACGGCCAGATGCGGGCGAGCACCAGGCCCAGCACCTCGGCCTCCGCGACCGCGCCCACCTGCCAGGAGTCCACCCCGACCGCGGGGTTGTCCCGCTCCACCCACCAGCCCTCCGGCACCCGATGGGTGGCCCGCTTCACGGCCACCACACCATCGGGCAATCGCACGATCACCAAACGCCCGGCGCGCACCCGGGCGCGCGTACGGACCAGCAACACATCTCCGGAGCGCAGCGTCGGCCGCATGGACTCACCGGCCACGCGAACTATTCGCACGCCCCGGCGAGTAGCACTGATCATGCGGGTAGTGTCCCGATTGAATCCGGCCCCGCACGCACGGGGCGACGCGACGAAGGGACTCCGGAATGCGGTTCCTGCGAATCACCACGGTGCACGCGCACTGCGATTTGCCGTGTGGTGTCTACGACCCGGCCCAGGCCCGCATCGAGGCCGAATCGGTCAAGGCGATCATCGAGAAGTACAGCGGCAGCGACGACCCGGCCTTCAAGGCGCGTGCACTGGATATCAAGGAGCAGCGCTCCGACCTGGTCAAGCACCACCTCTGGGTGCTGTGGACGGACTACTTCAAGCCGCCGCACTTCGAGGCGTACCCGAACCTGCACGGCCTGTTCAACGAGGCCACCAAGCTGGCCGGCGCCGGCGGCACCAAGGGCTCCACCGACGTGGCGGTCGCCGACAAACTGTTGGGCAAGATCGACGAGATCGCCGAGATCTTCTGGGCCACCAAGAAAGCCTGAAACGCCACGCCCGATGCACCGCCACCGGCACTCCGGAGGCGGTGCATCGCCGTTAGATGGGTAGGACGTGCCCGGGAAGTACGCAGCAGTTTCGGATCGACGATGAGTCCGCAGGGAGGAACTCGGTGACGCAACTGGGCGCCCTGGACGGGGCTGCTAACTCCCCGGCCACTGATTTCGTGGAGATCCGTCTGCCCGCCGACGGGGCCTACCTCTCGGTGCTGCGCACCGCGACGGCCGCGCTGGCCGCGCGGCTGAACTTCACCATCGACGAGATCGAGGACCTGCGGATCGCGGTCGATGAGGCGTGCGCGCTGGTGCTGGTCAAGGCCGTGCCCGAGGGCGAACTGCTGTGCCGGTTCGTGATCGACCCCATAGGCATGACGGTCGTCGTCACCGCACCCACCCGGGACGGCACACCGCCCGCCCGGGACAGCTTCGCCTGGATGGTGCTCAGCGCGCTGGCGGGCGAGGTCGATGCGTCGATCTCCGCCGACTCGCACCTGACCATCTCGATGCGCAAGGAACGTGGCGTCGTCGACGGGGCCAACGCGTGACCGGTGCCGACGGGGTCTCCCCGGAATCGGTCGACCGCAGCTCCGAACTCGCCATCGCGCGGGAGGAGGCGCGGGCGATGTTGACTGCGCTGTCCACCATGCCTGACGACGACCCCGACCGCGCCAAAGTGCGCGACCAACTGGTGGAGATGCACCTGCCATTGGTCGAGCATCTGGCCCGCCGCTTCCGCAACCGCGGCGAGCCGTTCGACGACCTGGTACAGGTGGCCACCATCGGGCTGATCAAGTCCGTGGACCGGTTCGACACCGAACGCGGCGTGGAGTTCTCCACCTACGCCACCCCGACCATCGTCGGGGAGATCAAGCGCCACTTCCGGGACCGGGGCTGGGCAGTACGGGTGCCGCGCCGACTGCAGGAACTACGCCTGGCGCTGACCACCGCGACCGCGGAGCTCTCCCAGCGACACGGCCGGGCCCCGACGGTGGCCGAGCTGGGTGCGCACCTGGGGCTGTCCGAGGAAGAGATCCTCGAGGGCCTGGAGTCGGCCAACGCCTACAGCACGCTGTCCCTGGACGCCGGCGACGCCGGCGACGACGAGGGGCCGACCGTCGTCGAGCAGCTCGGCGCGGAGGACGAGGCGTTGGAGAGCGTCGAATATCGCGAATCACTCAAGCCACTTCTGGAACAACTGTCCCCGCGAGAGAAAAAGATTCTGTTATTGCGATTCTTCGGGAACATGACGCAATCGCAAATTGCCGAGGAAATCGGAATTTCGCAGATGCACGTATCCCGACTACTCGCCCGCACCCTGGCTCAACTGCGCCAGAACCTGCTCGTCGGCGAGTGAGCGGATCAGGACGCGGCGGGCCGCCCGGCGAACACCGCCACCAGCACTGCGGCCGCGCTGGCCAGCAGCAGGGCCCCGGCTGCCGGGATCGCCCGAGCCAAGCTCACTCCGACCGGCAACATGATCAGCTCCCAGACCAGCACCGGGGCACGCGCCCAGCGGCGCGCGAAAAACAGTCCACGGGCGGCAAACGCCAGGCCCACGCCGGCGATCAGCGCCAAGCCGGCCATCAACTCGGCGGCCAGCCGGTCATCGACGTGGCCCGCGGCGCCGACCACCGCAGTCCACACCCCCAGCACCAGCACGGTCACCGCCTGACCGAACACGACCAGCGCAGCGAGCGTGCCGGGGTCCCGGCGAGGACCCGCCACTTTAACGTTCATTGACCAATTCCTGAACTTTAAGAGAGCTTATCCCCCGATGCGCGGGCACCATCCTGCGATGATCCCGCCCATTGCGCAGCGAGGTACGGCGAGCGCTAGGCGACCGGCCAGTAATTTTCGCCACGAACACTTGCGCGTGCCTAGCGGGTGGTTCAGGGTGGACCCCGGACGCGGAAGCCTACGCCGCAGTCCGTGCCGCAGATCACAGAGAATTCCTGACTCCGTGGCACGTATTTTCGCTCGTGAACGCGTTCACTAGGTAGTGACCGGTCGGTAACCGGTCAGCCGCACTCGTATCCAGGGGCCCACCGCCCTGCCATCAAGAGGAGCTACACCCATGGACTGGCGCCACCGCGCGGTCTGCCGGGACGAAGATCCCGAATTGTTCTTCCCGATTGGGAACACCGGGCCTGCACTGATGCAGATCGAAGAGGCCCGGGCTGTATGTCGTCGTTGCGACGTCATCGAGACCTGCCTGCAATGGGCACTGGAGTCCGGTCAGGACGCCGGTGTCTGGGGTGGGCTCTCCGAGGACGAGCGGCGCGCGCTCAAGCGTCGCACCGCGCGCGCCCGAGCGAGAGTTCTCTAGAGGACCAAACCCCTCATCCCGATCGCGATCGAACCCCGGGCTCTTTACAACGGAGACCGGGGTTCTTTCTGTCGGCCCATCGGAATCGCCAGGCGCACCGAGGTGCCACCGCCGGGCCGCTCGCCCAACTCCAACTCCCCGCGCAGCTCCCCGGCGACCAGCGTGCGCACGATGCGCAGGCCCAGGTTCGCCGAGGTCACCGGATCGAATCCCGCGGGCAGCCCGCGGCCGTCGTCGACCACCTCGACGCACAGCAGATCCGCCTCCCGCTCGGCGCGCACCGCGAGCAGCTCCGAGTCCGGCCCCACCCCATGCTCCAGTGCGTTCTGCACCAACTCGGCCAGCACCATGGACAACGGCGCCGCCAACCGGCTGGGCAGCCGGCCGAACTCGCCGGTGCGCTGCGGGCGCACCACTGCGTCAAACCCCGACACGTCGGTGACCATGGCCAGCACCCGGTCCACCACGACGTCGAAATCCACGGTCTCGTCCGCGGACTGGGACAGCGTGTCATGCACGATCGCGATCGACCCGACCCGCCGCTCGGCCTCGGCCAACGCCTCGCGGGCGGACGCGGAGTCCACCCGGCGGGCCTGCATGCGCAGCAACGCGGCGATGGCCTGCAAGCTGTTCTTCACCCGGTGATGCGTCTCCCGGATCGTGGCGTCCTTGGTGATCAACTCGCGTTCCCGGCGACGTAGCTCGGTGACGTCGCGCACCAGCACCAGGGCGCCCAGCTGCGCGGCGACGTCGGCCAGCGGGCTGCCATAGAGCGGGATGGCGCGCAACCGCAACGCCGCCGTGTCGCTCTCGATCAACACCGCGCGGGCCACCCGCCCGGAGGCCACCACGCTCACCGCCTCATCGACCGGTTCGGTGCTCGGTGCCAACTCCGCGGTCAACAAACCCAGGTGGTTGCCGACCAGGTCGGTGGCCAGCCCCAACCGGCGGTACGCGGACAGGGCGTTCGGGCTGGCATAACCGACCACACCGGCCGCGTCCAATCGGATCAAACCGTCACCCACCCGCGGAGAGGCGTCGCCCGCGTCCACCGCGCCGGGCTGCGGGAACAGCCCGTCCGCGATCATCCGAGCCAGGTCCCCCGCGCATTGCAGGTAGGTCAGCTCCAGCCGGCTGGGGGTGCGCACCGATACCAGGCTGGTGGTGCGCGCGATCACGCCGAGCACCCGATCGCCGCGGCGCACCGGAATCGCCTCGGCGCGCACCGGCACCTCGGGCATCCATTGCGGGTCCTGCCGGACGATCCGGCCGGTGTCCTGCGCGTTGTCCAACATCGGCTTGGCCCCCCGAGCCAGCCGAGTACCGACGACATCGTCCTGGTAGGCGGTGGGCCCAGTGGTCGGGCGCAGCTGGGCCACCGCGACGAACTCCGAACCGTCGGCCACCGGCACCCAGAGCACCAGGTCGGAGAAGGACAGGTCGGCCAGCAACTGCCAGTCCGCGACGAGCAGGTGCAACCACTCCAGATCCTCGGCGTCGGCGGCACAGATCGAACGGAGGAGTTCGCGCAACGACGCCATGAGTGAGGAGCGTAGGCAACCGCGAAACACGCCGACCCGCACCTCGGCGGCAAGGTAGGTTCGCAGGAGCGGGCAAGCACAACCGGGAGGCAACCACCGTGACCGACGTCGACCCGCGCGCGCGGGCCGAGACGTCCGTCGACATGGCCTTCTGGGATCGGGTGGTGGCCGCCGATCACGCCCTGCCGGCCGACCGTCGACCCGCGGACCTGGCCGTCGAGCTCGTCGAGCTGCTCGGCGCCACGGACCCGCACCTGCGCGACGACCTGGGTCTGGGGGTGCTGAGCACCTGGGTGAGTCGTGGGGTCTACGACGATCTGCTGCCCGGGCTGGGCGACGGGCTGAGCGACCGGCTGCGCGCCGGGCTGGGCGAGGACGGCACCTGGTCGGTACTGCGGCGCTCGTTTTCCGCCGCCGCCCTGGCCGCGGTGCTGGAACGGGACAACGTGCGCCCCCGAGTGGCCCCGGAGACGGTGCTCGCCTGGGGTGATCACGGGTTGGCCTGGCTGCTCGCCGAGCGGGACCTGCGCAGCCACATCCCCGGCGCCGGGCGGGTGCAGGCGGTGGCGCACGGCGCGGACCTGATCGGCGCACTGGCCCGCTCCCGCCATCTCGGTGAGGGTGGGCTGATGGTGCTGCTGGACACGGTCGCCGACCGGCTGCTGGCCCCGGCCCCGGCAGCGTTCGCCGGCCGTGAGGAGGACCGGCTGGCCGCGGCCACCATGGCGCTGCTGCATCGCGACGCGGTCGGTCTGGACGTACTAGAGCCCTGGGTGGAGCGGATGGCCGCCGGCTGGTCCCGGGCCGCTGACCCGGTACCGGCCTCGGTGGTGAACACCGTCGCCTACGCCCGCGCGTTGCACCTGCAGCTCCTGCTCGGCACCCGACCACCGTCGGGGGTACCCGCCGATCTCTACGCCCGTCCGCCCGCGGTGCGGGTGGACCTGCTGGCGCTGTTGCAGGCCGCGTTGCGCAGCAGCGGACCGTTCGCCGTACGGTCAGCTTTGTGACTGGACCCTTCGACTGGGTGCACGACCGGGCCGCCGAGCGCGAGGCGGCCGGGTTGCGGCGGCGGTTGCGTCCGCGCGCGGCCGACGAGGACGTGCTGGACCTGGCCGGCAACGACTACCTGGGCCTGGCCCGACATCCCGACGTGCTGCACGCCGCCGCGCTGGCCGCCAAGCAGTGGGGAGCAGGTTCCACCGGCTCCCGGCTGGTCACCGGCACCACGATGCTGCACACCGAACTGGAGACCGCGTTCGCCGCCTTGATGGGCGCCGAGGCCGCGCTGGTCTTCTCCTCCGGTTACCTGGCCAATATCGGCGCGGTCACCGCGCTCACCGGGCCCGGCACGCTGGTTGTCTCCGACGCGCTCAACCACGCCTCGCTGATCGACGCCTGCCGGCTGTCCAGCGCCCGGGTCGTGGTCACCCCGCACCGCGACGTCGCCGCGGTGGACGCGGCACTGGCCGCGCGCACCGAGGAGCGGGCCGTGGTGATCACCGATGGTGTGTTCTCGGTGGACGGCGACGTGGCCCCGCTGGACGGGTTGGCCGCAGCCGCGCGCCGGCACGGCGCCGGGCTGATCGTGGACGAGGCACACGCGGTCGGCGTGATCGGGGAACAGGGTCGGGGCAGCGTGCACGCCGCCGGCCTGGCGGGTGCCCCCGACGTGGTGTGCACCGCGGTGCTGTCCAAATCCATGGGCAGCCAGGGCGGGCTGGTGGTCGGACCGCAGGCGGTGATCGATCACGTGCTCGACAGCGCCCGCAGCTTCATCTTCGACACCGGGTTGGCGCCGGCCGCGGCGGGCGCCGGCCTGGCCGCGCTGCGGCTGCTGGTGGCCGAGCCCGAGCGAGCCGGCCGGGTGCGCGAACGCGCCCGTGACCTGCACCGCATCGCGCTGGCCGCAGGGCTGCAGGCCGCCGAACCGCGCGGCGCGGTGTGCGGAGTGCTGGTCGGGCGCCCCGAACTCGCGGTCGAGGCGGCCGCGGCCTGCCTGACGGCGGGCGTGCGGGTGGGCTGCTTCCGGCCGCCGTCGGTGCCCGACGGGGTGTCCCGGCTGCGGATGACCGCGCGGGCCGACCTGACCCCGGCCGACCTGGACCGCGCCGCGGCCGGGTTGGCCGCCGCCGCCGAGGTGATCCACCGCGGCGGTAAAGCGTGAGTGTGTTGGTGGTGACCGGCACCGGGACCGGGGTCGGGAAGACCATCGTCACCGCGGCCATCGGGGTGCTTGCCGCGCAGCGCGGGGCGAGTACGGCCGTGGTGAAGCTGGCCCAGACGGGGGTGGGCGACGATGAACCCGGCGATCTGGCGGACATCGCGCGGCTGACCGGGATCGACGACCTGCACGAGTTCGCCCGCTATCCCGACCCGCTGGCCCCGGCAGCCGCTGCCCGTCTGGCCCGGCGCCCCGAGGTCGATCTGGACAAGGCGGTCGCCGAGATTGCGGAACTGGCCGCGATCCGTCGACTGGTCCTGGTCGAGGGCGCGGGTGGACTGTTGGTGCGCTTCGACTCCGACGGCCGCACGCTGGCCGACATGGCCCGCATGCTCGGCGCTCCGGTGCTGGTGGTGGTCGATGCGGGGCTGGGCACGCTCAACCACACGGCGCTGACCCTGGAGGCGCTGGCCCATCGCGGGCTGGAGCTCACCGGGCTGGTGGTCGGCGCCTGGCCCATCCAGCCGGACCTGGCCGCGCGCAGCAACCTGGTGGACCTCACCGCGCTGGCCGCCCGTCCGTTGGCGGGGTTAATGAGTGCTAACATTGGCGGCTCGACACCGCGGCAGTTCCTCGCTGCAGCGAAGACCGGACTCGGCCCGTATCTGGGCGGTTCGTTCGATGCGACAGAATTTGTGCGTAAGCACCGGCCGGACCAGCCTGGAGGCACCGCGTGACCACGCTCGTCGAGGCAGCGACCGAGCTCCGCGAGCTGCCCGAGGTGTTGGTTCGGGCCCGGGCGCAGGTGCTGGAGGCGGGCATCGGGCTGGACGAGGCGGACACCCTCGCGGTGCTGTCGCTGGCCGATGAGTTCGTGCCCGATGCGCTGGCGCTGGCCCACGAGGTGCGCATGCGTTGGTGCGGGCCCGAGGTCGAGGTGGAGGGCATCGTGTCGCTGAAGACCGGCGGCTGCCCGGAGGACTGCCACTTCTGCTCCCAGTCCGGGCAGTTCACCTCCCCGGTGCGCTCGGTCTGGTTGGACATCCCGGCCCTGGTCGAGGCCGCCAAACAAACCGCGGCCACCGGGGCCAGCGAGTTCTGCATCGTGGCCGCCGTGCGCGGACCGGACCAGCGGCTGATGACCCAGATGCGCGAAGGCGTCGCCGCGATCAAGGCCGCCGTGGACATCCAGGTCGCCGCGTCCCTGGGCATGCTCACCCAGACCCAGGTCGACGAGCTGGCCGCCATGGGCGTACACCGCTACAACCACAACCTGGAAACCGCGCGCTCCTACTTCACCCGGGTCGTCACCACCCACACCTGGGAAGAGCGCTGGGACACCCTGGAGATGGTCCGCGCCGCGGGCATGGAGGTCTGCTGCGGCGGCATCGTCGGCATGGGCGAAACCCTCGAACAACGCGCCGAGTTCGCCGCCCAACTCGCCGCCCTGTCCCCCGACGAGGTCCCGCTGAACTTCCTCAACCCCCGACCCGGCACCCCGTTCGGTGACGTCGAACAAATGCCCGCCGTCGACGCGCTGCGCACCATCGCCGCGTTCCGCCTGGCCCTGCCGCACACCATCCTGCGCTTCGCCGGCGGCCGCGAGATCACCCTGGGCGACCTGGGCACCCGCGACGGACTGCTCGGCGGCATCAACGCCGTCATCGTCGGCAACTACCTGACCACCCTGGGCCGCGACCCCGCCGAGGACCTCGCCCTGCTCGGCGAACTCTCCATGCCGATCAAGGCGATGGCCGACACCTTCTGACCGACGTCAGATCGAGCGGCACCTGCGGGGCGACTGCGTAGTCAGATCAGTACTGCCACGGATTCGCGGGCGGCCATGCCGCCGCCAGATTTTCTCCCAGCCCGGCCTGCGCCCGCAGGAAGGGCAGGAATGGGAGGTCACCGTGCCAACCTCAGCAGCGAACACCCACACTCTGCCCGCCCCCCGGATGGGCCGGGTCGCCTGCGCGGCGTTCGCCGGCACCACGATCGAGTTCTACGACTTCTTCATCTTCGGCACCGCGACCGCGTTGGTCTTCGGCTCAGTGTTCTTCTCGGAGCTCGGTGGCGGCCGCGGCACGCTCGCGCTCGCTGCCACCTACGCGGTCGCCTTCGTCGCCCGTCCCATCGGCGCCGTGCTCTTCGGGCACATCGGCGACCGGCGCGGCCGCAAGCGCACCCTGATCTACACCCTCGTGTTGATGGGTGGGTCCACATTCGCGATCGGGCTGATCCCCAGTTACGACGCCATTGGGATCGCGGCCCCGTTGATGCTCGTCACCCTGCGGTTCGTGCAGGGCCTGGCCGTTGGCGGCGAGTGGGCCGGGGCGGCGTTGCTCACCGCTGAGTACGCCCCACCGCACCGCCGCGGCCGGTACGCGATGTTCCCTCAACTCGGTCCGGGCATCGCCTTTGGTCTGTCGGCCGTGACCTTCCTGCTGGTCTTCGAGATCACCGGCAACCCGACCAAGAACGACGCCTTCCAGACCTGGGGATGGCGGATTCCGTTCCTGGCCAGCGCAGTGCTGGTCGGCGTCGGACTCTATGTGCGGCTGCGGATCGAGGAGACTCCGGTGTTCAGGGCCGCCCTGGACGCGCACTCCCCCGCCCGAGTTCCGGTCTGTGACGCGGTCACGACTCAGTGGCGCCAGATCCTGCTCGCCGGCGGCGCGTTGACCGCGATCTTCGGGTTCTTCTACATCGGCTCGGTGTTCATCACCGGCTACGCCGGCCGCAACCCCAAAGGCGTCCCACCGGGGATTCTCGGGCTCTCGCCGCAGACGATCCTGACGATTCACGTCGCCGCCGCCGTGGTCTTCGCCGGGGTATGCGCCCTGGCCGCGCTGAACTCCGACCGGATCGGACGAAAGCGGGTCATGCTGATCGGCAACGCGGCCGGTATCCCCCTCGGTCTGCTGGTCTTCCCGACCATCAACGGCCACGGCGGGGTCGGTCTGGCGATCGGGATGTGTCTGCTCATGGCCTTCGTGGCCGTGTCTTACGGCCCCGCGGCGGCCTACCTGCCCGAGATGTTCGACACCCGCCACCGCTATACGGGCGCAGGCCTCGCCTACAACCTCGCGGGCGTCCTCGGCGGCGCCATTCCCATCCTGGCCGCCCCGGAGATCCTCGACACCTGGGGCAGTCGCGGGATCGGCGTGTATCTCGCGGTCCTTGCCGGATTCTCCACGATGTGCCTCCTGGCCCTGCCCGAAACCAAGGACCGCACCATCTCCCCATCGAGCGCCCAGCCGGCGGAATCGCCGATGCTGGTCGGTGCACCGGTCGGCTGAACCCTGGCGCCCTGGAGCCGGGCGCGGCAACATCGCCGGTGCCTAACACATTCGGAAGGAAACGGTGAGCGCTGACCCGCGGGTACGCACCGGTGGACCGTCGCCGGTGCGTACTGCGGCGACCGGGGCCGGGATCCCCGGCGGGATCCGAAGGCCGACGCAGATCGCCCTGGTCGGCCGGGACCAGGAGCTGGGTTGGCTTCAGGCCCAGTTCCACTCCACCACCGCCGTGGGGCTGGGCGTGGTGTTGGTCTCGGGTGCCGCGGGCGTCGGCAAGAGTCGACTCGTTCGGGAGCTTGCAGCTCGGGTGCCCGCGGACACGATCGTGCTGACCGCCCGCGGATATCCGCTCGGCGCGACCGACGCGTACGGGCTATGGATCGAGGCGCTGGATCCGTTACTCGCCGGACTCGGCGAAGTGGACGTTCGCGCGCTGTGCGGCGAGTACCTCGACGATGCCGCTGCGCTGCTGCCACGAGCCGCGTTCTTCGCCGGGCCCCGCCCGGCAGGTGCGCCGCGAGCGCGCCTCGCGGAAGCGCTGACCAGGGTGATCGACAACCTATCGCTGCGGGCGCCGGTGCTCGTGGTGCTCGACGACCTTCACCTGGGGGACCCGTCGTCGTGGGAGCTGCTGCGTCGGATCGCACGGCAACTTCCCGCCCGACCGGTGCTCATCGTCGGGACGGCCCGGCCCGAGCAGCTTTCGCACAACGACGTGGCCGCGCACGTGTTGTTCGAACTCGACCAGGACGGGCGGCTGTTGCGGTTCCCGCTCGGCTCGCTCGACCCGGACGGGGTCACCGCCCTGACCACCGAATTGCTGGGCCGGACACCGCCGACCGAACTCGTCCGTTGGTTGACCGAGCGATCCGAGGGCAACCCACTTTTTCTGCGGGGGCTTGTGCGCGCGTTGGTGGACGAGGGTGCCGACCTCAGTGCGCCGGCTCTGCGTCGGCTCCCGGAGGATCTGGTCGAGCGGATCCGATCCCGGATGGGCCGGTTCGCCGAGGCTCCGCAGCGCCTACTCGAGATTGCTGCCGTCACCGGGCGGCCGGTGACGGCGGCCGAACTCGAAGGCATGGTCGACCGGTCGGTGGACGAGCTCGCCGGGCAACTCGACGACCTCGTCGCCGCCGGAGCCCTGGTGGAGGAGGAGACCGGGCGCCACCTGGCCTACGCGTACTCACACCCGCTCATCCGGGACGCCGTCTACAGCGACATCGGCAGTGCGCGACGCCGGGTGCTGCACCGCGTGGTAGCGCGCGTGCTGTCCGAGCGGGGTCGGCTCGCGGAGTCGGCCGAACACTTCGCCTGCGCCGCCGACGTCGGCGATCCCGAGGCCCTGGACGTGCTGCTCCGGGCGATCGCCGAGGCCGAAGGTCGTGAGGCCTACCGCGAGGCGATGGCCCTGATCGGTGCGCTCGTCGAGCTCCTGCCGGACGGCGACGAACGCTGGCGGGCGGTCTACGAGGCCGTGTCCTGGGAGGCGGACTGGGTTGTCGACCACCGCGCTGACAGCCACGGTGCGGTCGGCGTACGCGCGATGCGGGCGATCGAGGACCTGTTCGACCGCACCGGCGAGCCCGCGCACCGGCGTGGCGCGGTCAAGTTCCGGCTCGCCACCTTCCTGGCCTGGGGCGTCGGCGACCTTGCGCCGGCGGCCGCGGCGGCGAGCGAGGCCACGCAGCTGTTCGCCGCGGCCGGCGACCGACGTTCGGAACTGCTGGCCACCCGCGAGGAGGCGTTCATTGCCGGCCTGCGGGGTGACCTGGTCGCGATGGCGGAGCGGGCCGAAGCGGTCCGGACCGCCGCGCACGCGGAGGGCCACCGCTTCGTCGAGATGCAGGCGTGCCAGGGAGTCGGGTACGCCTGCGGTTTCCTGGGCCGGCTCTCGGAAGCGGAGACCGCCACCGAGCGGCAGATCGCCATCGCCACCGAGGACGGGAAGACCTACCGCGCGACCGTGGGCCTCGGCGTGCTGGCCCTGGTCAAGACGTGGGGCGGGGACACGGCTGCGGCCCAACTGCTGCTCGACCGGGCCGTCGCGCTGAACCCGAACCACCGAGACACCGTTCACCTGGAGAGTCAGATCGTCACCTGCTGGTGGTCCGGGAACATGAGCGCCGCCCTCGAGGCCGCCCACGAGATCGTGGCGTGGGCGCCGGCCGGCACAAGCCTGCGCCGGTCGCACGGGATGGCGGTCGCCGCGGTCACGGCCGTCGAGGCCGATCGACTGGCGGAGGCAGATCGGTTCCTCGGCCGGGCGCAGCAGGCGCTCCGCGACCGGGACTGGTCGGCCTTCGGTCCCGTGGCCGAAGCTGCGGCCGGAATGCTCGCCTGGCGGACCTCGGGCCCTGCCGCCGGCCTTCCCCGACTTGTAGCGAGCACCGACCGCCTCATGGCGATGCGGGCGCATGTCTGGGCCCTGGGACTTGTCGTCCTGGGAATCGAGGCCGCTGCCGAAGAGCGTCGCATCGCCGAGCTGATCCATCTGGGCGACCAGCTCGACGAGATTGCCGCGGCGATGGGAGGCGACGGGCCTGCGGGAACGCGTGCGCTCGCCCGGGGCTGGGTCGCGCTGCTCGACGGATCACGGGCCGAGGCCCTCGAGTCGGCGCGCGCCGCAGTCGCCGCCCTGGACCGGACCGGATGGAATGGCCATCTGGCCCGCGCCCTACACCTGCTCGGACGAGCCGCGGACCGAGCGGAGGCCGTGCCGGCGTTGGAGCGCGCGGCCGAACTCTGTGCGGTCGGTGGAGCGAGCTGGCGACGAGGCAAGGTGCTCGCGGATCTCCAGCGGCTGGGCGGCGTCGGGCGGCGGGCTGCCGACGCCGCGCTCGGGCCGGCCGCCCTGAGCCCGCGCGAGCGCGAGATCGCCCGACTCGCGGCGACGGGCCTGTCGGCCCGTCA
>DASQPJ010000021.1:0-2099 GCA_035644015.1 Sporichthyaceae bacterium
CTTCGGAAATTGTCGGACCGGGGTGTCAAAATGTGGGTATGTCGGAAAGCTCATTCACCCCCGCGCGGCAGTCCGTGCACGCGGATTTAGCCGCGTTGCGGGTGGGTGTGCGTTCGGCGTCTCGGCAGGACCGGTGCGAGCAGATGCTGTTTCTGCAGTCCGTGGTGCGCCGGGCCGAGCATGAGCTGGCCGAGTTGACAGCCCAGATGGATAGCAACGGGGAGTTCACCGAACTCGGGGTGCGCGCGGCGTCGGCGGTGGCGGATCTGTTGCGGTGTCGGGAGGTTGAGGCGCGTCGGATGGTCGCGGTGGCCCGGGCGGTGTTTCCCACCACCCTGGGTGGGGTGGCGGTGGAGCCTCGGTTGCCGGCCACCGCGATGGCCCTGGCCGGCTGGGAAATCGGTCAGGCACACGCCGAAGTGATCGAACACGCGCTGAACACTGAGCAGGCTAGGCGGATCAGCCCCGAGCAGTGGGTGACCCTCGAGGAGCAGCTGGCCGAGTTGGCGCGGAACTACCGCCCCGATGAGCTGGCCAAGTTGGCGGCGCAGCTGCTGGAGGGCCTCGACCAGGACGGTCCACCCCCAGACGACGACGAGCCGCAGGTCAACGAGCTACACCTGTCCGCCGCCGCGGACGGGGTGGGTGGTCGGATCAAAGGCCAGCTCGACGCCGCCACCTTCGAGGTGCTGTCCCGCGCGGTCCGGGGCCTGTTGTGCCCGGCCGCCGACGAAGGCAAAACCCTGGGCGAGCGCCAAGCGGATGCGCTCGGGGAGATCTGTGAGCACGCCCTGGACGAGGGTCGGCTACCCCTTGAGGGTGGGGAACGCCCGCATGTGACGGCGATCCTGGACTACCAGTGGATGCGCGAACAAGCCCGCGGGTTGATGTTCGACTTCGGCGGCCGAGGCACCGCCGCCGACCTACGCGCCCTGCTATGTGACTGCGGGATCACCCCGGTGGTGTTCGACGGCACCAGCCAACCATTGGACCTGGGTCGGGAACGCCGGTGTGTCAGCCTGGCGCAACGCAAAGCGGTCGCCGCCCGGGATCGGGGTTGCGCGCATCCGGGGTGTCACCGCACACCCGCCTGGTGTCAAGTGCATCATATCCGTGAATGGGTCAACGGCGGCGAAACGAATATCGAAGACCTGGTCATGTTGTGCCGCACCCATCACCGGATGATTCACCAATCCGGCTGGGAAGTCCGGATGCACCTCGGCCGGCCGGAATTCATTCCGCCCCGCTGGGTGGACCCCCGACAAGCACCCCGCCGACAACCCATGCTCGTATAAAGTGGCGGATTCCGTCAGAGCTTAATCGCAAATTCCGCCCCCGCCTCACCCTGAGGGCTGTCCCGTAACTGAGGGCTGATTTCACGCGGCGATTGCGGTGGGACGATGACGCTTCGGGTCGCTGTGCCCGGTGAGCAGGAGGTACCCGGATGGCGGCGGCTGCCCGGGCAGTCGCGGGGGCTCCGGGGTCAGCCGCGGAGGCCGAGGTGGATGCCGCCGCTGGCGTCGAGGACTGGCCGGTGATCCAGAGGCCGTCGTCGGAGGCGAGAAGGCGTCGGCGACGTCTTCGGCCGGCCGAGGCGGTTGAGGGCGGTCTCCTTGACGTTCACACCGAAGAGGTGGTCGAACTGCTCCGGGGTGTCCGTCTCGATCGGGCCGCCCGGGACTGCCGCGGCGTTGTTGTCCAGGATGTCCAGGGGCGACCCGGCCAGCCCGCGTTCCAGCCCCGTGAACAGGGTGTCGACGTCCGCGGCTGTGCCCAGCTCGGCCCGGACGGCGAAGGCCTGGCCGCCGGCCTTCTCGATCCTGGCGACCGTCTCGTTTGCCGCGGATTCGCCGCGGCCGTAGGCACGGCGACGTCCGCGCCGTCCGCGCCGTCCGCGCGGCGATGACCGTGTACCGGCATTTCCGACCAAGGAAGATCTGGTGCTCGACGACCGGTACGACCCCCCATCGCGGCTCGGGTGGCTGCCCGGCCGGCCGACGAGCCCTTGGTGCGCCGGATCGGGCGGACCCTGGTCGAAACGACCCCGTACCGTCGTCGGACCCGCCGACGACGCGCCGGGAGCACTTCCGCACCTGGGT
>DASQPJ010000022.1:0-7343 GCA_035644015.1 Sporichthyaceae bacterium
ACGACGGGCCGGCGGGCTCGTACACCGACACCAAACTCGGCGATGTCTACGACGGACCGGCCCCGCGGGTCTGGTACGGCACATTCGGGTTCGAGAAGGCCGCGGCCGCGGTCGCCACCGCGTTCGACGGTGTGCTGCTGCCGCCGATGATGACCCCACAGGCCACCGCCGCCGCGGTGGACCGGCTGCACCGCGCCTGCAAAGAGGCGGGCCGCGACCCGGCGGAGGTGCGCATTGCGCAATGCGTGGTGACCGCACCGGATCTGTCCGACGAGGAATCCCGCGCTCTCGCGCACGCCCGTGCGGTGACCTACCTGCAGGCCGCCGAGTACGGCGTGGCGTTGGCCAAGGTGAACGGCTGGGACTTCGCGCCGGTGCAGCGGCTGCGCGCCACGGCGGCGGAGTTGATGGCGCGGCGGGCCGACGAGATGGTGGACACCGCCTTCCACCGGGTGCAGTTGATGGACCTGGCCGAGCTGGTGCCCGACGAATGGATGGACACCTCCTGCGCCCTGGGCACTGCCGCCGGGTGCGTGGACAAGCTCGCGCAGTTCCGCGCCGCGGGCGCGGACGAGGTGGTCACCTACGGCAGCACCCCCGGTCAGAACGCGGGCCTGATCGCCGCCTGGCGCGCCCGGTGACCTTCGCCGCCGGCTACGCCGCGCAGCGGCCGGACGAACTCGCGCTGCGTGGGCCGGACATGGATCTGACGTGGGCTCAGGCTGATGCCTGGCTGCGCCGTGCGGTGACCACGTTGCTGCGTCTGGAGCTCGGTCCGGCGCGGCGGGTGGCCATCGTCGCGGAGAACAGCGCGGCCACCCTGCTCACCTATGTGGCCGCCACGTTGGCCGGAACCTCGGCCGTGGCGGTGAACTTCCACCTGGAGCCCGCGGAGTTGGCGTTCGTGTTGCGCGACTCCGGCGCCGCCGCGGTGCTCACCGACCCGGCCACCGCCGCGCGGGCCCGGGCAGGCGCGGCCCTGGCCGAGGTCACCACGATCATCGAGGAGCTCGGCGCTAGCGGCGACGACCCGGAGCCCCCGACCGACCATCCCCCCTTGCCCACGTTGGTCTACACCTCGGGCAGCACCGGGCGTCCCAAGGGCGTGCAGTTGCCGCCGACCAGTTGGGTCGGCGGCGCGGACATCGTCGATCACGTGGCGAAGCTGTCGCAGAACGCGATGATCCCGCACGGGCGGCATCTGGTGGTCGGCCCGATGTATCACTCCGGGCCGTTGGCGGGCACCCGGTTGTTCCTCGGGGGTGCGCCGACCACCGTGCTGCATCGCTTCGACGCGACGGATTGGCTCTTGGCGGTACAGCGTGATCGCATCGGTTCCACGATCATGGTGCCCACCCATTTTCAGCGCCTGCTCGCCGTGCCCGTCGACGTACGCGAGCAGTACGACACCTCGAGCCTGCGCTTCGTCTTGCACGTCGGCGCGAAGTGCCCCGTCGAGGTGAAGCGAGCGATGATCGACTGGCTGGGCGAGGTGCTCTGGGAGAGCTACGGCGCCAGCGAGGTCGGCACCACCTGTCTGATCGGCTCGGCGGAATGGCGCGAGCGACCGGGATCGGTGGGCCGGGCCATCCCGCCGTTCGAGGCGTTCATCCTCGGCGACGACGGCCAACCGGTGCCGCCGGGAACCCGCGGCCGGTTGTACTTCCGCGACACGTCGGGGTACGGCATGCGGTACCTGCGCGGTGGGGTGGACGATCCGTTCGCCGGGCCGGGTGAGTTCACCCTCGGCGAGATCGGGGTGATGGACGACGCCGGGTACGTGTGGGTCACCGACCGGTTCGCGGATCTGGTGGTCAGCGGTGGGGTGAACATCTATCCGGCGGAGGCGGAGGCGGTGTTGGCGGCGCATCCGGGGGTGGCTGAAGTGGTGTGCATCGGGGTGCCGCACCCGGATCTCGGCGAACAACTGTTGGCGTTGGTGGTGCCGGCGGAGCCGGTGGATGCGGAGGACCTGCTCGCACATTGCCGGGCGAATCTGACGCTGTATAAATGCCCGCGGGAGTTGACATTTGTGGAGGCGCTGGCGCGGACGCCGGTGGGGAAGATCGACAAGCGGACCATCCGCGCGCCCTATTGGGCCGCCGCTGACGCCTGAATCCCACAACGTCAGCGACAGCGGTCGTTATAGCGACCGCTTTCGCTGACGTTACCTGGATTGGGCTGCCTGGAAGAACGGGACGGTGGCGATGGTCAGTCCGCCGTCCACCGGGATGACCTGACCCGTGACGTACGCCGCGGCCGGCGAGGCCAGCCAGCAGATCACCGCAGCCACGTCGTCGGCCTGCCCGGAGCGTCCCAGCGGGATCAGGGCGTTGGTGCGTGCCTCCTTGGCCGGGTCGGTCTGGCGGCTCGCGGTCATCTCAGTGCTGATCCGGCCCGGCGCGACCGCGTTCACCCGGATCCCGCGCGGCGCCAACTCCAACGCGGCCACCTGCGTGTAGGAGAGCACCGCGGCCTTGCTCATCGAGTACACCCCGGTGCCCGGCACCGGCATCAGGGCAGACATCGAGGCCAGGTTCACCACGGCGCCGCGGGCAGCGGCCAGCGCCTCGGTGCAGGCACGGGTCATCAGCACCGGCCCGAGCACGTTGACGTCCATCACCAGGCGATAGTCCTCGATGCTCATCTCGGCCAGAGTTCCGCCGCGCAGGATGCCGGCGTTGTTCACCAGCACGTCCAGCGTGGTCAGCCCAGCCGCGCAGGCCGCTACCGAGTCCGGGTCGGTGACGTCCAGGGTCACCGCCTTGGCCCCGAGTTGCGCGGCGGCCTCGGCCGCGGCATCACCGTTGACATCGCCGATGATGACCTCGTGCCCGGCCTCGATCAGCTTGCGCGCGGTGGCCAAGCCGATGCCCCGCGCCGCTCCGGTAACCAGCGCGGTCACGTCGCCACCCCCACGTATTCGGCCGCGATCGCGTCCGCGTCGACCTCGGAAACCTCACCGGCAAAGGAAATCCGGCCCCGGTTGAGCAGGTACACGTAGTCCGCCGCCCGCAACGCCCGGGCCACGTACTGCTCGACCAACAGCAGGCTGGAGCCCTCCGCGGCCAGCCGCTCCAGGAACTCGAAGATCTCATCGACGATCTTCGGGGCCAGGCCCATGCTGACCTCGTCGAGCAACACGAACCGGGGCTGCTGGACGTAGGTGCGGGCCAGCGCGAGCATCTGCTGCTCGCCGCCGCTCATCGTCCCGGCGACCTGAGCCAGCCGCTCCCCCAACCGCGGGAACGCGGACACCGCACGTTCGATTGACTCCCGTTCGCTGCCCGGTTTGCTCTGCAGCACCAGGTTGTCCCGCACCGACAGGCTCGGGAATACCCCGCGCCCCTCGGGCACGTGACAGAGCCCGCGGGCGCACAGGTCGTGCGGCGGCAGTCCCAGCACCGACTGCCCGTCGAGCAGGATGTCCCCGCCGGTCGGCCGGATCAACCCCGACGCCGCGCGCAGCAACGTGGTCTTGCCCGCGCCGTTGGGTCCGAGCAGCGCAACGATCGAGCGCGGCGGCACCACCAGGTCCACCCCACGCAGGACCTGCGTGCCGCCATAGCCGGCATCGACGCCGCGCAATTCGAACATCAGCGCACCCGGGTGGCGACCAGGTCCGGGGCGCGCACTGCGTCGGCCGCCGGCACCCCCGCGGTCTTGGCGGAGCTGCCGTAGCAAACCGGCTTGCTGCCCTTGGGCGCGGAGAAGCCCTTCGGGTCCAGCTTCAACGGGTAGTAGCAGTCGTCGATGGCAGCGTGTTCGCCCTTGATGAAGGTGGCGCCCGGGGTGAGCCCGCCGAGCTTCTCGTTCTTGAGCTGCCACAGCCCGTCCAGCACCATCGCCGTGGTCACGTTGCCGGCCCGGGCCTTGGCGGCCTCCTTGGCCAGCGCCGCCTCGAACAACTTGCCCGCGGCCCAACCCAGCAGAGACTGCTGGTCCTCCAGATTGCTCGGCGCGTATTGCTTCATCGCGGTGTGGAAGGCCTGCAGGGCCGGGAGATCGGTGTTCGGATAGGGCACCACACCGCTGCCCAGGTAGGTGTTGTTGCGCCGCAGACCCGCATCAGTACTTGCTTGGGCAGACACCGCGATGGCGCCGGTGGCGATGGTCGGGAAGTAGTTCAGCGAGGCACACGATCGGGCGGCGCGGATGGAGGCCGACCCGTCCAGGCCGAAGAAGATGACGTTGACCCCGGCCGCCTTCATCTGCTGGCACTCCGAGGTGAAGTCCGGCTGGGTCAACGACACCGCGAGCGAGGGACCCGCAGTCGCCTTCGCCCGCTCCACGCTGTGCGGGAAGTTGTTCTTCAGTCCGGTGCAGATCGAGGCCTCGACGCAGTAGAAGATGCCCGCCTTCGGTGCGCCCTTGGTCGCCGCCACCGCCTCCACCACACCACCGTCGTAGGAGGTCAGCGGTGCCCCTCCGGTCGGGAACATGAAGGGGCTCTGCACCCAGTCCACCGCGGTGATGTCGCCGCCGACCACCGGGACCTTGTCCCGCTCCGCGGCCGAGCGCAACGCCGCGATGGCGATCGGCACGCCCCCGCCGACCAGGGCGACCGCGCTCTTGTCGTGCACGATCAAGTTCCAGTTCGCCGCGACCCGGGCCGGGTCGGATCCGTCGTCCAGTTGGGTCAGCTGGATGGGGTGGCATTGCACGCCGCCACGGGCGTTGACGTCACGCGCCCACACCGCCAACCCGGTGCGCAGGCCGGAGATGGCCGCGCCGACCAGGCCGGAGGCGGCCAGCGTCTGCCCGATGACGATCGGCGAGAGCACCGTGGTGCAGGTAGCCGGGAGACCGGCCGAGGCCGCCGTGCTGGTGGTCGAACTTTTGGCGGCGGTCTGACCAGCGGTCGCGGTGGTAGCCGCGGGGGCGCCGCCCACGCCGGTGGTGCCGGCCGCCGGCGCGACACCGCCTGCGGCAGCGACCGGTGCGGCCGGACCCGCCGCAACGGCTGCGCCGGCGGCCGGTATTTGGCCGGCGACCTTGGCTGCCGCGGCGTCGGCGGCAGCCTGGATGAGGGACTTGTTCTCATCGGAGGCGGCCGGACCGTAGCCGTTGCCCACCGCGACCACCCGGTCGTGGTTGACCCGGTTTCCGCCGCACCCGGCGACCAACGCGAGCGACAACGCAGCGACCGCCGCGACCGTCACCCGCGAGCGCCGAGCGCGCCACAGGTTGCTGTTCACCACGAACCTCCTTGAGCGGGCCGCCCCGGCAGCGGTAGGGACATCCGGCGGCCGGCCGGCCCCCTGGCCCGGCCGGAGTGCCGACGTGCGCCGCGGGCCAACGCAGTGGTGAGTGCGCCCTGCGACGCGGCGGCGGCGAAGATCGCGCCGACCCCGAAGCCGAGTTGGAGCACCTGATCGGCCCGCGACCCGGTGAAGTACAGCGGCACCACATACAGCAGACCGGGCGCCAGGAACGCCGCGGTGATGGTGCGCGTGCCCGCAATCGCCAGCACGGCAAGGGCAACCAGCGACTGCACGTAATTGAAGGCGTCTTGGGTGACCCCGCCGAACAGCGAGGCGTACAACCCACCGGACATCCCAGCGATGAACCCGGACAGGGTGAACACCAGCACCCGGGAGACGTTCACCGCGGTGCCCAAAGTGGTCAGCGCCAACGGCGAATCGGCCATGGCCCGGAGCAGCCGACCCAGCCGGCTGCGTTCCACCAACAGCACGATGCCGACCGCCACCAATGCGAACGCCAGCAGCAGGTAGTAGTACTGCCGGTCCGAGTCGAACCCGCTGGGGCGACGGGTGAGCAGTTGCCCGCCGCCGAACATGTAGGACTTGCTGTAGGCGAACTGGGCCAGCACGATGCCGAAGCCCAGCGTGGCCAGGGCCAAGTACAGCCCGGACAGCCGGATCGCGGGCACCGACACGATCAGGCCCAGCGGCAGACACCAGGCACCACCGATGAGCACCGCGAGCACCCACGGCACCCCGTTGTTCGCGGCGTGCCCGAAGCCGGCGGCCCCGACCGCGGCAAAACCGAAGTGGCACAGCGAAATCTGGCCCGAGGTGCGCACCAGCAGGTGCAGCGAGGCGAACAGCAGCACCTGGGTCATCGCCACGTTGTAACCGGGCAGCTTGGAGCCCACGATGTGCGGCAGCGCGATCAGCAACCCGAGCAGGGCGACCAACGCCACCGTGCGGCCCCTCGGGTCGAGCAGCGGCGCCGGCCGCGGGCGAGCGCGGACCAGGCGGCCGACCTCGACCAACTTGCCGCGCGGGATCACCAACAGGCCGATGAACAGCACCAGGAACGGCACCGCCAGTTGGATGCCCTGCAGTTGGTGGGAGTGGCTGGTGGCCTTGCTGGTCACCGCCTGCAGGATGCCGACGGCCAGTCCGCCGACGAAGCTCAGTGGCAGGTTGGTGAACCGGGCGATCACCGCGGCACCGAAGGCCTGCACGACCAGCAGCGAGAGGACGTTGATGTCCAGCTGCGACTGCGTCTGCGCGAACAGGATCCCGGACACCGCGGCGAAGCAGGAGCCGATCACCCAGGACGCCCGGCGTACCCGGGCGGGCGCGGTGCCGGACATGGACAGCAGTTGCGGGTCGTCCACCACGCCGCGCATCGCGGTACCCAGCCGGGACAGGCGGAAGAACAGGAACAGCGCGACGGCGGCGACCGTGCCCACGGAGAACGTCACGAGGTCATCGACGGTCACCGAGGCGCCGGACACCGAGAAGGCCTGCTTTTGGGACAGGAACGGATCGAAGACCAGGCCGGTGTCACCGAAGATCAGGCCGAGGATGGCCCGGATGGCCACCAGCAGGCCGACCGTGCCGACGATGCGATACGCGGTGGACACCGGGGCCAACACCACGGCCAGCCGTTCCAGGATCAACCCGGCGATCGGTGCCATCACGAACACCACGAGCACCAACGACAGGCCCCACGGAATTCCCTGACGCTGCCTCAGACCGTAGAAGGCGTAGGCCGCACCGGCGCAGACCGCACCGTGCGCGATGTTGAACACGCCGGAGGTCTTGTAGGTGAGCACCAGGCCCATGGCGGTGAGGCCGTAGATGGAGCCGGTGATGATCCCGAAGATGATGAACGGGATGTAGTCATGCATCGGCGCACACCCCGCACCGCGGTCGGTCGTCGAAGACCGGCAGCGGGGTCACGCTCTTGCCGCGCAGCAGCAGGCAGTCCGGCCGGTGCGCGCGTTGCATGCCCGGTGCGCTGACCAGGGTGACGGGCCCGCCGGCCCGCACCACCGGCGCGAGGTCGGCCAGACCCAGGATGCGCTCCTGGTCGTGGCGCAGGTCGCGGAAACCTCGACGTACCTCGCGCAGACCGACCAACAACCA
>DASQPJ010000023.1:0-2402 GCA_035644015.1 Sporichthyaceae bacterium
CGCCGGGCGCGCCATTTCCGAAGGCCTGCGTCAGGAGGCGGGGGACAAGCTGCGCGTGACGACCGTTTCGCCCGGCTTCATCCAGACCGATTTCGCCGCAACGGCGGCGAATCCCGAGGTGCGGGCCCAGTTGCTGGCCCGCCGCGAACAGATCGCCATTCATCCGGACGCGATCGCCCGCGCCATCGCCTTCGCCATCGAACAGCCCGCTGACGTGGACGTGAACGAGATCGTCGTGCGGCCCACCGCCCAGGCCTAACTCTCCTGCTCCTTGGGCGGTCTCCCCCGTCGAGGGATGCCGCCCACGCCCGACGGCATGCGGCCGACGTCGACCAAGGCCCTGCGGAGCAGGAACTCGATCTGGGCGTTGGTGCTGCGCAGTTCGTCGGCGGCCCAGCGGGCCAGGGCGTCGTGGACCGCCGGGTCCAACCTCAGCAGCACGCCCTTGCGCTCGGCCACGGCACCCCCTCGGCTGACGAGTGATACTTCAACTCTAGCATGTAGATATCACCTTCCCCGAATGGTGACTAATTCACCGAAACCCTGGTATGGCGGTTGGGCATCGGCCACGATGCGATCAACGCGGCCGCACACCCCTGCCGGCCGCGCTGGACCTGGGGAGTCGCACATGCGCACCAGCCGAACTGCCGGTGTCCTAGCCGGCCTACTACTCGCCACCACCGCTCTGACCACTGTCACCGCCACCGCGGCCACCGATCCCGACGACCCGGCCCTGCACTGGGCCGGCTCCGAGGTGGCCAGGCACGAGGGCGGCGCCGGCGCCGGCTTCGCGCCGCTGGCCGGGCTGCCCGGCCTGGACGTCAGCCACTACCAAGGCAACGTGGACTGGGCCTCGGTGGCGTCCAAGGGCGCGAAGTTCGCCTACGTCAAGGCCACCGAGGGCACCACCTACACCGACCCGACCTTCGCCCACCAGTACAACGGCTCCTACAGCGCGGGCCTGATCCGCGGGGCCTACCACTTCGCCCGGCCGAACCTGTCCACCGGCGGGGCCCAGGCCGACTACTTCGTCGCGCACGGCGGCGGCTGGTCCAAGGACGGCAAGACCCTGCCGCCGATGCTGGACATCGAGTACGCGCCCAGCGGCGACCAGTGCTACGGCCTGAGCCAGGCCTCCATGCGCACCTGGATTCAGGCGTTCAGCAACGAGGTGCACGCCAAGACCACGCGCTGGGCCACGATCTACACCACCACCGACTGGTGGACGAAGTGCACGGGCAACTGGAGCGGCCTGAGCCAGACCAACCCGCTGTTCATCGCCCGCTACAGCTCCAGCCCCGGCACCCTGCCCGCGGGCTGGGGCACCTGGACGTTCTGGCAGTTCGCGGACTCCGGCACGTTCCCGGGTGACCAGGACCAGTTCAACGGCTCGGCGGCGCGACTGCTCGCGCTGGCCAACAACACCCCGTGAGACAACAGCCCCCCGCCCCGTGCGGGGCGGGGGCTGCTACCGGAAGGCTCTCGGTGACGGGCGAAGTTGCCGCTGCCCCCGGTGGCGTTGTTGCGGTTGCCGGGGTTGTCGAACTCCCACGGCCGCGCGCCGGGCACGTCGTTGGACACGGTCCAACCGTCCGGTGTGGACGTTCCGTCGAACGAATGCGTCGAGCCGCTGAACTTTTTGGTGTAGCCGGGAGTGCCGCGGCCACCGCAGCCACCGGCGTCAACGCGGCCCCCGTCCCGGCCTGGCCCCAGGCCGACGTGTGCCAGCGCCGTCGTGCGCAACCACGCGCCGATCTCTGTTCGCGCAGGTCAGCACGGGGACGTGACCGTGTGGGAGCGGCCTAGGTTCCTGTACTCCATACCATGGTGTCCGGTAACCTCGAAGGCATGAGCGAGCCTGTCAGCCTGTCTGTGGATGACCTGCACGCGGCCACGAGACAGGCATCCCTGTGGGAGCAAGCCGTTCGGCGCGCGGAGCGGGGCGAGACAGTGGCTGTGATCGCCCATGGCGAACACGTGGCCGATGTCGTGCCTTCCGGTGAGCTGGACCGCTTGCGGGAAACGATCGAGGTCCTGTCGGATTCCGACGCGATGCGCAACCTTGCCGATCAGGAAGCGGTCGTGCATGGGATCGACGCCATTCGGACGCTGGTCGCGGAGCGAGCGGCTCGTGAGGGTCAGTGACCGATCAGCCCTTCGCCATTGACCTGACTCGCTCGGCCCGTCGTGCGCTGACTGAACATCTCCCGTTGGACGTGGTCATGGGAGTGACCGACTTCCTTGCCGGCCCTCTTGCAACGAATCCCCATCGGGTCGGAAAAGAGCTGGACGCCCATTGACCGGGATCTTTTCCGCCCGGGTGATGCGGGAATACCGCGTGTTGTACGTGGAGCGTTATTCACGAGGCGTTACCAGCCGAGTCGATAGAACTCAAGCCCTAC
>DASQPJ010000024.1:0-12372 GCA_035644015.1 Sporichthyaceae bacterium
CGGAGAAGGCGGCCCGGTTCGTCCGGATGTGCGACGCGTTCGGGGTGCCGCTCGTGGTGGTCGTGGATGTGCCCGGGTACCTGCCCGGTGTCGGCCAGGAGTGGGATGGGGTGGTGCGCCGCGGCGCGAAGCTGCTCCACGCGTTCGCCGAGGCGGTGGTCCCGCGGGTCACGCTGATCACCCGCAAGGCCTACGGCGGGGCCTACATCGCGATGAACTCCCGCTCCCTGGGTGCTACGCGGGTCTTCGCCTGGCCCGGCGCGGAGCTGGAGGTGATGGGGCCGGTGGCCGCGGTGCGCATCCTGCACCGGCGCGCGTTGGCCGCGGCGAGCGGGGCCGAGCGTCCCGCGCTGGAGGAGCGCCTGGCCACCGAGCACGCCGCCGCCGGCGGGCTGACCGCGGCGTTGGCCGCGGGCGCGGTGGACGAGGTGATTGCCCCGGCCCGAACCCGCACCGCAGTGGCGGCGGCGTTGGCCGCCGCTCCCCCGGCGCGTGGTCGGCACAACAATATTCCGTTATGACGCAGCGCCAGATGTCGATCAGGTAAGGACAATGCAGAGAACCGGGCGCGCGGTGCGCCCGGTTCTCTGTCTCACGTGGTGTGGCCGCCTCGGGACTTGCCCGGGTCCTGTGTACTCACCGGGCGGGCGCCGTGCGGCCACGATCTGGGAGGACTTTCGTCCCGCCGCTGTTCTGCCCACGTGGGTCAGTTTCATGCACCTCCGGCAGGGCTCACAGAGCTTTCGAAGCCGAATTCGCTCGGTTGACTCAACCCACCTGATGCAACCAGCGCACCGGTGCGCCGGCACCCGCGTGCCGGAACGGTTCCAGCTCGTCGTCCCACGGCTGACCCAGCAACAGATCGATCTCGTCGGAGAGCTCGCAATCCTCCGTCTCCAGGGAACGGAGCACCGCGGTCCGCAATCGATCCTCGTTGATCATGATGTCGCCGTGCACGCCGGTCACCGCGTGGAAGACGCCCAAGCTGGGCGTGCAGCTGAACCGCGAGCCCTCGTGCCCCGGGCAGGGTTCCTCGGTGACCTCGAAACGAATCTGATGCGCCCGCAGCGCGGAGGTCAGCTCGGCAGCCGTCCCCGCCTCCCCCTGCCAGGACAGCTCAGTACGCCATTGGGCGGGCGCGATCGGCTGCGCTGTCCAGTCAAACTTCACCTGGACACCGAGCACCCCCGCCACTGCCCATTCGACATGGGCACACATGGCGGACTGAGCGGAGTGCACATAGAGCACCCCACGCGTGGTCGTCACCGAGTTCCTCCTGGAGTTGCCGGCCGAGATACGCCTTCCCCTGCGATCTCGCCATGCCCCCGAGGATCCGGTGATGCGGCGCAATTGTGCCCAATGCGGGCACCCCGCAACAACCTCGACGCGCCGAATTCTCGACAGCGGCCTCAACCGGCCGGAATCAGGCGGCCGCGTCGCTGCGCCGGCGGCGGCCGCGGGGCAGCAACGGACCGGGTACTCCGCGCACCGCGAGGTTGATGTTGTAGCGCTCCAACCAGGCCGGGAAGTCCGCGGCCGGCATGGGTCGTCCCAGGTGGTAGCCCTGCGCGGCGCCGGCGCCGAGTTCGGCCAGCGCGTTCCAGGTGGCCTCGTCCTCGACTCCCTCGGCCACGATCGAGATACCCATGTTGCGGGCCAGGTCGGCGATCGAGCGGACGATCATCATGACCCGGGGCTCGGCCACGATCCGCGAGGTGAACTCGCGGTCCAGCTTGACCTCGTCCACCGGCAGCCGGCGCAGGTAGGCCAACGAGGAGTAGCCGGTACCGAAGTCGTCGATGGACAGCCGCACGCCCAGCGCCGAGAGCCGCAGCAGCAGGTCCACAGCCTGCGGGCTGTCCGCCATCAGACTGGTCTCGGTGATCTCGATGGTGAGCAGGTGCGGGTCGGTGCCGTGCCGGGTCAGCGCCGTGGCCACGGTCTGCAGGAAGCTCGGGTCCTTCAGGCTGCGTGGGGAGACGTTGACCGCCACCCCGGCGTCGATGCCCAGCGCCTGCCAGCTGGCGCAGGCAGACAACGCCGCGTTCAGCATGGCCTCGGTGAGCGCGCCGATCATCCCGTTCGCCTCGGCCACCGGGAGGAAGTCGGCGGGCCCGCGCACGCCGTCCACCGGGTGCCGCCAGCGGGCCAGCGCCTCCACCCCGTGCACCGAGCCGTCGACCAGCGACGCCTTGGGCTGCACCCAGGCCTCGATGCCGCCGTCCTTGATCGCCGCGCGCAGGTCGCTGACCAGCGTCAACCGGCTGGGGTTGGCGGCCTCCTGCAGGCCCTCGTCGTAGAGGCGCACGCCGCCGCCGTTGGCCTTGGCGGCGTACATCGCCACGTCGGCCCGCTTGAGCAGACCGGAGGCGTCCTCGGCGTGCACCGGGGCCATCGCCACCCCGATCGAGGCGCTGACCTCCACGCTGACCCCATCGATGCGCACCGGATCGGCCAGCGACTCGACCAGTTCCCGGGCGAGTTCGCCGGCCGAGCGGGCGTCGGTGACCCCGGTGAGCAGGATCGCGAATTCGTCACCACCCAGGCGAGCGACCAGCGCGCGGCTGCCGGCGACGGTGACGAAGCACCGGGCCACGGTGCGCAGCAGCTCATCGCCGTGCTGGTGGCCCAGGGTGTCGTTGACCTCCTTGAACCCGTTCAGGTCGGAGATCATCACCGCGCAACCGGTGGAGGCGCCGGTGCGGACCGCGGCGATGGCGATGTCCAGTTCCTGCTGCAGCAGGTGCCGGTTGGGCAGGCCGGTGAGCGTGTCGTGATGGGCCTCGTAGGACAGCCGCGCGATCAGGCTGCCGGACTTCAGCGCGACCCCGGCGTGGTTCGCGACGGTCTCCAGCAGGCGCACATCGCCCGCGTCGTAGCCGCGCACCTCACCGAGCCGGTTGGCCACCGCCAGCGTGCCGACGATCGCGCCGTCCATGTGCAGCGGCACCAGGATCGCCTCGCGCAGGCCGTGGGCGTCCAGGTAGGCGCGCTGCGCCGGGTCCTTGGTGTGGCGGGCCAACAGCATCGAGTGGCGCTCGGCGCGCACCTGCTCCACCACCGGGTCGGTCGACATCAGCTCGTTCGGGCCGGCCACCCGCTGCACGCCGTCGGAGAGCAGCGTCATGCGCTGTGGGGCCAGGCTGGACGGAAACTCGTGGGCGAGGAACTCGGCCCGGTCCGCGCGCAGCAGTTGCCGGGCCTGCTCGAGCACCGAGCGCAATACGGTGTCCACGTCGTGGGCGCCGGAGACCACCTCGGAGAAGTGGTAGAGCTGCTCGAGGCTCTCGTGTCGTTCCCGCAGCGAGGCGTAGGCGCGGTAGCTGAGCAGCAGGAGCGCACCGGTGGCCTCGACCAGGAACGCGGCGCGCACGTCGTAGGTGATCGCCGTGGCCGCGACCAGGCCGATGGTGCCCACCGCGGCGGCCAGCACGCCGGAGGCGGCGATCTCGCGCAGCAGCAGGTGCAGCTTGACGGTGCTCTCGTAGCAGGCGATGGCCATCGTGGTGGCGATCGCGTCGAAGGTGCCGGCCGCGATCACCGCGGCGAACACCCCGGCCCAGGCGGACGGGCCGGCGTCGATCCGGCTCCAGGTCAGCGACCACACAGCCAGCGCGAGGCTGCCGCTGGCGGCCACCAGCGCGGTGTTGAAGGCGACCTTGATGGCGGCCTGCCGCCGCTGCAGGGTGAACACCAGGAACGAACCGACGACCCGGCCGATCAGCAGGTCCGACGGGGCGGACATGAACAGGCCGATCACCAACGGGATCTCGGAGAGCGAGACCGTCTGCGCCTCGCGCTGGATCTGCAGGTGCAGCACGACCGTCTCGGCCGCGGCGAACATCACCACCATCGTCCACCAGGGCAAGTGGACCGGGCCGGTGACCGTGGTGTGCAGGGCATCGGTGCGGGTGAGCATGAGCACGGTGATGCCGATGAGGCTCGCCACCAGACCCATCACCCGCACGGCGCGACGGGCGCCGGGCGCGTGCACGGTACGGGCGGCCACGCCCCGTTGCCGTGCGCTCGACCCGCTCGCCAAATCGTTCACCCCACCCAGATGCCGATGGGCGCGCTCAACGGCGCGCCCATGGCGGGTGCCCCCCGGGTCACCCACTCCCGAGTCAGACGCAGTGCGGGCACCGGACGTTCCATACCCGAACGAGGGGGTGTGCCCGGATCACGCCGGGGATGTGTGGGGGTTGCGCCAGGTTTTGACGTCACGTCAGATTTAGAGACGGCACATCTCACACCACAGCCGGGTGGACCCACTTCATAGCGTTGTCGAACGACGCCATTTGCCCTCCCCTTGGTACCCGCAAACCCTTGCTGACCAGGCAATCCGCGCGTGTCGGGAACCCGGGACGCTTCACGCGGAGTTCACATGCAAGAGACGCGAACGCCACGCCCGACGGCCATTGTGGTGAGGGTCCGTGGGGGTTAACGTGACGGCTTCCCGGTCGGCCCGATGGCGGCGCTCACGCGCCGGAGAGGAGATTGTGATGATCCTCGACGCGCACACTCGACTCGGGGCGATCACCGCGCTTGCGTTCGATGCCACCCTGACGCTGCTCTCCGAACCGATCCACCGACGCTCGCTGGCCAACGCGCGCAGTGCGATCGAGGAGCGTCGCGCCGTGGACGCGGCGGCCAACGCCGGTTGGGCCACCGTCGCCGACCGACTGCCGCCGGTAGCCACCATTCATCAGGCGCACAACCGGCGTCGTGTGCTGACGTAGCTCCGCGCTGACGTAGTTTGGCCCTGCCATGGCAGGGATCGAGGAGTTGCGCGCTGCGCTGGAGTCCCTGAGCCTGCGCGACACACATCACCTGGGTCGCCGGTTGGAGCGCCTCACCCGACGTCGCGGTGGTCCCGACGACGCGGCGTTGGCTGCGGTCGGTCTGGACATCGAGGCAGCCGCCGGTCGGCTCGCCGCGCGCCGCGCCTCGGTGCCGGCGGTGCGCTACCCCGAGGAGTTGCCGATCAGTGCCCGGCGGGCGCACATCGCCGAGGCCATCGCCGCGCACCAGGTGGTGATCGTGGCCGGCGAGACCGGCTCCGGAAAAACCACCCAGATCCCCAAGATCTGCCTGGAACTCGGCCGCGGCATTCGGGGACAAATCGGACACACCCAACCGCGACGGTTGGCCGCGCGCACGGTCGCCGACCGAGTGGCCGAGGAACTGGGCACCGAACTCGGCGCCCTGGTCGGCTACACGGTGCGGTTCACCGACCGGTCGGACGAGAACACCTTGGTGCGGCTGATGACCGACGGCATCCTGCTCGCCCAGATCCAGCGCGACCGGCGGTTGCTCGGCTACGACACCCTGATCATCGACGAGGCCCACGAACGCAGCCTGAACATCGACTTCCTGCTCGGCTACCTGCACCAACTGCTGCCGCAGCGCCCGGACCTCAAGCTGATCATCACCTCGGCGACCATCGACCCGGATCGCTTCGCCCGGCACTTCGCGCACGGCGGCACACCCGCGCCGGTGATCGAGGTGTCCGGGCGCACCTACCCGGTGGAGATCCGCTACCGGCCCCTCGTCCCAGACGTTGCTGATGACGACCCACCCGACCAGACCACGGGGGTCTGTGCAGCGGTCGACGAACTGCTCGACGAGGCCCCCGGCGACGTCCTGGTGTTCCTCTCCGGCGAACGGGAGATCCGGGACACCGCCGACGCGCTGCGCGCCTCGTTGGGGTCGGCGCGCCCGACGGTGGAGATCCTGCCGCTGTACGCCCGGCTGTCCATCGCCGACCAGCATCGGGTGTTCGCGTCACATCCCGGCCGGCGCGTCGTGCTGGCCACCAACGTCGCGGAGACCTCCTTGACCGTGCCGGGCATCCGGTACGTGGTGGATGCGGGCACCGCCCGGATCTCCCGATACAGCGCCCGGCGCAAGGTGCAGCGACTGCCGATCGAACCGGTGTCCCGGGCCTCGGCCAACCAGCGGGCCGGGCGCTGCGGGCGGGTCGCGCCCGGCGTGTGCATCCGGCTGTACTCGCAGACCGATTTCGAGGGCCGCCCGGAGTTCACCGAACCGGAGATCCTGCGCACCCACCTGGCCTCGGTGATCCTGCAGATGACCGCGCTCGGGTTGGGCGAGATCGAGAGCTTCCCGTTCCTGGAACCTCCGGATCGTCGGGCGATCGCCGACGGCATGCTGCTGCTCGCCGAACTGGGCGCAGTGGTGTCGGCCACCGGCCCACCCGAGCTCACCGAGACCGGCCGCAAGCTCGCCGCGCTGCCGGTGGACCCCCGGATCGCGCGGATGATCGTCGAGGCGGACGCACTCGGCGCGCTGCGCGAGGTGATCGTGATCGCCGCGGCACTGTCCATCCAGGACCCCCGCGAGTACCCACCCGAGCATCTGGAGGCAGCGCGGTCCTCCCATGCCCGGTTTGCCGACCCCACGTCAGATTTCCTGGCCTGGTTGAACCTGTGGTCCTACCTGCGCGAGCAGCAACGGGCCATGAGCTCTGCCGCGTTCCGCCGGATGTGCGCGCGCGAGCACCTGCACTGGCTGCGGGTGCGGGAGTGGCAGGACCTGGTTGCGCAGTTGCGCGAGTTGGCCGCCGGCGTCGGGTTGCGGTGGCACTCCACGACGGCACCCGCGGAGCAGGTGCACAAGGCGTTGCTGGCCGGGTTGGTGACGCTGGTCGGTATGGCGGACCCGACGGTCGGTGATGGTGGGCGGGGCTCGGTGTTCATCGGCACCCGCAACACCCGGTTCGCCGTGTTCCCCGGCTCGGCGTTGGCCCGGCGCCCGCCCCGCTGGGTGATGGCCGCGGAGCTGGTCGAAACCGCACGGCTGTTCGCCCGCACCGTGGCCCGGGTGGAGCCGGAGTGGATCGAAGCGACGGCCGGGCACCTGGTCGCCCGCAGTTACGCCGAGCCGCACTGGGAACGCAAACGCGGCGCGGTGGTGGCGAGTGAGCGGGTCACGCTGTACGGGTTGCCGTTGGTGGTGGGCCGGCGGGTGGACTACGCGCGCATCGATCCGGTGCTGTGCCGGGAACTGTTCCTCCGTCAGGCATTGGTGGAGGGCGACTGGTCCACCCACCATCGCTTCTTCGCGCACAACCAGGAGTTGCGCGCCCGCGCCGCGGAGTTGGAGGAACGGGCCCGTCGGCGCGGCCTGGTGATCGACGACACGCAGGTCTTCGACTTCTACGACGCCCGCATCCCGGCCGACGTGGTCTCCGCCCGGCATTTCGACTCGTGGTGGAAGAACGAACGCCGTGCGCATCCGCACCTGTTGGACCTCGACCCCGCGCTGCTGCACGCCGCAGCCGCGGACACCGTGCGGGCCGCGGACTTCCCGGACACCTGGCGCCAGGACGACCTGGAGTTCGCGCTGCACTACGAGTTCACGCCGGGCAGCGAGCTGGACGGGATCAGCGTGGACGTGCCGTTGTCGGTGCTCAACCGGGCCCGACCCGAGGGCTTCGAATGGCAGGTGCCGGGACTGCGCGAGGAGTTGGTGGTCTCGCTGATCCGGGCCCTACCCAAGGCGATCCGGCGCAGCTTCACTCCGCCGGGCACCTACGCCGCCGCGGTGCTGCCCCGATTGGAGCCGGCCCGCGGGGAATCGCTGACCGCCGCGCTGGAACGGGAACTCGGCGACCGCAACGGGGTGCGCATCGAGGCCGAGGACTGGGACTGGGCGCGGGTGCCCGGCTATCTGCGGCCCACGTTCCGGGTGCTCGACGACACCGGCCGGGTGCAGGCCGCGGGCAAGGACCTGGCCGCACTGCGCCGGGAACTGGAACCCGCGCTGCGCGCCCTGGTGGCGGCGGGCACGAATGCGTTGGAACGCACCGCGTTGCGGGGCTGGCCGCAGACCGGAGAAGACGCCGACGCCATCCCGGACACCCACGAGCACCTGCGCGATGGGCAGGTGGTGCGCGGCTATCCGACGCTGGTCGACGAGGACGGCACGGTCGCGTTGCGGGTGCTCACCGACGCAGCGCAAGCGCGGATCGCCATGTGGGCGGGCACCCGACGGCTGCTGCTGGCCGAGGTACCACCGCCGATCAAGGCCGTCCTCGCGGAGTTGCCGAACAAGGCCAAGCTGGCCCTGGCCGCGGCGCCGCACCTCAACGGGGCGGCCCTGTTCGCCGACTGCGCGGACGCCGCGGTGGACGCCATCCTGGCCGAGCACGGCGGTCCCGCCCGCGATGCGGCCTCCTTCGCCGCCCTGGTAGGCGCGGTCAGGACGGAACTACCCACCGTCCTGCGACGGGTGGTTGCCGACGTGGTCAGCATTCTGACGGTCGCTCAGGAAGTGGACGCCGCGTTGGCCGCGGCAGCCCGCGGCCCGTTCCCGGCGGCAGTGGCGGACATGCGCGCCCAGTACGAGGACCTGTTGTACGCCGGCTTCGTGACCGCTACCGGGGTGGCCGCACTCGGACAACTCCCCCGCTATCTGCGCGGCATTGCGCGGCGGCTGGACCGGTTGCCCGCCGACCCGGTACGCGACCGGGCCCGGATGGCCACGGTCACCCAACTGCAACGCGAGTACACACAGTTGCGGGACACGCTGCCGCCCGCCCGTCGGGACGCCGAGGATGTGCAGGACATCCGCTGGCTGCTGGAGGAGCTGCGGATCAGCCTGTTCGCGCAAACCCTGGGCACGGCTCGACCGGTGTCGGAGAAGCGAATCCTGGCCGCCATGGACGCCGCGGAATCACGGTGACAAGAACCCGTCCAGCACCAGCTCACCGAGCACCGGCAATACCTCGGCAGCCAGCGCCGCCGGCTCCGTCTCCAGCAGGGTGGCCACCGCGTTGAGCAGCACCCCGACCGGAACCGTCCCGTCGCAGGCGCCGACCAGCGCCGCGGTCGCAGTGTCCACCGCACGGACAGGGCGCAGCCCGTCGGCGCGGCGCAGCAGCAGCCGCGTCGGGTCCTCCGCGCCGGGCTCGCCGATGCTCTCCTGGGTAACGTCGCCCGCCACCCGCAGCCGGGCACCGCGCAGGTCGCCCTGCTGCGCCCGCAACCAGGCGGTGCGGGCGAATTCCTCGGCCAGGTGCGGGCCCAGCGGGTGCTCCATCGGGTGCGGTCGGTCCAGTACCCGATGGGACGCCTCGGCATCGACCCGACGCAGCGTGATCCAGCCGAACCCGATCGCCTCGGCGTCCTGCGCGGCCAACTCCTCCAGCCAGCGCTCGTAGCGCTGCAGATAATCCGGGGCGGCCACCTCGCCGCTGTCGTGCAGCCACAGCGAAACGTACGCCGCCGGGTCGAGCACCTCGCGCTGCACGACCAGCGCATCGCAGCCGGCGGGTAACCAGGACCCCACTCGGTCACGCCAGTCCTGTCCGCGGCGGTGCACCCAGTTGGCCAGCAACTGGCAGTACCCGCCGGGGTTCAGGAACGCCGGTGCATCCCCGACCAATCGCCGGCACAGATCATCGGCCGGCAGGCCCCCGTCGCGATAGGTGCGCGCGGACCCGGCGCCGATGGCGAACGGCGGGTTGGACACGATCAGGTCGAACTGCTCCCCCGCCACCGGGGCGAACATGTCACCGGCCCGCAGGTCGAGGTCCACCCCGGACAGCGCGGCACCGTAAGCGGCCAGGTCGAGTGCGCGCGGCAGCAGGTCGGTGGCCACCACCTGCTGCGCGTGCCGGCTCAGGTGCAGGGCCTGCACCCCGCATCCGGTGCCCAGGTCCAACGCCGTCGCCACCGGCTGACGCACCGTCAACTCGGCCAACGACACCGACGCGCCGCCCACCCCGAGCACGTGGTCCGCGGCTACCGGATGGACCCGGCCGTCCAACCCACTGCCGAGATCGGAGACCACCCAGAAGTCCTCGTCATGCGGCCGCACGTCCAACCGAGCGCGCACCTCGTCGCCATCCCGGACGATCAGGCCCAGCCGGGTCGCGGCGGCCGGCAGCATCGGCACGTCATGGATGGTCAGGGTGTCCTGCAACAGGAATAGTCGGACCAGCCCGGCCGCCGGGTGCGCACTCGCCCGGCAGGCCCGACGGGCGGGCACGGTCTCGTTGCGGGCCAGCGCCGCGCCGGCCACCGGCCCGAGCAGCTCGGCGACCCCGTCGGCGGTGTAGTCGGCGGCGCGGAAGGCCGCGCGCACCCCAGCCAAATCCCGGGTTTGTTGCGGGTCGAGGCGGCGTGGCACGCCCACATCCTGCCGGTCCCCTCGGGGCATGATGGGCACATGGCCCATTCCGACGACGAGATCGAACGATTGCTGGCCGAGACCGAAAGAGCCCTGGGCAGCAGCGGGTCGTCCCGCTCGCCCGCCGCGCCGCCGCCGGGCGCCGTATCGCGCGCGCCCAGCGCGTTCGAGACCTCGGTGCGGGTCAGCGCCGTGTCCGGGGTGATCGCCGCCGCGGTGGTGTTCGCGGTGTTTGCCGTACTTCCGTTCCTGCGGGCGATCTCGGGTGCCGCGGGGGCCTTCGTGGCCACGTTCGTCATCGTGCTCGGGCAGCGCATCACCGGGCGTCGGAAGAAGTAACGAGTGGCTGTGCGACGGAGCGTCAGCTCGGCCGGGGCGCGGAACGCGGTGTCATACTGGCGGCGGCCAGGCAAACTACCAGTGAGTAGGAGACGGAACACCGTGGGCGTGTTGCGCAAGCTGACCCGGTCGATCGTGGCTGGTCAGGAGCGTTCGCGCAACGGCGTCCGTCAGGTCTACCGCGTGGCCCGGGCCCTGGACCGCAGTGGCGGCGTGCAGGAAATCAATGCCCAGGTGGCCCGCGAAATCGTGGCGGCCCGACGCCGGTTCGTGGTCCGCGAGGATCTGGTCCGCGACGGCCAGCGCTGGTGCCTGCCGCTCGGCGAGAAGATGCCCCGCGACGTCACGCTGTCCAATTTCGAGATCGTTGACACCGCGCTGAAGGCGGCGGGCATCAAGGCGTTCTCGGTGCGCGGACTGATCCCGACCAAGGAGGTCGTGGCGGTCGACGTCAAGCACCGCGCGAAGGTGCTGCAGGCACTGGCCGACACCTGGCGCGACGAGCCGGTACTGATCCAAGCGGTGCTCAAGGGCGAACGGTCCAAGCGATTGGAACTCCCGGTGTCCGCGGCGTCGATGTCGCCAGGCGTGGCCGGGGCCGGGGTGGTCCGGGTGTGGCGGTACTACCGCAGCGACTCGGGCACCCTGCTGCTCGGCCCGAACTTCGCCTGCGAGATCGAGTTCTGGTCCACGGACAAGAAGTCCGGCGTGGTGCGCGCCCCGCGGCCCAACGTCGCCGCGGACATCCTCGCCATCTCCGACGCCAAACTGGTCGAGAGCACCGTGGGCGATCGCCCGTACCCCACCGCCGCGGTGTTCACCCACCGGATGCTGGAGGACATCGCCTTCCCGATCGACGCGGTCTACACCTGGGTCGACGGTGAGGACCCGGTGTGGCGGGAGAGGATGCTGCGCGCCCGGGCCGAGGCGGACGGCCGCGAGTACCACCCGTTGGCGCAGGGCGACCACCGCTTCGTGCAGCGCGACGAGCTGAAGTACTCACTGCGCTCGGTCGCCATGTACGCCCCGTGGATCCGGCACATCTACCTGGTCACCGACGGGCAGTGCCCGGACTGGTTGGACCGCAACCACCCGAAGATCACCCTGGTCGACCACAAGGACATCTTCGACGACCACGGCGTGCTGCCGGTGTTCAACTCCAACGCCATCATCAGCCGGCTGCACCACATTCCCGGCCTGGGCGAGCACTACATCTACTTCAACGACGACTTCTTCCTCGGCCGACCGCTGACGCCCAATCAGTTCTTCACCCCGCAAGGGATGGCCCTGGTCTCGCCGTCCCGCAATCGCCGGCCGTTCGGCGCCGCGGCCGCCAGCGACGAGCCGCACTTCAACCTCAGCCGGAACATCCGCGCGTTGATCCAGCAGGAGTTCGGCGTCACCATCTCGCACGCCATCAAGCACACGCCCTACCCGCAACTGCGCAGCGTGCACGAGGAGATGGAGGCGCGCTTCGCCGACGTCTACAAGGCGACGGTGTCCAGCCGCTTCCGCCACCACGAGGACATCGTGGCCGACCAGTTGTTCCACTACTACGCGCAGGCGATCGGCAAGGCGGTGCCCAGTGTGCTGCGCTATGACTACGTGAACATCGGGGACGCGGCGGAGGTACCGCGACTGCGTCGGCTGCTGAACTCCCGGGACAAGGACGTCTTCTGCCTCAACGATGCTCCCGAACTCGGCAACAGCACGCCGGCCGAAGGCGTGGTGCGCAAGATCCTCGAGGACTACTACCCGGTGCCCTGCGAGTTCGAACGGCGTTGAACCCCTAACGTCCGACGATAGGTGGCCTATAGGCCACCTATCGTCGGACGTTAGGGGTTCAACGCCGTTCGAACTCGCAGGGCACCGGGTAGT
>DASQPJ010000025.1:0-9114 GCA_035644015.1 Sporichthyaceae bacterium
CGTCGTCGTCCTCGCGCAGGCGCTCGTGGCGGACGTGGCGCAGGTGGTAGGTGGCACCGTCGGCGTGCAGCCACCATCCGTCGGGCACCACGACCAGTGGGTGCACGGCGCGCAGGCCGTCGCGTTCCACGGCCACTCCGCCATCGTCATACCCGCAGGCGAACGCCACGTCGGTGGTGACCTCGCCGTCCCGGATACTCGCCGCCGCGGCGGCCGGGGAGCCGGTCAGGGTCACCGTGGTGGAGCCCTCGCCCGACGCGATGCGCACCCGGTACGGGGCCGGGCCGCCCAGCCGCCAGCTCAGTGCGGAATCCCACGGATCCGCACTGACCGAGCGGTCCACGGCGCCCAGCCAGTCCGCGGCCGCCGCGACCAGCAGCGCCGCGGCGGGCACCGGGTCCGGGGTGTGCTCGGCGGCGATGCGGTCCAACAACGCCGTGTCCAACCGGCCGGCGACCACATCGGGATGCCCCAGCAGCGTCCGCAGGAACGGGATGTTGGTGGTCACCCCGAGCACCACGGTGTCGGCCAGCGCGAGGTCGAGACGGGTCAGCGCCTGCGCCCGGTCCGCACCATGCGCGATGACCTTGGCCAGCATCGGGTCGTAGTCCGACCCGACGAAGAACCCGGTGCGCATGCCGGAGTCCACCCGCACGCCCGCACCCGCAGGCTCGGCGAGTGCCAGGATCTGCCCACCGGTGGGCAGGAAACCGCGCGACGGGTCCTCCGCGTACAGCCGGGCCTCGATCGCGTGCCCGGTCATCGTCACGTCGTTCTGACGGATAGTCAGCTCAGCGCCGGCCGCGATGCGTAACTGCCACTCCACCAGGTCCACCCCGGTGACCAGTTCGGTCACCGGATGCTCGACCTGCAGCCGGGTGTTCATCTCCATGAAGAAGAACTCATCCGGGGCATCGGCCGAGACGATGAACTCCACGGTGCCCGCGCCGACGTAGTCCACGCTGCGCGCGGTCGCGCACGCCGCCTCGCCGATCCGTTGGCGGGTGACCTCGTCCAGCAGTGGCGAGGGCGCTTCCTCGACCACCTTCTGGTGACGACGCTGCAGGCTGCACTCGCGCTCGCCGAGGTGGATCACGTGGCCGTGCGCGTCGGCCAACACCTGCACCTCGATGTGCCGCGGCGAGGTGACGAAGCGCTCCACGAACAAGGTGTCGTCACCGAACGCGGTGCGCGACTCCCGCCGCGAACTGTCCAATGCGGGCTGCAACTCCGAGGTCTTGGTGACCACCCGCATGCCTTTGCCGCCGCCACCTGCGGACGGCTTGATCAGCACCGGGTACCCGACCTGCTCGGCCGCCTCGATCAACTCCGCGTCGGTCATCCCCGGCCGGGCCACGCCCGGCACCACCGGCACCCCGTTGGCCACCACAGTGTTCTTTGCGGTGATCTTGTCGCCCATCACCGCGATCGCGTGCGCGGGCGGCCCGACGAAGACGATGCCGCGCTCGGCCAACGCCGCGGCGAACGCGGCGTTCTCCGAGAGGAACCCGTAGCCGGGGTGCACCGCGTCCGCCCCGGTCGCCGCGCAGGCCGCCAGCAGGCGCGGCACCGACAGGTAACTCGCCGTCGCCGCGGCCGGTCCCAGCCGAAAGGCCGCGTCGGCCTCGTGCACGTGGCGGGCGTCGGCGTCCGCGTCGCTGAACACCGCAACCGCCCGCAATCCCATGGCACGCAATGTGCGGATGATCCGCACCGCGATCTCGCCGCGGTTCGCGACCAGCACGGTGCGGAACGGTCGAGTCAGTTCTGACATGCACTCACATCCGGAAGACGCCGTAGGAGACCGGCTCGAGCGGCGCGCGGGAGCACACCGATAGCGCCAGTCCGAGGACGGTGCGGGTCGTCGCCGGGTCGATGATCCCGTCGTCCCACAGTCGTGCGGTCGAGTAGTACGGGTTGCCCTGGAACTCGTACTGGTCGCGGATCGGGGCCTTGAAGGCCTCGGCCTCCTCGGCGCTCCACACCCCGCCCTTGGCCTCGACCTGCTCCCCGCGCACGGTGGACAACACCGAGGCGGCCTGCTCGCCGCCCATCACGGAGATGCGCGAGTTCGGCCACATCCAGAGGAACCGGGGCGAGTACGCGCGCCCACACATCGAGTAGTTGCCCGCCCCGAACGAGCCGCCGATCACCACGGTCAGCTTCGGTACCCGCGCGCAGGCCACCGCGGTGACCATCTTCGCGCCGTGCTTGGCGATGCCGCCGGCTTCGTAGGCCCGGCCCACCATGAACCCGGTGATGTTCTGCAGGAACAGCAACGGGATGCGCCGCTTGTCGCACAACTCGATGAAGTGCGCACCCTTCTGCGCGGACTCCCCGAACAGCACACCGTTGTTCGCGATGATCCCGACCGGGTGCCCGTGCAACCGGGCGAACGTGGTGACCAGCGTGGTGCCGTACTCGGACTTGAACTCCTGGTACTCCCCACCGTCGACCAGGATCTCGATGACCTTGTGCACGTCGTAGGGGATGCGTGCGTCGGTGGGCACCACGTCGTAGAGGTCGGTCTGCGGGCGACGCGGGGCCACCGAGTCGTAGCGGGTCCAGACCGGGGGATCCGGCGGCCCGAGGGTGGCGATGGAACCGCGGACGATCTCCAGTGCGTGCAGGTCGTCGTCGGCCAGGTAGTCGGTGACCCCGGAGGTGCGCGAGTGCAGCAACCCGCCACCGAGGTCCTCCGCGGTGACGATCTCCCCGGTCGCCGCCTTCACCAGCGGCGGGCCCCCGAGGAAGATCGTGCCCTGGTTGCGCACGATCACCGCCTCGTCGGACATGGCCGGCACGTAGGCGCCACCGGCGGTGCAGGAACCCATCACCGCGGCGATCTGCGGGATGCCGACCGCACTCATCGTGGCCTGGTTGTAGAAGATCCGACCGAAGTGCTCGCGGTCCGGAAACACCTCGTCCTGGCGGGGCAGGAAGGCGCCGCCGGAGTCGACCAGGTAGATGCACGGCAGCCGGTTGGCCAACGCGATCTCCTGCGCGCGCAGGTGCTTCTTCACCGTCATCGGGTAATAGGTGCCGCCCTTGACCGTGGCGTCGTTGGCCACGATCAGCACCTCGCGCCCGGATACCCGGCCGATGCCGGTGATCATCCCGGCGCCGGGTGAGTCCCCGTCGTACATGCCCTCCGCGGCCAGCGGGGCGAGCTCCAGGAAGGGGCTACCGGGGTCCAGCAGCCGGTCCACCCGGTCGCGGGGCAGCAGCTTGCCGCGCGCGACGTGGCGGACCCGGGCGGATTCCGGGCCGCCGAGCGCGCGTTCGCGCAGCCGCTCGCGCAACTCGGCGACGAGCTGCTCGTGCTGCGTGCGCGAGCTGGGTGTGGTCATGAAGCGTCCTCCCGGGGGCAGGCCTAGGACCCCACAGGAGTATCAGGCACCCCCTCACGACGCCCACGACCGGTGCGATCGAGCCGGCATCGGTCTTTGTCCCCGGCAGGTATTGCCGGACGTCAGGCGCGCCGCCGCCGCGTCCGCGCTGCGTCCCACAGCAGGGCGACCAGTAGCACCAGACCCAGCGCCGCACTGATCACGAAGGCGTTGCGGTATCCGGCATCCACCGGGAAGCCGTCCTTGACCTGCATGCCCAACACGGCGCCGGTGATCGCCGAGCCGACGGAGCCACCGATGGTGCGCAGCACCTGATTGAAACTGGTCGCGCTGCCGACCTCGGCCAGCGGCACCGACTGGATGATCAGGCCGGGCATGGCGGCCCACGTGCACCCGATGCCGAACCCGAAGATCGTCATGGCGGCCAACAGGTCCCACAGGTGTTCGTGGCGCAGCGCCAGCCCGCCGCTGGCGACGGTCACGAACACCGCGCCGAGCACCAACAGCGGGCGCACGCCCCACCGCTTGGTCAACGTGGTGGCCACCCGGCTGGCCAACTGGCTGCCGATGGACAGCGGCGTGATCACCACGCCGGCCATGAACACCGTCAGGCCCAGGCCGTAACCGGTGCTGTGCGGCGTCTGCGCCAACTGACCGACCGAGGCGAAGCCGATGTACATGGACACGCCCAGGCCGAACGCGGCGAGGTTGGCGACCGCAACGTCGGGGTGGCGCAACAGGTCCAACCGGACCAACGGCGCGGGCGCGCGCAGCTCCCACCACGACCAGACCAGCAACACCAGGGCGCCGCCGGCCAGCAGGCCGAGCACCTGGGTGGAACCCCACCCCCAACGCGCCGACTCCGACAGGCCCACCAAGCCCGCGCTGAGCCCGACGGCCAACAACGCGGTGCCGACGACGTCGAACCCGTCGCCGTGTCGCGTGCTGTGCTGCGGGCGCGGCGCGGCCACCGGACCACCGGGCACCACCGCCCCGGAACCGAACGCGGCCGAGCGCAGCAGCCAACCGACGATGTCGATCGGGCGTCGTTCCCGCGGCGATGCTGCCGGAACCGCCCAGGGCACCACGGCCAACGCGGTGGCCGAGAACGCGGCGGCCACCCAGAACGCGACCCGGAAGTCCAGGTGCTCCGCGACGATGCCGGTGAACGGGTAGCCCAGGCCGATGCCGGTCGCCGCGGTCACCGACAGCGCGGCAATGCCCGGACCCACCCGGTCGGCCGGCAGGTGCCGACGGGCCAACGTGATGGTGATCGGGATGATGCCGTAGGCCAGGCCCTGCAGCGCCCGCCCGACCAGCAGTTGCGGGAAGGCCGAGGAGGTGGCGGCCAGCAGCGAGCCGCCGAGCACGCAGATCAACATGCCGATCAGCACCCGGCGCGGGTGTGGACCGTCAGCGATCCGGCCGAGCACCGGGGTGCTGATCGCGCCCACCAACAGGTTCAGCGTCAACATCCACTGCGCAGCAGCCAGCGAGACGTGCTGCGCGTGCGCGATGGTCGGGATCAGCAGCACGCCGAGCGAGGAGATGACCGCCAGGCAGAGGCCGCAGTAGATCAGCACGGGGAGTAACGCCCGTTGGCGCAGCGGCACTGTGGCGGTGCGCGGCACCACGGCCGGTGACGCGGCGGTGGTCACACTCATTCCTCGGTCAACCGCTCAATCAGGGCTACCGCCCGGACCAGGTCGGCTTGCTCGTTCGGGCTGAGTCGCTCGCCCAACGCCGCCCGCAGCCATTGCTGACTGTGCGCCCGCTCCCGGGCCAGCGTCTCGCGGCCCTGCTTGGTGATGGTCACCAACACCTTGCGGCCGTCCTCCGGGTCCGCGGTGCGGCCCACCAGGTCCGCCAATGCCAGTTCGCCAATCGTGGCGGCCATGGATTGCGGGCGCACGTGCTGCTGCGCCGCCAACTCCGAGGACGTCGCCGGGCCGCAGCGGTCAAGCCGGGACAGCACGGCCATCTGCGTGTACGGCATCGAGTACGAGGCGAACATGCGGCGGATCAGCGGGGTCAGCGCGGACCACAGCTCATGGGTCAGGGCGTCGACGGCGGGCTCGGCGGTGCGGGTCATGCCGATCAGTGTAGCCGAGAATCTTCAGTCTACCTGAACAGTTTGCCTGAGCAGTTCCTCTGAAGACCCGATCAGTGGGAGTGGCCGGTAATGGAGGCGGAGGGCTTCACCGACGGGCTACCGGTGGCCGATGCCGAGGCCGATGGGGTCGCTGACGCGGGCGTCGACAAGCTCGGCGCATAAGTTGCGCTCGCCGAGGCGGACGACGACGGGGACGGGGACGAGGTCGCCCCACCGAGGCCGGCCAGGTCGGTGGGCGTGGACGTCGGGATGACCACCGGGACGTTCAGCACGCCGGTCTTCAACGAGTCGATGGCCCCGGCCAGCGTGGCCACGTGGTCCTTCAGCGCGGTGGCCACATCATTGGCATTCAGCGCCCCGCCGGAGAGGTCGGCGAAGAACTTCCCGGCCGAACCCAGGTAGGCGTCCAGGTTGCTCAACGCGGTGTTGCGGCCCTTGGTGTCATTGCCCGCATCCGCCTTCGCGTAGGCCACGAAGTCGTCCACATGCGACCGCCACAGCTGCAGGAATGCGTCCTGCTTTTCCTTGCCCGCGGCTGCGCCGAGCACGGTGGCCAGATCCTGGGAGTTGGTGTCCAGGGTGTCCGTGGCGTTGCTGAACGCGGAGCTCTCGGTGCCGCCGCCGGCGGAGTACCCGGTGAACACGGCCAACCCGGTCAGGTACACGTGCGACGTGAGCAGGCCGGTCAGGTCCGCACGCAGCTTGGCCGGGGCGCTGCCGGAATCCCCGGACACGTTCGCCGAGCGGGCGATACCCGAGGCGATGAGCTGCGCGCTGTCCGCCATGTGATCCGCAGCGGTCTTCAGCTTGGTGAAGACGTCCGGGGTGCCCGCGGCCATCGCGTCGATGGCCACGGTCAGCGAGGAGATGTGGGTGACGAGGTCCGCTTGCACGCCGGAGGCGGACAACGTGCCGCCGGTCAGATCGGAGAAGAACTGCCCGGCGTTCTTGGCGTAGTCCAACAGGTTGTTCGATGCGGTGTGCTTGGCGGTGTCGTCGTTGGCCTTGGCGCCCTTGGCGTAGGCCGCGAGGTCCGCGTCGTGGGCGCGCCAGGCGTCCAGGAATGCCGATTGCTTGCTCGGCGACACGGTGCCGATGACGGCGGCCAGGTCGGTGGCGTTGGCGTCCAGCGCGTTTCCCGCGTTCTGCACCGGGATGGTGGCATCGCCGAAGTGGTACAGCGTGGCCACCACCGCGCCGGTCAGGTACACGTGCTCGGTGAGCAGGGCGGTCAACCGGGCCCGCAGCTCCGCGGAGTTCGATCCGGGGTCGCCCTTCAACGTGGCGCCCTTGGCGATGCCGGTGGCCAGGGTGAGCGCTTCGGCGGGCATGTGACCGGCGGCGGTGCGCAGGTCCCCGAACGTGTCGCCGGTACTCACCGGCGTGATGGTGGACCCGGCCGGAGCCCCGATGGGGATCTTGGGGCCGGAATTGCCGCAGCCGGCCAGGCCGGTCACCAACGCCAGGGCCAGCACCCCGACAGCGGCTCGTCGCATGCGCCTCGTCCTTCCGTCGCGTCCCATTCGAGCATGATCATTGGCACCCACCGGCTGATGCCGGTGTCGACACCTAATCGCAATCCACTGTTTGCGAATGCACAGGCCGGCCAGAGCGGCCGGCGTCCGAATTGACCTGCCGGCACAAAGGCACCGTCGCGAGTACGGGTCCAACCCACATCGCGCACCCACGCAGCCGCGAACTAGGGTCCAGTGAGACGGGCCATTGACGTCCCGGGCCCGGACCGATTAGAGAGAGGAGTCGGCCGTGGTCGACAGTCGAATCGCAGCCGCCACCAGCACGATGGCGAGCCCCATGGAGGTCTCCGGTGCGGCGTTCATGCTGCACCCCGACACGTTCGAGGCCAGTGGGGCCGCTGGGTATGGGCACCCCTTCGAGGGTTATTTCGCGGGTCGCGCCGGTGTGATGGGCGACGTCTCGACCGACGTGGTGGCCGCCGCCTTCTACAGCTTCCCGCGCGAGGTCGTACAGCTGTTCTGGGAGCCCGGCAAGGCAGTGAAGGGCCCCGCCGGGGGCGCCGCGCAGTACCAGAAGCAGATCGCGGAATGGGGCAGCAAGCATCTGGCCGGAGTGCAGGGCCTGGACCGCTACGCCGAACTCGGCGAGAAGATCATCGCCGCCACCCCGTGCGCCGGACTTCCGGTGTACGCGGGCTGGGCGGCCCAGCCGCGGGTGTCCGACCCGGCCGGGCACGCGATGCAGGTGCTGATGGTGATCCGCGAACTGCGCGGCTCCATCCACGTGGCCGGGCTGGCCACCTCCGGTATCTCGCCCAAGGAAGCCCACCTGCTGAACAACCCGGGTGACTGCCCGAACCGTCCGCCGGCGGGCACCGAGTACGCGGGTCTGTTCGGTTGGGCGGAGCCGTGGCCGGATGTCTCGCCGCTCAAGGCGGTGCGCGACGAGGTCGAGGAGTCGACCCAGAAGCGCATGGCCCAGCTCATCGGCGCGGCGCTGACCGCGGACGAGGCTGAGGAGTTCGCCACCCTGAACAACGCGATCTACGCCAAGATCGTCGGCTGAGCCGCAGCACCTGGAAGTGAGCCGAGCGGAACGAGAGCATGCGAGCTTGCGAGTTTGCTCTCGTTCCCGAGGCGATCGAACAGGTTGAGCGCAGCGAACACCTCGACGACCCCGCTGCCCATCCGGGTGGCGGGGTCGTTTCGTTGTCAGGCCGACGCACCCAGACAGTCGCGCAACCGGATCAGCCCGTCGCGCATGCGGGTTTTCACCGTGCCCAGCGGCAGTCCCAGCTGCTCGGCCACCTCGCGGTAGGTGTACCCGGAGTAGTACGCCAACGTGATCGACTCGCGCTGAAGGTCGGTCAGCGAGTCCAGGCAGCCGCGCACCGCCTCGCGCTCCAGCCGGGTCTGCACGGTGTCGGACACCGAGTCGTAGTCCGGCTCCACCTCGCGAACGCCAAACCGGTGGTGGCGGTCCGCGGTGGCCTGCTCGGACCGCACCCGGTCCACCGCGCGCCGGTGCGCCATCGTCATCACCCACGCATTGCCCGAACCCTGCGTCTCGTCGAAACGCGACGCGGTGCGCCAGACCGCGAGCAACACTTCCTGGGCGACCTCCTCGGATTGCGCGGGGTCGCGCAACACCCGGCGCACCAGGCCGTAGATCGGGCCGGACATCCGTTCATAGACCTGGGCGTACGCGTCCTGGTCGCCCTTGGCGGCCAGCACCAGCAGGTCCTCGAGGCGGGCCGGGCGCGCGACCGCGGGCACGTCGTCATCCCCGGCAGCGTGCAGGTGGCGGCTCAACCCGACCCCCAGGTCGGCGTTGCCCCGGCGGCCCACGGCTCCAGCACCGCATGCACGGTGGCGGTGACCGGGACGGGCACCCCGACCAGTGCGGCGCGGCGCACCACCTCACCCTGCAGGGCCTCCAGTTCACATGGCCGGCCGTGCGCGAGGTCCTCGTACAGCGAGCTGCGCATACCGCCGTCCAGCGACTGCAGCAGGCTCAACGTGGTCGTCTCGTAGTCCGGGGGCAGACCCACGCCCTCGGCCCGGGCCACCGCGGCCGCCTCGCGCACCAGGGCCTCCACCATGGCCGCCCCGGACCGGGTGGACCGCGCCTCGCCGATCGGGCAGCCGGTGGTCGCGGTGGCGCCGGACAGCGCAC
>DASQPJ010000026.1:0-3209 GCA_035644015.1 Sporichthyaceae bacterium
GGCCGGGTGAGCGCGCTGGAGCACGAACAGGCCGCCGCAGTCGCCGCTCCCGCCGCCGCTGCCCCGGTTTCCGCCGCGGCCCCGGCCGCCGCCACCTCCTCCACTCTTGCCGCCCCCGCTGCCGCTGCCACGCCGACCGACCGGGACGCGGTCGCCGGGGCGACCAAGCGGCAGACCAAAGCGACGGCGGGCGCCCCGGTGGCCAAGGCCGCTGCGCCCGCCGTCGCGGTCGGCTGCACCACCCAGGGCCCGCCGGTGGTCATCGGTCAGGTCGGCGCGTTCAGTGGTCTGGTCGGGGCGAACAACCAGGGCGCGTTGAACGTGTTGCCGGCGTGGGTGCGCGACGTGAACCTGCGTGGTGGGCTGGGTTGCCACCCGGTCACCCTGTACCAGAAGGACACCGCTTCGGACCCGGCGCGCAGTGAGGCTGCGGTCAAGGAGATGGTGCAGCAGCGCAACGCCGTCGCCCTGGTCGCCAACTATGCCCCGCTGGACGTGCAGGGCTTCCGCAAGGGCGTGGAGGGCATGAACATCGCCGCGGTCGGCGGCGACCAGGTCACCCCGGACTGGCACCTGTCCCCGGACCTGTTCCCGGTCGGCGGCATCGAGCGCGCGCAGTTCGCGGGCTCGGTGCAGGCGCTCGCGAAGCAGGGCGTGAAGAAGATCGGCATCTTCTACTGCGTCGAGTCCACCGCGTGCACCGCGTTCCGCGACACCCTGGACAAGGACGGCTACGCCAAGAAGTTCGGCATGGAGGTCGCCTACCAGACGCAGATCTCCCTCACCCAGAACGACTTCACCTCGGCCTGCCAGGCAGCCAAGGGCGCCGGCGTGCAGGCCTTGGTGTTCGCCGGCGACGCCGGTGGGGTGTCGCGCACCGCGCGGTCCTGCGCCACCGTCGGGCTGACCGTGCCGATCGCCATCACCGCCAGCCAGGCCGGGTTCGACCCGGCGGACAAGAACCTGCAGAACGCCACGCTGTCCATGGCCGCGCCGGTGTTCCCGTTCTCTCAGGGCGCGGACCTGCTCGGCGAGAAGTTGTTCCGGGCCGCGATGGACCGCTACGCCCCCACCGTGCGCATCGAGGCGTCCAGTGCGCTGGCCTGGTCCTGCGCGACGATGCTCGAGCGCGTCGTGAACCTGCTCGGTCCGTCGGTGCACAACGTGCCGCTGACCCGGGCGCTGATCTTCAAGGGCCTCGGCCTGGTGAAGAAGGAAACGCTGGGCGGGCTGATCCCGCCGACCACGTACACCGCCGGCCAACCGCACGCGTCGGAGAACTTCTGCTACGCCCCCATGGCCTTTGACAAGCGCGGGTTCTACGCGCCGCAGGGCACCACGTTCAACTGCATCTGAGACGCGCGAGGGAGAGACATGCACCTGCTCATGCACCTAGCTGTGGACGTTCCGACGATCCCGCAGCCGCCGACCCAGGACAGGATGCCGAAGACGCCCGAGACGATCTTCAACGTCTTCATCTTCCTTCCGCTGCTCGGGATGTTCCTGTACTCCCTGCAGCGCATCCGTAAGCACCGCGACCCGGTGTTGTTGTACTGCCTGATCGGTGGCGCGTTCGCGGCCGGGATGGAGCCGGTCGTCGATGTGCTCGGCCAGGTGTACCTGAAGGAGAACAACGCGCTGGGCACGTTCACCGTGTTGGACCGCACCATGCCGCTCTACATCTGCTTCGTGTACCCGTGGTACGTCGGCGGCCTGGGCTACTTCGCCAGCCGGCTTTTCCAGAACGGCATCACCCGCAAGATGCTGTTCCAGTTGTGGGCGTTGGACTGCATCGTCGACCTGGCGCTGGAGTCGCCGGGCATCCTCATGCACACCTACCTGTACTACGGCAAGCAGCCGTTGAACCCGTGGGGATTCCCCATATGGTGGGGCTTCGTCAACCCGGTGATGCCGATGGTCGCCGGTGCGTTGATCTACTTCCTGCGCAAGCAGGTGAGTACCCCGCTGGCTCTGCTCGGCGTGATCCCGTTGATCCCGATGGCCGACGGCCTGGCCAACGGCGCCACGGCCTGGCCGATGTGGCTCACGCTCAACCAGCACGACGTGTCGTGGTTCGTCACCTATGCCGCGTGCGGCGTCACCCTCGGGCTGTGTTTGTACGCCGTGTGGTTCATCTCGTTGGCGGTCGCCCAACCGGAAAGCGGCCACGAGGGCAACGTCTTCGACCAGATCAAGGCGCTGGTCATGCCCTCTGCCAAGGCTGATGCCGCCGCGGACCTGCCGATCTCGACGCCGACCGCTCCCGCGTCGGCGCCGGTGGTGGGGGCGCTGCGATGAGCCTCGGTACCCACCCGGCGTCCTCCGACCTCGTACTGCCCCTGCCGGGGCCGGACGAGACGTGGGACCCACACACCGTCCACACGCACTACTTCGGGTTTTCCATCCCCGAGGCGCAGATCGGCGCCTTCATCTACATCCGCTACCAACCCGCGTTCCCGCTGTGCCAGGGCGGGGTGGCGATTTTCCGGGGTACCGAGAACTACACCCCGACCGACATCGACCACCTCAACTACGAGATCACCATGCCCTGGCCCACGGTCGAGGGAAACCGCATCACCACCGCGAACGGGCTGAGCATCGAGTTCATCGAGCCCGGCCGCACCGCGCGACTGACCTACTCCGACGGTGACACCTCGTTCGACATCGTTCAGGCCGCGGTCACCCCGCTGCTGGCCCGCGGGCACATCATGCCCGGCGAGGAGGACCACCACGACGATCCCGGTCGCTCTCCCGGCGGCACTGAGCAGTTCATGCACGCGGTCGGCACGCTGACGTTGAACGGCGAGCAGTTCGACGTGGACTGCTATGCCCCGCGGGACCGCTCCTGGCGCCAGGTGCGCAAGGAGACCCGCGGTGGCGTGCCGGTGCCGCCGGTCGGCTGGTCGCCGATGTACTTCGGCGAGGACCTGATCTTCAACCAGATCAGCTTCGAGTCGCCGGACACCGACCCCGCGTGGACGGGTCTCTACGAGCTGCCGGCCGGGCGCCCGACGCATCACTTCGCGTGGGTGATCGCCGACGGCGAGTCGCTGGAGATCGTCCGCGTCCGGCGCAACGTCCTCGAGTACCACCCGGTGACGCACGTCGCCGTCCGCCAGGAGATCGAGGCCGAGGACGAGCGCGGCCGCGTCTACCACTTCAAGGGCGAGGCGATCGCCTCGGCCACGTTGCCCGCCTGGCCCAACGTG
>DASQPJ010000027.1:0-3057 GCA_035644015.1 Sporichthyaceae bacterium
TGACCGGCGCGCCGTGGCTCTACGCCGCCGGTCTCGTCGGCATCGTTGTCACACTCGCCGCGGTGATGCTGACGGCTCGCCCGCCGCGTTAGAAGTCCAGAAGGTTGTCCCGGAAATGTTCGTGCGTATAGGAGGTCCGGACAACTCCACGACGTTGCAGGGCCGGTATGAGCCCGTCGGTTATCTCGGTGACATAGCGCCGGTTCAGCTTCTTCTCCGGGGTGGTGATGAGAAATCCGTCTCCGCCGACCTCGTCCATCATCTCGGCCATCCGGTCAGCCACTGTATCGGGTGTTCCGACGAACTCGCCGGCGTCGCTCATACCATCGTCGACGATTGCCTGACGCAGCGTCTTGCCTTCCGCCCGGCGCACGAAGGCCTCGAGAAAGCCACGTTCCCCATTGGTTGTCACTGCCGGCAGCGGCTGATCGAGATCGAACCGGCTGAAGTCGATCTCGGTGATGGAGGACATGGTGACCAATACCAATTGGATGTACAGCGGGTCCGACATCCAACGCAGTTTCTTGGCCCGCGCCTCCTCGACCGTGTCGGCCACGATCGGCGAGATCAGGAACAGAACCTTGCAGTCGTCCGGGCCGCGGCCGTGCGCGGCCAGCTTGGCCCGGATGTCCTCACGGTAGGCCTTCATCTGGATCGGGGTGTTCGCGGTGGCGATGATGGTGTCGGCGTACCGCGCGGCGAACTCCCGGCCGGGCGGCGAGGCGCCGGCCTGGCACAGCACCGGGTGGCCCTGGGGCGGGCGCGCGGTGTTCAGCGGGCCCCGGGACTTGTAGTACTTGCCGACGAAGTCGACCGTGTGCACCTTGGTGTGGTCGGCGTAGGTACCGCTCTCCTGGTCCCGTACAACGGCGTCCGGCTCCCAGGAGTCCCACAGCTGGCGGACCAGATCAACGTACTCGGTCGCCATCGCGTACCGCTCGTCGTGCTCGTAGAGCTTGTCCATACCGAAGTTCTGCGCGGCCCGGTCCTCCGCCGAGGTGACGATGTTCCAGCCGAATCGACCTCGGGCGAGATGGTCGATCGTGGCGCAGAGCCGGGCCAGCAGGAATGGCGGGTAGAAACTCGTGGACATGGTGGGCACCACGCCCAGCCGGCTCGTGGCCTGCGCCATCAGCACAGCGAGCGGAACCGGGTCATGCTTGGGGGTCACCGCGTACTTCAGGTCGGCCTCCATGGTTCCGCCGTAAGCGGTGGACACCATCAGCTTGTCCTCGATGATCACGTAGTCGAAGCACGCGCGTTCGAGGTCGCGCGCCATTTCCACGTAGAAGTCGCCGGACCAGTCCCGGCCGCCGTTGCCCCAGGTCCCGTGCCAGTCGTCGGTTACGAAGTTCAGAAACCAAGCCAGGTGGAACTGCTTTTTCGACAAGGTGGATACGCAACCAATCTATGTATTGTTCCGACCATATTTCATTGCTGCCCGAGCGTCAGGCCCATTGGGCGAAGTCAGACTTCCTGATCATGCAATGCACCCCCTTGACCGCATCCACCACCTGGCTCACCTCGAAGTCGCCGGCAGCGGACAGATAGGCCATTGCGGTGGACCGGTCGAAGCCGAACCGCTCCACCAGGAAGGTGATGGCGTTGCGCACGCAGTTGCGCATGGCCTCGTCCAGGCTCACGTCCAGCCCGGTCGGGATCCAGTGGCTGGCCGTCTCGACGACCGGGGTGCGCAGAGTCCCCACCGCGGCGGCCACCTGCGGCCCGGACAACACGCTGAGCCGCACGGTGGCACGCAACGAGGCCTCCAGTGCGGTCAGCGCCACCTCACCGTTGCCCTGCGCGTAGTGCGGGTCACCGGTGTAGAACAGTGCCCCGTCCACGGACACCGGTAGATACAGCGCGGTGCCGACCTGCGCCCACTTGATGTCGATGTTGCCGCCGAAGTCACCCGGCGCCACCGAGTGCACCGGGTCGGACGTTGCCGGCGCCACCCCCATCAGGCCCAGGAACGGGTCCAACGGGAAACACGCCCGGCGACCGTCGGCGGCGGCCATCCAGCTCACCATCCGGCCGCCGTCGAAGCCGACCTCGCAGAACTGCCACACGTTGGAGGGGCCCTCGGGCAACTCGCCGGGCAGCGCGCCATAGCCGTGTCGACTGCTCACGAAGCCATAGGGCGTGCGGGGCAGCAGTTCGAGCACATCGATCTTCAGGACGTCGCCCGGCCGCGCACCTGCCACCGCGATCGGTCCGGTGACCACGTGCGGGCCGTCGTCGGCGCCGTTCGGGATGGCGCTGGCGGCGATCTCCTTCGCGTCCCGGGTCACCTCGGCGGCCTTGATCCCGTAGCCACCGAGGAAGCCCACCGGGTCGCGGCCCTGATCGTCCAGGATGCCTTCGTGGCTGAGCGTGTCGATGGTGACGGTGTCCCCGGAGTTGACGGTCAGACAGGGAGTCGCGGCAGCATTGGGCAGCCAGCCCCACCGCACCGTTTCCGGTGTCGAGGTCAGCAGGTGCTGGCCGGTGATGGCGCCCTCTCCGGGTTGCAGCACGGTCAGGCTCATGCGGAGTCTCCTCCTCGGGTGTCGGTCAGGCCTACGACCAGGTCGATCTCGATGTCCGCGCCGACCGCGAGAGCGGTGGTGCCGACGCAGGTGCGACTGGGTAGTGGTGCGGTGAACCAGGTCCGGTAGCGCTCGTTGAACGACTCGAACTCGGTGAAGTCGGTGAGGTAGACACGCACCATCAGGGCGTCGTCCAGGTCCGCGCCGAACGGGCGCAGGCAGGCCAGCAGGTTGGCCCTGACCTGTTCGGCTTGTTCGAGCAGGCCGCCGGCCACGAGTCGGCCGGTGGCCGGGTCGGTGGGCATCTGTCCGGTGACGAACAGCAGGGAGCCCCACCTGGTGACGTGGGAGAACGGTGCGACCGCCGGCGGCACGCCCTGCTCGGGGGCGAAGCTGTGTGACTCCCGAACCGCTTTCACGCCTCAGACCTCCATGGTGTGCACCGCGCGCAGGAACCGCGCCGCGACCGGATTCTGTGGGCTGTCCAATACCTGGGCGGACGGGCCTTGCTCGAGTACTACTCCGTCCG
>DASQPJ010000028.1:0-7502 GCA_035644015.1 Sporichthyaceae bacterium
TGGTGCTTAGCTCTCGTCCTCGTCGATCAGGAAGCCGCGCATCGGCTGGCGCGGGGCGCCGGCGCGAGCGCCGGAAGCGCCTGCCGAGGCCCGCGGGCCGTTGGAGAGGTTGTCGCTCTCGGCCGGGGCCTCGAGCTGACGCAGCTGACCCTCGAGGAAGCTCTTCAGGCGGCTGCGGTACTCCCGCTCGAACTGGCGGAGCTGGTCCAGCTGAGCCTCGAGCGCGTTGCGCTGGGTCTCCAGCACACCGATGATCGAGCGGTGCTTGTCCTGTGCGTCGCGCTCCAGCGCGTCGGCCTTGTTCCGGGCCTCACGCTCGATGGCCTCTGCACGGGAACGCGCATCGCCGACGATCTTGTTGGCCTCGCCACGGGCTTCAGCGATCGCCTGGTCGGCGGTCTGCTGGGCCAGTGCGAGCACCCGGGCGGCGCTGTCCGCACCGGCGCTGGGCTCGTAGACGGGGGGCGGCTCGGCCACCGACTTGGGCGGCTCGGGCGCGGGCTCCGGCTCGGACTTGGCGGCCTCGTCCTTCTTCTCGGCCTTCTCGGCCTCGACCGCAGGCTGCGGCGCCGTGGTGGCGGGCGCGGCCGAGGCGGCCCGGGTGGCGGCGGCGAGCTTGGCGCGCAGCTCGTCGTTCTCCCGGATGAGTCGCCTCAGTTCGGTCTCGACCTCGTCGAGGAAGGCGTCAACCTCGTCCTCGTCGTAGCCCTCTCGTAGACGGACGGTCGTGAACTGCTTGTTCCGCACGTCCTCGGGGGTCAGCGGCATCTGGTCACCTCAGAGAGATCGTCGACGTTCGGGATAGACCGTACCGCGTCATAACTGCGCTGCGGCGTCCCGCCCGACAATGACGATGACAAATAACACAAGAAACGACAGGTCAAGGCTTACTCCACCGAGTCGCAGTGGGGGGATGAACCGCCGCAAGAACTTCAACGGCGGATCGGTGCACGAGTACAGCACCTCGAGCGCCATCACGGCAGGTCCCTTGGGCTGATAGGACCGCGCGAACATGAACACGTAGTCCATGACCATCCTGGCGACGAGCAAAACCAGAAAAATAGTCAGGATATAGACGAGGGTGATCCCCAGCGCGCTCACAGCTGCGCCTCACCCCAAAACCCCGTTCCCCCGGTCACGACGTCCATCCTGCCCGGCTGCCCGGAATCGCGTTGCACAGACCCCGGATCAGCTCTGGTTGTAGAAGCCTCCGCCCGCGATGCGGGCCTTGTCCTCAGCGGTGACGTGCACGTCCGCGGGCGAGAGCAGGAACACCTTTTGGGTGACCCGCTCGATCGTGCCGTGGCAGCCGAACACCAGTCCGGCGGAGAAGTCGACCAGGCGCTTGGCGTCCACGTCGTCCATCTCGGTGAGGTTCATGATCACCGGGACGCCCTGACGGAACTCCTCGCCGATCAGCTTGGCCTCGTTGTAGGTGCGCGGGTGCAGCGTGGTGATGCGGTACGGGTCGATGGCCACCGCGGTGGAGCCCATTGGGGCGACGACGGCGCGGCGCTCGGCAACCGCGACGTGGCGGGCCACCGGCTCGGAGAAGCGATTCTCTCGCACGGGACGTTCCTCTCGGATCTCGTCGCGATGGTCGTCCTCGGGGTAGCGCTCCTCGTCCTCAACGAGGCCCAGGTAGACGCCGAACTTGTGCATCGCGCCCATGTGCGCCTGCCCTTTCGATCCGAATTCGACTGCGCGGACGTACTCGTGACCCGCACCCGGAGTGCACTGTTGGTGCCTCTGTGGCGACGCTAGCGCTTAGCCGGGCGTGCACCGAGCAACCCGGACCCGACACGCACATGTGTCGCACCGTGCGCCACCGCGACCTCCAGATCGCCACTCATCCCGGCGGAGATCCAGTCCGCGTGCGGGTGCTCGACGCGCAGCGCCGCCGCGGCCCGGGCCAGCCGGTCGAACACCGGTTCCGGGTCCAGTCCGGGCGGTGCGACCAGCATCAGCCCGCGCAGCCGGAGCCCGGCCGCGGCGGCGATCTCGTCGGCGAGTCGGGGCAGCTCCGCGGGCGACACCCCGCCGCGCGGACCACTGTCCGCCGGATCCAGGTTCAGCTGGACCAACGCGTCGAGCTGCACAGCACGGTCCGCAGCGGCCCGGCTGAGCGCCCCGACCAACCCGGGGCGGTCCACCGAGTGCACGACATCGGCGTAGCGGGCCACCGATCGGGCCTTGTTGGTCTGGAGTTGGCCGACGAAGTGCCAGCGCACCGGCAGGTCGCCGAGGGTGGCCGCCTTGCCGGCCGCCTCCTGGTCGCGGCTCTCCCCCACGTCCGACACGCCCAACTCAGCGAGCAGGGCGATATCGGCGGCCGGGTAGGTCTTGGTGACGGCGATCAGGGTGATCTCGGACGGGTCGCGGCCGGCAGCGGTGGCCGCCGCGGCGATGCGTGCCTGCACCACAGCGAGGTTGGCGGCCAGTTCCTCGCGCCGCGACGGCGCGCTCATCCGTCCGGTTCCCGCCAGATCAACCCGGCGAAGCGGCCCGTGGTGGCATCCCGCCGATAAGAGAAGAGGTCAGCGGTCTCGGCGGTGCAGCCGCCCACCCGGCCGACCCGGGTCACCCCCAGCGCGGTCAACTGCGCCTCCAGGCCGGCCCGCAGGTCCAGACCCGGCGTGCCGGCTGTGGTGCGGCAGGCGGCACCCGGGGCGGCCGCGTCCACCGCGGCCTGCATGTCCGCGGGCACCTCGTAGCAGCAGCCCCCGATCGATGGGCCCAGCCAGACCGCCATGCGCTCGACGTCCGCCCCGCAGGTGACCATGGCCCGCACCGCGGCCGGCACCACCCCGAGTTCGAGGCCCTTGCGCCCCGCGTGCGCCACCGCGACCACGCCCGTTGCGGCGTCGGCCAGCAGCACCGGGACGCAGTCGGCCACCATCACCACCAGCGCCAGGCCGGGCGTGGTGGTGACCATGGCATCGACGGCCGGCGGGGTCGCCGGCCGCGCGTCCAGCAGTGCCACCTGATTGCCGTGCAGCTGCTCGGCGAAGGCGAGTGCTCCGGCGGGCAGGCCGATCGCCGCCGCCGCGGCGGCCCGGTTGTCCGCCACCGCGCGCGGGTCATCGCCCACGTGCAGCGCCAGATTGAGGTCGGCGTAGGGCGGAATACTGACCCCACCGGCCCGGGTGGTGAACACGCCCCGCACCCCGGCCGGCCACGTCGGCCTCAGCAGCGGCAGCACACGTCCTCACCCTCCCCAACCCGCGCCTTAACTCACCCGAGTGTGCACTTGCGCAGGCTTTTCGGCTCTTGGAGCCTGCACAACTACACACTCGGGGGACTTGCGCACAATGACCGGGCCCCGGCGGGGTGGGTCCGCCGGGGCCGGGGTGGGTCATCACTTCATGAAGTCGGGGATGTCCAGCTCGTCGGGGCCGAGTTCCGGGGTGCGGCGGGCCTGTTGCACCGGCACGCTGCGGGCGGGCTCGCGGCGCCGCACCTCGATGTGCTCGCGCGGGGCGGGCATCGACTGCCGGTCGTGAGCGCCCTGGGCGCCGTCGGAGATCAACGTCGGGACCTCGCCGGGGTCGTTGGACGGCTGCGCCATCTCGGTTCGACGAATGCCCTGCTCCTGGTAGGGGGTGGGCACTCCCGCGTCGAAGCCGGCCGCAATGACGGTCACCCGGGCCTCGTCACCCAGCGCGTCGTCGATCACCGCACCGAAAATGATGTTCGCCTCGGGGTGGGCCACCTCGGCGACCAACTGGGCGGCGTGGTTGATCTCGAACAGGCCCAGGTTCGAACCACCGGAGATGGACAGCAGCACGCCGCGGGCACCCTCGATGGAGGCCTCCAGCAGCGGCGAGGCGATGGCGGCCTCGGCCGCGAGGATCGCCCGGTCCTCCCCACGGGCCGAACCGATGCCCATCAGCGCCGAGCCCGCGCCGGACATCACGGACTTGACGTCGGCGAAGTCGAGGTTGATCAGGCCCGGCGTGGTGATCAGGTCGGTGATGCCCTGTACGCCGCAGAGCAGCACCTGGTCGGCGGACTTGAACGCGTCCAGCACGCTGACCGTGGAGTCGGAGATGGACAGCAGTCGGTCGTTCGGGATGACGATGAGCGTGTCCACCTCTTCGCGCAGGCGGCCGATGCCGTCCTCGGCCTGGGTGCTGCGCCGCCGGCCCTCGAAGTTGAACGGACGGGTGACCACACCGATGGTCAGCGCGCCGAGCGAGCGGGCGATGCTGGCCACCACCGGAGCGCCACCGGTGCCGGTACCGCCACCCTCGCCGGCGGTCACGAACACCATGTCCGCGCCGCGCAGGACCTCCTCGATCTCGTCGCGATGGTCCTCGGCGGCCTTGCGGCCGACCTCCGGGTTCGCGCCGGCGCCGAGGCCCCGGGTGAGCTCGCGACCGACGTCGAGCTTGACGTCCGCGTCGGACATCAGCAGCGCCTGGGCGTCAGTGTTGATCGCGATGAACTCGACACCCTTGAGGCCGACCTCGATCATCCGGTTGATGGCGTTGACGCCACCGCCACCGATGCCGACGACCTTGATCACTGCAAGGTAGTTCTGCGGAGCTGCCACGGCCGGTGCCTCTCACTCTTCGGTCAGTTCGGGTGTCCCCCGGGCTCAACTCTCACCCTCAAGTTGAGGTTTAGAGTTATGTCAACCTGACGACGCTGCAGAAACTAGAGCCCGGCCGGGGCCGCACCAAGGACATCGGGCGCGTGTCGCGCAGCAACACCTGACGTGCCGTCAGGGGCGTGGTCAGCGAGTGATCGCCGGGGCCTCGGGCGTGCTCACGTCGTAGGCCCGGCCCTTGCGGTGGATGAGCACGGAAAGCACCTGCGCCTTGAACTCCTGGCGGGTGTCGTCCCCCCAGATCACCAACCGGCCATCGGTCAGTTCCACCGACATGGCATCGGCGGAGTCCGCGCGCACCACCTGGGCATCGGCGCGCACTGCCGCGGGCAGCGCGGCCAGCATCGCGGTGATCGATACCAAGGTGCTCTGCGGCAACGTCAACAGCGCGGTGCGCACCACCGGCAGACCCGCAGCATCGGCGTCCGAGGCCGCCGCGAAGGCCACCCCGGAGGCGTCCACCAACTGCCGTCCGGAAACCGTGTCCAGCACCAGTACCGGGGTGCGTTCGGTGATCACCAAGCGCACGGTGTGCAGCAGGCGCCGTTCCACCTTGACTGATTCCACCGCGGGCAGCGAGCGGGTGCGGGCGGCCACCGCGCGGGTGTCCAGCAACGCCAACGAGCCGCCCCGGGGCACCCTGGCCACCGCGGTCACCTCCGCCGGGGTCAACCGCGAGGTGCCGGCCACGTTCACGGTGCGCACCGCGATCAGCGCGGAGAAGAACAACGCCCAGACCAGGGCCGCGACCACCCCGGCCACCAGCACCGCCAACCCGGCCCGGATCCAGCGGCCGCGACGCCGCGCGCGCAGCGCGGCCGCCGAGCGCACCGAGGCAGCGACCGCTGCGGCCGGGGTGGACGGCCGGGACGCCAGCGCGGTGCGGCCCTTCACGCCTGCACCCCGTCCCGCACGCCGAGCAGCTCCAGCACCTCGGGCCCGAGCATGGTCACGTCCCCGGCGCCCAGGGTGAGCACGATGTCGCCGGCCTCCGCGAAATCCGCCAACCGGCCGGCCACCGAGGACCAGGACGGCTCGAACAACACGTCCCCGGCGGGCAGCGGCACCGCGGCGGCGACCGAGGCCCCGGTCACGCCGGGGATGGGGTCCTCGCCGGCGGCGTAGACGTCCATCACCACCACCCGGTCGGCCAGACCGAGCGCGGAACCCATCTCCTTGGTGAACGCCGCCGTGCGCGAGTACCGGTGCGGTTGGAACACCGCGACTATCCGTCCGCCGGCCACCACCTCGCGGGCCGCGCGCAGCACCGCGAGCAACTCGGTCGGGTGGTGCGCGTAGTCGTCGTAGACCCGCACTCCCCCGGCATTGCCCTTCAGCTCGAACCGGCGCCGGGTGCCGGTGAACCCGGCCAGCCCCTCGCGCAGTTCGATCGCCGAGAAACCCAGGCCGAGCCCGACGGACAGCGCCGCAGACGCATTGAGCACGTTGTGCACACCGGGCACCTGCAGTTGCACCGGGCCCAACCGGCGGCCGTTCGCCACCGGCTCGAAGCCGTATCCGCCACCGCCCAGCACCGCCAGGGACTCCACCCGCACGTCGGCGGTGTCGCTGACGCCGTAGGTGCGCACGTCCACCCCCGCTGCGGCCGCCACCTGGCCGAGCTTGCGCGCGCCGGGATCGTCCGCGCACACCACCAGGAACCCACCGGGCTCGATGCGCCCGGAGAAGCGCACGAACGCCTCGTCCACCGCCGCGGACGTGCCGTAGTGGTCCAGGTGATCGGCCTCGACGTTGGTCACGATCGCCGCGTGCGGGGTGTAGAGCAGGAACGACCCGTCGGACTCGTCGGCCTCGGCGACGAACACATCGCCGCTGCCGTCGTGCGCGTTGGCCCCGGACTCGTTCAGGCTGCCCCCGATGGCGAACGAGGGGTCGGCCCCGCAGTGCTGCAACGCGACGGTGAGCATCGAGGTGGTCGTGGTCTTGCCGTGCGTACCGGCCACCGCGACCGCCCGCCGACCGGCCATCACGGCGGCCAAGGCCGCGGCCCGGGGCAGGATGCGCAACCCGCGCTCGCGGGCCAGCACGTACTCCGCATTGGACTCGCGGATCGCGGTGGACACCACCACGGTGTCCGCGGCGCCGATCTGCTCAGCCGAGTGGCCCACGTACACCGTGGCGCCCAGGGCCCGCAGCGACGTGAGCGCGGTGGAATCCTTGGCGTCGCTGCCGGAGACCGAAACCCCGCGGGCCAACAGGATGCGCGCGATGCCGGACATGCCGGCCCCACCGATGCCGATGAAGTGCACCCGGCCCAGCCGGTCGGCGGCGGGCACGTCGGCCGCGGTCAGGGTCATGCCCCGACCGCCTCGGCGACGAGGTCGGCCAGCGCTTCGTCGGCGCCGGGCCGGCCGTGCTGGGCCGCGGCCGCACTCATCGCGGCCACCCGCTCCGGGTCGAGCAGTAACGGGATGAGGTGCGTGGCCATCCACGTCGGGTCCAACGCCTTGTCCTCGACGATGCCGCCACCGCCGGCGTCCACCACCGGCTTGGCATTGCGCCGCTGTTCACCGTTGCCGATGGGCAGCGGCACGTACCAGGCGGGCAGTCCGACCGCGGCCAACTCGGCACAGGTCATCGCCCCGCTACGGCACATCGCCACATCGGCCGCCGCGTAGGCCAGGTCCATCCGCTCCAGGTAGGGCACGATCACGTAGCGCGCGCCCTCCTCGGCCTGCTGTGCCGATTGCCCGGCTCCTACCGTCGCCGGCGGGACCGTCACTGACCCCACATTGTCCCGCCCCACGGCGTGCAACACCTGGATCCCCGCACTGCGCAACGCCGGGGCAGATTCGGTGGCGGCCAGGTTGATGCTGCGGGCGCCCTGGGACCCGCCGAACACCAGCAACGTGGGCCGGTCCGGCTCGAG
>DASQPJ010000029.1:0-14048 GCA_035644015.1 Sporichthyaceae bacterium
GGTGACATCGGAGGAGGCGGTGGCGGCGCGGGGGCGGGTGGTGGCATCGGAGGAGGCGGTGCAGCGGCGGGGGGCGGCGGATAGGGAGGCGCTGCGGTGGGTGGCTGCGGCGTCCACCCTGCTCGAGCCAACTCCCGATTGCGGCGTTCGGCGAGTACCGCGGCGAGCAACGAGGCCGGGTCGACGCCGGGCGGCGCGGGTTGGCCCAACGCGGTCATGACCTCCCCGGCCAGCCGGGAGGTCCACTGCGCGCCCATCGCCGGATCGAGTTGGCCGAGGCGGCTGAGCACCTGACGGGCCTGCAGGGCCAGCTCGTCGGGGATCCGGCCGACGGGCAGTCCGGCCGTCCAACCGGCCAGGTGTGGGGGCGCATACGCGGGCGGGGCGAGGGCGACCGGGATACGTTCCCGGATCACCACGGTGCCCGCCAGGTGGTCGCCCACCCGCTTGCCGCGGGTGGAACACAACGAGCTGATCAACCCCACCGCGCCGAGCGCGATCGGGTCGAAGTCGACGATCACCCCGATCAGCGCGCGGGTGAACGCGTGCCGGAAGCGGATCGGGCCCCCATCGTCGCGCACCACCCGCAGACCGAGCGCCATCTTGCCCGGCGTGCGGCCGCCGTTGAACGTCTCGAAGGCCACCGGATAGCCGAGCAGGACGAGCACTCCGGTGGACAGGCCGATCGCCGCCGCCAGGGCATCGTCGGTGTTCGAGGCGACCACGCCGGCCAGGATGCCGACGCCGATCAACGGGATCGCCAGCAGCGCCAGGTCGATGAGCAGGGCCAGCGCCCGGCTGGGCACCTTGGCCAGCCGCAACTCCAGGGCCACCGCCTCGCCGGTCACCACGTCGCGGTTGGCCACCGGGCCTGCCCACGAGGTGGGACCAACCGGCGGGGTGCTCACCGCCCCAGCATTCCGCATCCTCTCCCGGCGTGCGGGGCTATCCAGGGGTGCGGATGGCCCCACCCGCCAGGAGAGGATGGGGCGTGGACATCGACGCCTTTGTCGCCGTGCATGCCCGGGAGTGGGCGCGACTGGAGGAGTTGCTGGGCCGAGCCGGGCGGTTGACCGGGGACGAGGCCGAGGAATTGGTGGCGCTCTACCAGCGCACCGCGACGCACCTGTCCACCGTGCAGTCCGCGGCGCCCGACCCGGCGCTGGTCGGGCGGTTGTCGTCGTTGGTCGGACGGGCCCGAGCGGCGGTCACCGGGACCTCCTCACCGTCCCGCAGGGACGTGGCGGACTTCTTCGCCCGCCGCTTCCCGGCCGCGGTGTACCGGGCCTGGCCGTGGTGGGTCGGGATCGGCGCGGTGTTCTACGCGGTGGTGGCCGCGATGGCGATCTGGGTCGGGCAGCACCCGCGGGTGCAGGGCTCGATCGCGTCCCCGGAGTACGTGCGCGAGTTGACCCGGCCGGGTGGGGAGTTCGAGTCGTACTACTCCGACCATGCGGCGACCTCGTTCGCGGCCCGGGTGTGGACGAACAACGTGTGGGTGGCCGCTGCCGGGTTGGCGCTCGGCATCCTGATCGTGCCGGTGGTGTACCTGCTCTGGCAGAACGCGGCGAACCTCGCGGTCGGGCTGGGACTGATGGGCGCGGCCGGCCGGTTGGGCGTGTTCCTCGGCCTGCTCGCCCCGCACGGGTTGCTGGAACTGACCGCGGTGTTCGTGTCCTCCGGGGTCGGGCTGCGGCTGGGTTGGACGCTGATCGACCCCGGCCCACGCACCCGCAGCGCGGCATTGGCGGTTGAGGGCCGCGCCGCGATGGGCGTCGCGCTGGGCCTGATCGCCGTGCTCGCCGTGTCCGGCGTGCTGGAGGCGTTCGTCACCCCGTCCGGGCTGCCCACGGTCGTGCGGGTGGGCATCGGAGTGGCCGCCGAACTGGCGTTCCTGCTCTATGTGTTCGTGCTCGGTGGCCGGGCCGCCCGCGCCGGCGAGACCGGCGACATCGATGCCCGACTGGCCGGGGACGTACTGCCCAGCGTCGGCTGAGGAGTCCTCAGTCCTCGGGGCACGGGTGCTGCTGGGACTTCACCACGACGTTGACCACCGAGCACATGCCCCACGGCACACTCGGCGGCTCCCCCGGCTTGGGCTTCTTGTCGCCGAGCGATCCCGGCGCCAACACCACGGCTGCCGCAACAACGGACACCAACAATCCACGCATGGCACCTACGTTCGCTCGCAACGGGCGGAATGTCGAGGAGGCGCGACGGCGCGACGGTCACGAAGCAAAACCGGTGGCGAGCGCTCGATAACCTTGATCCATGGCAAAAGACGAACGCGCGGTCATTGCGCAGAGCGAGGACTTCTCCGGTTGGTACAACGACGTCGTCCTGCGTGCGCAGTTGGTGGACCGCGGTCCGGTCAAGGGCACGATGATCATCCGGCCCTACGGCTATCGGCTGTGGGAGCTTCTGGTGGCGGCGCTGGACCAGCGGATCAAGGACACCGGGCACGAGAATGCCTACTTCCCGATGTTCATCCCGGAGTCCTACCTCAAACGTGAGGCCGAGCATGTGGAGGGCTTCGCGCCCGAGCTGGCCGTGGTCACTCATGCCGGCGGTAAGGAGCTCGAGGAGCCGCTGATCGTGCGGCCCACCTCGGAGACCATCATCGGCGAGTCGATGTCCAAGTGGATCTCCTCGCACCGTGATCTACCGATGCTGCTCAACCAGTGGGCGAATGTGGTGCGCTGGGAGCTGCGGCCCCGGATGTTCCTGCGCACCACCGAATTTCTCTGGCAGGAGGGGCATACCGCGCACGCCGACGAAGCCGACGCGATGCGCGAGACCCTGCAGATGATCGGGGTCTACCAGGAGGTCGCGCGCGACCTGGCAGCGATTCCGGTGGTGGTCGGGGAGAAGACGCCGGGCGAGCGGTTCGCCGGCGCGCTGCGCACCTTCACCATCGAGGGCATGATGCGCGACGGCAAGGCCCTGCAGTCCGGCACCTCGCACTACATGGGCACGAACTTCGCGAAAGCCTTTGATATTCAGTATGCTGACGCATCGTCAGGTGGACGACAGTACTGCCACACCACGTCCTGGGGAATGTCCACCCGGATGCTCGGCGCGATCATCATGGCGCACGGCGATGACAAGGGTCTGGTGCTCCCGCCCCGCCTCGCCCCGTTCCAGGTGGTGATCGTGCCGGTCGGTCGCGGGGATGCGATGACGCAGGTGATGGCCGCGGTGGACACCCTCGCAGCGCAGTGCAAGGCGGCCGGTGTGCGGGTCAAGGTGGATGACCGGTCGCAACTCTCGCCCGGCTTCAAGTTCAACGACTGGGAGATGCGCGGCGTCCCGTTACGCATCGAACTCGGCCCGCGTGACCTGGAGGCCGGCGTCGCGGTGATGGCCCGCCGCGTCGGTGGGGACAAGGAGACCCTCCCGCTCGAGGGTCTCGCGGCGACGCTGCCCGCGGTACTGGAGGAGATCCAGGCCGCGATGCTGGCCCGGGCCACCGCATTCCGGGACGAGAACACCAGCACCGTCGAGGACTGGGACGCCTTCGCGACCGCGGTGGCCACCGGGTGGGCCAACGCGTTCCACTGCGGTGAGCCCGCCTGCGAGGACGACATCAAGGCGATCACCGCGGCCACCCCGCGGTGCGTGCCCAATGACGCCCCGGCGGAGACCGGCAGTTGCGTGCGCTGTGGCACCCCGTCGGCCTACGGCCGCCGGGTGCTGTTCGGTCGCTCCTACTGAGCCCGGGTTATCGAGTCGTGGGTGTGCGTGGCTGACGCCGTCGGCGACGGGCTGCTGCCGGAGTCGTTGGTGCCGCCGGAGAACGAGTTGGACGTCTCGTTCGGCGTCGCGGTCGGCGTGGGGGAGGCGCTGCGCGCCGCATCCTCCTGCGCGGCCTTCGTCGCGGCTGCCTGCGGGTCCTTGGCCACGACGAGCTTGCCCTTCATGGTGTCCGGCTCGTAGATGCAGTCGTACTTGTAGGTGCCCGGCGTGTCCGGCGCGGTCATGTGCACCGAGGCGCCCGGCCCCACGTCGCCACTGCGCAGCCCGTGCTCCTCATCGGTCACGCCGCAGATGAAATCCATCTTGTTGGTCAGCGTGATCACCGTGCCCGGCGTGACGTACAACGTCGCGGGGTTGAACGACTGGTTGATCATCGTCAGCTCTGCGGTGTCCGCCGCTGTCGCCGGGGTGTCCAGCGGGATCGGGGTGACCGAGGGGATCACGCCGAGCACGGGCGTCGAGATGGGCGCCGGCAACGGGTTGTTCGCGTTATGGGTCACCCCGCAACCGGACACCAGGGCGACCGCTGCCGTGGCGGCGGCGATCCGGACGGAACGGGACATAAGGGCGGCGGCGGGCTTTCGGTTCACGCAGGGATCATGCCGGCCGGGCGTTGGCGGACGCCGGACCGTCGCTCAGTTATTTCTTGATTGTGATCGTTGCCGTCATGTTCTGGTGATAGAAGCAAACGACCTTGTACTTGCCGGGCTTGGTCGGCATCTTGAACGTCGCTTTCGAACCGGGCGCCACGTCCGGGGCGATATCGGCGCCGGTGCCCTTCTTGTGCTTGTTCAGGTAGTTCTCGCTGCTGATGTTGTGGATCGCGATGTCGCGGTTGTCCTCGGTCCACGTCTCACCGGGCTTCGCGGTGATCTTGGTGGGGGTGAACGCGAAGTCGGCCATCACGATGGTGTGCGCCGGGGCCTTGCCCACCTTGTTGCCGCCGGGCACGAACGGGTCGTGCGGGTCGTACTTGTCGCAGGAGCCCGGCGCGTTCGGGTCACACGCGGTGGGGACGGCCGCGGCGATGCCCGCGCCCCCGACGGTCGCGAGCGCCGCGGACAGGGCCGCGGCGGTGGTCAGTTTCGCAATGCGGGTGGGTCGCATTCGGACTCCTAATTTCTATTTCTTGACCGTGATCGTCGCGGTCATCTGCTGGTGGTAGAAGCACACGACCTTGTACTTGCCGGGTTTGGTCGGCATCTTGAACGTCGCCTTCTTGCCGGGGTCCACGTCCGGGGCGATGTCCCCGCCGGTGCCCTTCGCCTTGGCCGCCGCCAACGTGCTGATGTTGTGCGTGGCGATGTCCTGGTTGTCCTCGGTCCATTCCTCGCCGGGCTTCGCCGTGATCGTGGTGGGGACGAAGGCGAAGCCGGAGAACACGATGGTCTTCGGGGCCGCCGTGCTGACCTGACCCGAGACGTAGGGGTCGTTGGTCTTGTAGGCGTCCGCCCCGGTGCCGGGCGCGGTGTTATCCGTGCCCGCGGAGGTCGGCGCGGCCGAGGCGCCGCTGGTTGCGGTGTCCTTGCTGCCCCCGCCGCCGCAGCCGGCCAGTCCGGCGACGAGCACGATCGCGGCGGTCGCGTGCGCGGCTCGGTTTATCCTCATCGGCGTCCCTTCGTAAGCATGGTCTTCGTGGCAGTGCTCCACGGTGCCCGGGTAGGGTTCGGCGCCCGCGGCCCGTCGGTTTGGGAGATTTCGTAACGAATTTCCGGCAGGTTGCCACTGTCGCATTCGCGCAGGTCAACGACCAGAGGCCTTGAGGGCCAGATAGGTATCGGCCAGGGCCGGCGGCAGTTCGTCGGGACCGGCCGCGACCACCCGCACCCCGCGACGGGTCAGCAGGGCGCCGGTCGCGGCGCGCTCGGAACGGGTGCGCTCCGCCGCCGCCGCGGCGTAGACCGCTTCGGCGTCCCCACGTCCCGCGGCCAGCTCCGTTACTCGGGTGTCCTCGACCGCCGCCAGCACCAACCGATGGCGGGCCAGCAGCAGGGGCAGCACCGGCAACAGACCGTCGGTGACCGGAGCGGCGTCCAGGGTGGAGATCAGCACGACCAGGGCGTCGCGCCCGGCCCGGCGCAGTACCTCTGCGGCCAGTCCGCGCATGTCGGTCTCCACCAGGTCGGCTTCGACCCCGGCCAGTGCGGACACCAGGTCGGGCAGTAATCGGCCCGGCCGGGCGCCGATGACCGCGGCGCGTACCCGCCGGTCGTAGACGAGCAGGTCGACCCGGTCGCCGGCCGCCGAGGCCAACGCGGCGAGCAGCAGGGCGGCATCCATCGCGGCGTCCAGTCGGGGAGCATCGCCGACCCGACCGGCGGCGGTGCGTCCGGAGTCCAGCACCACCAGCACGCGGCGGTCCCGTTCCGGGCGCCAGGTGCGTACCGCCACCTCGGTTCGTCGTGCGGTGGCCCGCCAGTCGATGGAGCGCACGTCGTCGCCGTCCACCCAGGAGCGCAGCGAGTCGAACTCGGTGCCCGCCCCGCGCACTCGGGCGGCATTGCGTCCATCGAGTACTCGCAAGCGGTCCAGCCGGGCGGGCAGGTGGCGGCGGCTGCCGAATTCCGGCAGCACGCGCACCGTCCACGGCACCCGGTGCGCCCGCTGTCGGGCGGCCAACCCCAGCGGTCCCACGGCACGTACGGTGACCCGGTCGGGGTGGCGGTCCCCGCGTCGGGTCGGTCGCAGCGTGGTGGTCAGCAGGCGACCCTCGCCGGGCGGCACATCGAGCTGATGGCGCGTCAGATCGGCACCTGCGCTGGGCACCCAGGCATCCCGCAGCCGTCCGCGCAGTCGGCGCGAGCCGGTGTTGGTGACCCGCAGGGTGAGCGCCGCGGATTCGCCGAGGCGCACCGCGGTCGGGCCGTCCCGCTCGAGTCGCAGGTCGCGCGGCCGGGCCGCACCGAGCAGATCGAGCAACACCCCACAGACCAGCAGTGCCTCCACGCCGAGCACCGCGGCGCCCGACCCGACCACCCAGACCACCGCCGCGCCGAGTGCGGCGACCAGGGCGCTCCGCCCGGTCAGTGCCATCTCAGCGGTGCCAACTCATCTGGGCACCGCCACGGTGGTCAGCACGGAGTCCAGCACTCCGTCCGCGGTGGCCCCCTCGAGTTCGGCCTCGGCGCGCAACCCGATGCGGTGGCGCAGCGCGGGCCGGGCCAACGCCTTCACGTCGTCGGGCAGCACGTAGTCCCGACCGGACAACCAGGCCCAGGCGCGCGAGGCGGCCAGCAGCGCGGTGGCCCCGCGCGGGGAGACCCCCAGGCGCACCGCGGGCGAACTGCGGGTGGCCCGGCACACGTCCACGATGTAGCCCTGGATCTCCGGGCGCACGGTGACCGCGCGGGCGGCGTTGCGGGCCACCGCAAGATGCTGTGGGCCTGCTACCGGGCTGACCCCGGCGGCGGCCAGGTCGCGTGGGTCGAAACCGGCCACGTGCCGGGCAACCACCGCGATCTCCTCGGTGCGACTGGGCAACGGCAGCACCAACTTGAGCAGGAAGCGGTCCAGTTGCGCCTCGGGCAACGGATAGGTGCCCTCGTACTCCACCGGGTTCTGGGTGGCCGCCACCAGGAATGGGTCGGGCAGCGGGCGCGGGGTGCCGTCCACCGACACCTGCCGTTCCTCCATGGCCTCCAGCAGCGCCGCCTGAGTCTTCGGGGGCGTGCGGTTGATCTCGTCGGCGAGGAGCAGATTGGTGAAAACCGGGCCGGGCCGGAAGGAGAACTCCGCAGTGCGCGCGTCGTAGACCAGCGAGCCGGTGATATCGCCGGGCATCAGGTCCGGGGTGAACTGCACCCGGGTGGTGCGTAGGTCCAGGGCGCGACAGAAAGCCCGCGCCAGCAGGGTCTTGGCGATGCCGGGCACGCCCTCCAACAGCACGTGCCCACGGCAGACCAACGCGATCACCAACCCGGTGACCGCGGCGTCCTGTCCGATCACCGCCTTGGCCACCTCGGTGCGCACCGCGACCAGGGCCTGGTGGGCGGCGGCGACCTCATCGGCCGAGCCACCCATGGCAGGTGGCACTCGGTCTCCTCGCAGGTCCAGTTCATCCACCGGGCGGCCTCCTGCCGTCGCGAACATCGTGCTCGAGGGAGTCCAGCGCATCGGCCAGCGCGACCAGCGCGACGTCGTCGTCCGGCGCCTGCCCGAACAACAACGCGCCGACGTCCTCCCTATGACGATGGGTGTGCGCGGCGATCGCCTCGACCAGCGCTCGCGGCTCGAATTGCCCGCTGTGCAGGCCGAATCGGGCCGCCAACCGCCGCACCGCGGCCTCCCGCAACGCGGTGGCGGCGCGCTGTCGGGCCCCGGCCCGCTGGTAGAGCCGGGCCAAGCCCTCGGTGCTCTCCGCCGCGCGCACCGTCACCGGTAGCGGTTCGTTGACCACCGGCCCCAAGCGCCGGGCCCGCCACAGCGCAAGCACCACCGCGGCCAGCGCCAACTGCAACGCGGCCCACTTCAGCTCCGTGGGCAGCAACGCGGTCAGCGGCTTGTGCCCACCGGCCCGCAGCGCCGGGTCGTCCAGCTGCGGGCGGAACCACACCAGGTCCGGGCGTTCGCCCAGCAGAGCCAACGCCAGCGCCGCGTTGCCGTCGGAATCCAGACGTTGATTGGTCAGCGGGGCGCCGCTGCCCAGCACGGTGCGCGTATCGAGGCGGGCCAACGGGGCGCCGTCATCCTTGGCGTAACAGAAGGCGCCGCCCGCGATGGCGGGCTCGGCCCGGTAACCGACGCCGCCGAGCTGCACCCGGCCCGCCCGCACCGCGGCCGGCAGCGTGCATGCCGGATCTCGGGTGCCCACGTCGGACATGCTCACCGCGGTCAGCTCGGGGGTCACCTCCGCCAACGCCGCCGGGGTGGGTGCGATCAAGACCACCCCCGACGCGCCCTCCACCAGGTCCCGCAATGCCTGAGGAGGCAACAGATCCGGGTCGGTGATCAGCAACGTGGCATCCGGTTCCGCGCTGCGCGCCGCGGCCACCGAGCGGGCCACGTGCACCCGGACGCCGGCGTCGCTGAGCAGTTGGTGCAAGGCGTGCGCGCCGCCCGGTTCGTAGGACTCCGGGTCCAGGTCGCCCGCATTGCCCCGGGCGGCCAGCGTGGCGATCACCGCGGTCACCGTGATCAGCAGCACGAGCAACAGCAGTGGCACCCGCGCCGAACGGCGCGCGGTTGCGGTCGCCAGGTCGGCTGCGTTGTCCACGGCGACGCTCACCGGACCGCCGCCGGTTCGCTCGCCCGGGCCTCGCGCACCGCGACGTCCGCGGCGGCCACCAGGTCGTGTGCCGCCCGGTCACCGCTCCGGCCGCCGTAGCGGATCTCGTCGAAGACTCCGGCGGCGGCGCGTACCGGGCCCGCTGCGGCCGGTCGCAAGTCGGCCACCTCCGCAGCCACCTCGTTCGCGGTGCGACCCGGTCGCGGCACCAACAGCCCGCGTTCCTCGCAGCCGCGGACCAACGCCCGGAACCGTTCCACGGTCGCGGTGGTGGTGTCGCCGGCGGCCAGCGCCGCGTCGGCGGCCGCGTGGTGGTCGGCCGCGCTGCGGAGCTCGCTGCGGAACACCGGGGCGGAGCGCCGATGCGTCTTGCGCAGCGGTCCGAGCCGGGCGCGGATCCCGACCACGGCCAGCACCACCAGGCCGATCAGCAGCAGGATCGACAACCGATTGCCCGGCGTCGGACCGGAGGCCCGGCCGAACAGGTCCTGGATCCAGTTGACCAGTCGGGTGGCCAGCCGTTGGAACAACGAGGGGTCGTGCGCGTGGTACGCGGGCTTGAGCAGTTCGCTGTGCGCAGCCGCCCGAGCGGCCTCGCGGTCCGGCACCACCGGAATGTCGAAAGGGCTCATCGCCCGGTCCGCGATGCCGCGGTGCGGGCCAGGGTCAGGTCCAGGCCCTCGCGGCGCATCCGCAGGTCGACGTAGAGCAGGGCAGTCACCCCGGCACCGAACGGGTAGGTGACCACTCCGGCGATCGCGACCCCGAGCATGGTGAACAGGTAGAAGGCCGCACCCGGATGTTCGCCGGTGCCGGACACCGCCCAGCCGATGCCGAGGAACGGCAACGAGAGGATGCCGGTGAGCATCTGGGTGATCAGTTGGGTGAGCAGCAGGATGCCGAACACCCGCCACCAGGTGCCGCGCACCAAGCGTCCCGAACGACGCATCGCGGTGCCGATCGTCGCCTTCTCCAGCACCAACGCGGGCGCGGCCACCCCCAGGCGCACCCAGAGCCACACCGCGAACGGCACCGCGGCCAACTCGCCCAGGAAGCCGATGGCGAACCCGGCACCGGCATTGCTGCTCAGCCCGACCGCGAGCCCGATCAGCACCGGCACCGCGATGATCGAGGCGACCATCGCCAGCACCGAGAACGACAACCCGATCAGCCGCCACAACCGCGGCCGAGCCTGCGCCCAGGCCGCCTGCGGGGTGATGTCCTCGCCGAGCACTGCGCGCGCGGTCACCACGGTCAGCACGCCCTGCAGCACGGTTTGCGCGAGCATCCCGATGACGGTGGCCACCACCTGCACGGACTGGGTGGTCGCGTTTCCGGAGTCGCTCACGCTGGTGTTGCCCAGCGCCGAGGTGTCCCGCAGCACCAGGTACAGCGCGCCCGCCTGCAGCGCGGTGACCACGGTGACCACGGCCGCGGCGAAGCCCAACTGCACCTGCCAGTAGCGGCGCAGGGTGGACACGGCGCCGTCCAGGATCTCCCCGATGCCCAGCGGGCGCAGCGGGACCACGCCGGGTCGGGGCGCCTGCGGGGCAGGTGGCGTCCAGCCCGGCGGCAGGGTCATGCCGGGGCCGCCCGGCGGTGGCCCGGCCCAGCCCGGCGGTGGTGGAGTGATCGGCGGGGCACCCCAGCCCGCGGCGGGCGAGCCCGTCGGTGGGGCGGCCGGGGGAGGCGGGGGCGGTGCGGGGACCGGGGTGGGCGTGACCCACGCCGGCGGCTGCTGGGCCGCCCAGGCGCCGGTCGGTTTGGCGGGCTCGGGCGCCGGCGCGGGCGTTCCCGCGGGGTCCTGGGCCATGCGGATCATCGTGTCACGGCCCGAGCAGGCAAGATCGTCGCGTGTACCGCGCCCTGTACTGGAGTGACGAGCCGGCTGTCGTGCTGCTGGACCAGACCCGGCTGCCCGGCGAAACCGTCGAGCTGACCTGCCCGGACGTGCCGAGCCTGGTCGAGGCCATGCAGCGGTTGGCGGTCCGCGGCGCGCCACTGCTCGGTATCGCCGGTGGCTACGGGGTGGCCCTGGCCGTGGCCACCGGCGCCGACGTCGAGTCCGCCGCCTACGACCTCGCGCACGCCCGGCCCACCGCGGTGAACCTGACCGGCGGGGTGGTGCGGGTGTTCGCCGCCTACGTGGACAGCGGCGGCGACCCGGCGGCCGTGCTGGCCGCGGCGCACGCCCTGGCGGCGGAGGAAGAAGCGGCCGGCGCGGCGATGTCCGAACACGGGCTGACCCTCGTCGAGCCGGGTGCGCGGATCCTCACCCACTGCAATACCGGAGCGCTCGCGGTGGGCGGCCCCGGCAGCGCCTTCGGCGTGGTGCTGGCTGCGCACCAGGCCGGCCGGCTGGCCCACCTGTGGGTGGACGAGACCCGGCCGCTGCTCCAGGGCGCGCGGCTGACCGCCTGGGAGGCCGTCCAGCACGGCGTCCCGCACTCGGTGCTCGTCGACTCGGCAGCGGCGTCGTTGATGGCCGCCGGCGAGGTGGACCTGGTGTTGGTCGGCGCGGACCGCATCGCCGCAGACGGTGCGGTGGCCAACAAGATCGGCACCTACTCCCTGGCGGTGATCGCGACCTATCTCGGCATCCCGTTCGTGGTGGTCGCCCCGACCAGCACGATCGACCCGAACACCGCGCACGGCGCCGCCATGACCGTGGAGCAGCGTGACGCCGAGGAGGTCGCGACCTTCGCCGGGCAGCGGGTGACCCCGCCGGAGAGCCCGGCCTGGAACCCCGCGTTCGACGTCACACCGGCCGGCCTGATCACCGCGCTGGTCACCGAGCGCGGGGTCCTGCAGCAGCCCGACCGGGCCGGGATCGCCGGACTTGCCACCCGGTGAGCGACCATCAGGCCGCCGAAGTGCAACGATGAGGCCATGAAGCAGCGTGTGCTGGTGGTCGACGACGACATCGCGCTGGCCGAGATGCTCACCATCGTGCTGCGCAGCGAGGGGTTCGACCCGATCGTGTGCGGGGACGGGGACAGCGCTTTGGCGGCGTTCCGGGAGCGCAAGCCGGACCTGGTGCTGTTGGACCTGATGCTGCCCGGGCGTAATGGCATCGACGTCTGCCGGGCGATCCGCGCCGAGTCCGGCGTGCCGATCGTCATGCTCACCGCCAAGTCCGACACCGTCGACGTGGTGCTCGGCCTGGAGTCCGGTGCCGACGATTATGTGGTCAAACCGTTCAAGCCCAAGGAGCTGGTGGCCCGGGTGCGCGCCCGGCTGCGCCGCCAGGAGGAGCCCACCCCGGCCGCCCTGCAGATCGCGGACCTGGACATCGACGTGGCCGGGCACTCGGTGAAGCGCGCCGGCGTGCCGATCTCGCTGACCCCGCTGGAATTCGACCTGCTGGTCGCGTTGGCCCGCAAGCCCTGGCAGGTATTCACCCGCGAGGTGCTGCTGGAACAGGTCTGGGGTTACCGGCACGCCGCGGACACCCGGCTGGTGAACGTGCACGTGCAGCGCTTGCGTTCGAAGATCGAGCACGACCCGGAGCGTCCGGAGATCGTGGTCACGGTGCGCGGCGTGGGCTACAAGGCGGGGCCGGCTTAGTGCCGGGGCGCTCGTGAGGTGATCGGGCGGTTCCTGCGGCGCTTGGCGCGGTTGCCCGCGCGGCTGCCGCGTGGCCTGCTCCGGGCGTGGCGGCGGTCCATCACGCTGCGCGTGGTCACCGCGACCCTGGTGCTCTCGGTGACCGTGCTCGCGTTGCTCGGTCAGCTGGTCATGCGCGGGGTGCGCGACGGTCTGGTCGACTCGAAGGTGTCCGCCTCGCGGGCGCAGGCCGCCGCCGGCTTCGCCTCTGCGCAGTCCCGGCTGGAGGCGGCGGGCACCCCGCAGCGGGCCAACGTCGGGCAGTTGCTGACCCAGATCGTCACCGCGCTGCGCGACCAGGCCGGGTCGTCCAGCCTCTATGAGCTGGTGCTGGTGCCCTCCCCGACGGTGGACGCCGACGTGCCCGCGGGCCGGTTGCGCATCGCCACCGGTGGGGTGCGCCCGGCCAGCGTGCCGGCGGCCATGGCCACCGCGCTGGCCGACGAGCCGGGCTCGCGGGCGGACCGCTTCGTGTCCATCTGTTACGGCGGCACGGACGAACCGTGCGCGCCGGATGCCCCGCGGTTGCCCGCATTCGTGGTCGGCACCCAGTTCTCCGTCTCCGGTGCCGGCTCCTACCAGCTGTATTTCCTGTTCCCGATGACCGCCGAGGCCAAGACGCTGGACCTGGTGCAATCCCGGTTGGCGCTGGCCGCGGGAGCGCTGTTGGTGCTGCTCGGCGCGATCGCCGCGCTGGTGACCCGCAGCGTGGTGCAGCCGGTCCGTTCGGCGGCCCGGGTGGCCGAACGGTTGGCCGCGGGTGGGTTGGCCGAGCGCATGGTGGAGCGCGGCGAGGACGACCTGGCCAAGCTGGCCAGTTCGTTCAACGGCATGGCCTCCGCGCTGCAGCGGCAGATCGGTCAACTGGAGGACCTGTCCCGACTGCAGCAGCAGTTCGTTTCCGACGTCTCGCACGAGTTGCGCACCCCGTTGACCACGGTGCGGATGGCCGCGGACGTGCTCTACGACGGCCGTGAGGACTACCCGGCGCCGGCCGCTCGGTCCGCGGAGCTGATGCACGATCAGCTGGAGCGGTTCGAGGCGCTGCTCGCCGAATTGCTGGAGATCTCCCGCTTCGATGCCGGGGCCGCGGTGTTGGAGGCCGAGGCGACCGACATGCGCACTGTGGTGCGCCGGGTGGTGGACGGCGTCGAGGCGATGGCCGCCGCGCAGTACGGCAGCCGAATCCGGGTGGAGGAGCCGACCCGGGAGTGCATCGCGGAGATCGACCCCCGTCGTATCGAGCGCGTCCTGCGCAACCTGGTGCTCAATGCGCTGGAACACGGCGAGGGCCGTGACGTGCGCATCCGGCTGGCCGTCGACGACGAGGCGGTGGCGGTCAGCGTGCGGGATTACGGTGTCGGCCTGCGCTCCGGGGAGGCGGCGTTGGTGTTCAACCGGTTCTGGCGGGCTGACCCGGCCCGGGCCCGGGTCAGTGGCGGCACCGGCTTGGGGTTGTCCA
>DASQPJ010000030.1:0-2460 GCA_035644015.1 Sporichthyaceae bacterium
CCGTTGACGTTGCTGCTGGTGACTGACCGCAACGCAAAATCGGTACGGGCCAGCGCCTGCACCAGCAACGCGCGCACGTGCGCCTCGGAAGCGTCGTCGGTTACCGCAAGGAACTCATACGACGTCGGGGTCTCCGCGCCGGTGTCGGGCCGCCGATCCACCACCCGTCCCACCGGGCGCAGCACGATGTTGACCGCCACCACCGCGACCGTGCCGGCCACCGCGACGGAGTACAGCCCGGCGCCGGCCAGCGACCCCACCGCGGCCGAGCACCACAGGGTGGCCGCGGTGTTCAGCCCTCGCACGGTCAGTCCCTCGCGCAGGATCACCCCCGCGCCGAGGAAGCCGATGCCGGACACGATCTGTGCGGCGACCCGGGTCGGGTCGGCGTCGCCACCGGTGAACCCGTGCGCGGACAGCAGGACGAACAGGGTGGCTCCGCCGGCCACCAGGGCGTTGGTGCGCAGGCCGGCCATCCGGGCGCGGTACTGACGCTCGAAACCGATCACCGTGCCGAGCCCCACGCCGGCGGCCAGGCGCAGCAGCATCTCAACTGTGCTCATCATCGTGCTCCTACTCAGGCGAGTCAGGCAGGTGGGTACGAACGAGCTACCACCAGGCCGGTCTGCGCCGCAGATACAGCTTCTTGGTCAGCTCGGCGGCGAATCCGTAGCCGAGCAGGATCGCGCCCAGCCAGAGCAGGTAACTCCCGGGCAGCGGTCGCAGCCCGAGCGGCCCGGCCAACGCGGACAGCGGCAGCACCAGTCCGGCGATGCCGACCGCCGCGGCGGCGACCACGACCGGCCGGGCCGGCCGGGACGCCTTCCAGACCGGCCCGGCAACCCGCAGCAGGAACACGATGAGCAGCTGGGATGCCAGGCCCTCGACGAACCACCCGGACTGGAACATCGCCGGTGCTGTGCCCGCGCCGAACACCCACCACAACACCGCGAAGGTCATCAGGTCGAACAGCGAGCTGAGCGGGCCGAACACCAACATGAACCGGGTCAGGCCACGGGCGTCCCAGCGGCGTGGCCGGCGCAGGTAGCCCGGATCGACCCGGTCCCACGGCAAGGTGAGCTGCGCCGCGTCATAGAGCAGGTTCTGCACCACCAGCTGGATCGGCAGCATCGGCAGGAACGGCAGGAAGATGCTGGCGGCCAGCACGGAGAGCACGTTGCCGAAGTTCGAGCTGGCCGTGATGTGCACATACTTGAGCGTGTTGCCCAGGGTCCGCCGGCCCTCCACGATGCCCCGGGCGATCACCCCGAGATCTTTCTCCAGCAGGATCAGGTCAGCGGCGTCCTTGGCGACATCGGTGGCGGTGTCCGCCGCGATGCCCACGTCGGCGATGCGCAGCGCCGGCGCGTCGTTCACCCCGTCGCCGACAAAGCCGACCGCGTGCCCGCCCTCGCGCAGCGCGGCCACGATTCGCGCCTTGTGCGCCGGGGTGAGTCTGGCGAACACGCTGGTCCGCTCGACCAGCGCGCGCAGCGCGGCGTCGCTGGCCTTCTCGACCTGGCGGCCGAGCGCGATCCGCTGGGACGGCACGCCGATCCGCGCGCAGACGTGCGCCGCGACGTGCTCGTTGTCCCCGGTGAGGATCTTGACCGCGACCCCGTGCTCGCGCAGCGTGCGAACCGCCTCGGCGGCACCCTCGCGGACCGGGTCGACGAAGCCGATGAAGCCGACCAGGGTCAGCCCGAACTCATCGTCCTCGTCGTAGCGACCAGCCCGCTCCGGGCTCTGCTTGACCGCCACGGCCAGCATCCGCATGCCGTGCTCGGCGTGGGCCCGCACCATGTCGCGGGCCTGCGCGCGGCCCGACGGAGTCAGCTCGGTGACCGCACCGAGCGCGCGGGCACGGGTGCTGCGCGCCAGTACCACGTCCGGATCACCCTTGGTGATCAGGAGATGCTGGCCCGGCTGGCGGCGCACCACCACGGTGCCCCGGCGCCGGGCGTGGTCGAAGCCGATCTCGTCGACCTTGTCGTGCAGCGCCTCGATCAGCAGGTCCTCGGCGTCGTCGCCGCCCTCGGCGAGCTGGGCGCGGACCGCCTCGTCCAAATGGATCCGAGGGCCGGTCTGGAAATGCAGGGCCAGGTAGGCGTACTCGGCCGCTTGGCCGTCGGGGCGTCCCTCCGGGTCGATGCTGTGCGCGTAGACCACCCGGTCCTCGGTCAACGTGCCGGTCTTGTCCACGCACAGCACGTCTGTCGCGCCCAGGTCCTGGATCGCGTTCAGCCGCTTGACGATCACCTTCGCGTGGGCGAGGCGCACCGCACCGCGGGCCAGGTTGGTGGTCACGATCACCGGCAGCATTTCCGGGGTCAACCCGACCGCCACCGCCATCGCGAACATCACCGCCTGGGCCCAGTCCCCGGTCACCGTCCCGTTGACGACCAGCACGATCGGCACCAGAACCAGCATGAAGCGGATCAGCGTCCACCCGACCGTGCG
>DASQPJ010000031.1:0-8372 GCA_035644015.1 Sporichthyaceae bacterium
CGCACACCCACGGCACGGTGATGCCGGCCGCGACCACCTTCTCCACCAGCCGCGGCAGGCTCTCCCGGACCCGGTCGGCGCCCATGCGCACGATCAGCGTGAGCCGGCCGGGTTCGCTGTCCGGGTCCAGCGCCTCGATGAGCGCGAGCGCATCGTCGGGGGTCGCGTTCGGGCCGAGCTTCACGCCGATCGGGTTGCGAATCTTGCGCATCAGGTCGATGTGCGCGCCGTCCAGGTTGCGGGTGCGCTCCCCGACCCACACGAAGTGCGCGGAGACGTCGTAGGGCAGGCCGGTGCGCGAGTCGATGCGGGTCATGGCCCGCTCGTACTCCAGTAGCAGAGCCTCGTGGCTGGACCACATCTCGACGGTGGCGAACTGGTCGGTGTTAACGCCGCAAGCCCGCATGAAGTCCATGGCCCGGTCGATCTCCTGGGCCAGCGACTCGTAGCGCTGCCCGGCCGGGCTGGCCGCGACGAAGTCCTGGTTCCAGGCGTGCACCTGACGCAGGTCGGCGTAGCCACCGGTGGTGAACGCGCGCACCAGGTTGAGCGTGGCCGCGGACAGGTTGTAGGTCTTCAACAGTCGCTGCGGATCCGGGATGCGAGCCTCGGGGGTGAACTCCGGGCCGTTGACCGCATCGCCACGGTAAGACGGCAGCTCGACGCCGGCCCGCCGCTCCACCGCGGCCGAGCGCGGCTTGGCGTACTGCCCGGCGAACCGACCGACCTTGACCACCGGGATGCTGCCCGCGTAGGTGAGCACCGCGGCCATCTGCAGCAGCGTGCGCAGCTTGGCCCGCAGCGGGTCCGCGCCGCAGGCGTCGAACGCCTCCGCGCAGTCCCCGCCCTGCAGCAGGAACGCTTCGCCGCGGCCGACCTGGGCGAGCCGATTCTTCAACTTGTCGCACTCGCCGGCGAACACCAGCGGCGGCAACCCGCGCAGCTCAGCAGCCACGGCCGCGACCGCCGCCGGGTCCGGGTAGTCCGGCTGCTGCAGGGCGGGCATACTCCGCCAGGTGTCCAGGTCGACGCTCACACCCACCAGATTACGGTGCCGCAGGTCGAAGCCCGAAATTCAGCCGAAGAACACTTCCGCCTCGGCGTAGAGCGTCGGGTCGACCAGCTTCAGTTCCCGGGTGGCCTCGGCCAGCGGCACCCGAACGATGTGCGTGCCGCGCAGCGCGACCATGGAGCCCCAGTCCTGATCGTGCGCGGCGTCGATGGCGTGCAGGCCGAAGCGGGTGGCCAGCCAGCGGTCGAATGCGGTCGGCGTGCCGCCCCGCTGCACGTGGCCGAGCACCACGGCCCGGGATTCTGCACCGGTGCGGGCCTCGATCTCCTTGGCCACCCGATCCCCGATCCCGCCCAGCCGCACGTGACCGAACGCGTCGGTGTCCCCGCAGACCAGTTCCATGGTCCCCTCCTTGGGCACCGCGCCCTCGGAGACCACCACGATCGGGGCGTAGTGGCTCTCGAACCGCGATTCGATGAACCGGCACACCTTGTCAATGTCGAAGGGCACCTCGGGGATCAGGATCAAGTTGGCGCCGCCGGCCATGCCGGCGTGCAGCGCGATCCAGCCGGCGTGCCGGCCCATCACCTCGACGACCAGCGCCCGGTGGTGGGACTCGGCGGTGGTATGCAGTCGGTCGATGGCCTCCACCGCGATGTTCACCGCGGTGTCGAAGCCGAAGGTGTAGTCGGTGGCGCCCAGGTCGTTGTCGATGGTCTTGGGCACGCCGATCACCGGCACACCCTCCGCGTGCAGCCGCGTCGCCACCCCGAGGGTGTCCTCGCCACCGATGGCGATCAGCGCGTCCACGCCGAGCTCGGCGAGGTGCTTACGGATGCGCTCGATGCCGCCGTCGACCTTGATCGGGTTCGTGCGGGAGGAGCCCAAGATCGTGCCGCCGCGGGGCAGGATGCCGCGGACCTCCGGGATGCCCAGCGTCCGCGTCTTGTTCTCCAGCGGACCGCGCCAACCGTCAGCGAATCCGATGAACGAGTGGTGATAGGACTGCACGCCCTTGCGGACCACGGCCCGGATGACCGCGTTCAGCCCCGGGCAGTCCCCACCGCCGGTCAAAACCCCGATGCGCATCCGTACCCCTCCTCGGTCGGTAACCACCGAACCTATCGACGGATATGGACGCCGCGGTCACCGGAGGCGCACGCTGGAGGCAGCGGGTCCGAATCTACCCACGCCCCCGACCGGGACGTGGCCCTGCATGTTGTCGGGTCAACCGATCCGGCAACCGGAGGAAGGAGCCTGCCGGATGAGCATGTCGGACTTTGTGATGTTCTTGGCCTGTACCGCGGCGATACTCGCGTTCACGGTCATGTGGGCGCTGGGCACGCGCAAGCCGGTGCGACCGCACCCACACCTGGAGGGCCGCCCCTCGGTGCCGTACTGGCACAGCCCGACCGGGCTGCAGGACCAACGAGCCATCAAGCCCCGGGAATAGAGCAAGAGGTCCTAGTAAGGACGACCGGTCGAGCGAAGTTTGTCGAGCGCCTCGGCGAGGATCGCCTCGCCGTCGGCGATGGTGCGCCGCTCGCGCACGTAGGCCAGGTGTGTCTTGTAGGGCTCGTTGCGCGGGGGCGCCGGCGGAGCCTCCGGGTCCTGCCCGGCGGGCAGGCCGCAGCGGGGGCAGTCCCAGAACTCCGGCGCGGTGACCGTGCCGTCCTCGGCGAAGCTGGGCCGCGTCTCGTGCCCGTTGGAACAGAAGTAGGAGATCCAGAACCGCGGGGCGGCATCACCGCGTTCCGCCTCGCCCATCGGGCCGGCGCCAACTCGGCTGCCCCTGATCGCGTTGCCACTTGCCACAGAGATCTCCCGATGAGGAACTGACCGGGGGTCAGTGCTTCAACAACAGTGCCAGCGAGATACAGCTGGCGGTCCAGACGATCATGACGATGTAGGTGATTCGGTCGAGGTTACGTTCGGCGATCGAGGACCCACCCAGCGAGGACGAGACACCGCCACCGAATAGGTCGGACAGACCGCCGCCCTTGCCCTTGTGCAACAGCACCAAAAGGATGATGAGCACGCTGGTGAGGACCAGCAGTATTTGGAATGCCGTCACCATGCGCCACGCACCACCTCTCCGGTTCCTTATCGGGGCCAAGCCTACGTGGTCGTAGGCCGAGGTCCCGCAGCCACACCGCCGCACGGGGCGGAGCGTCCGAGGAATCCTCGCACGAGCTCGCCGAACCAACCCATCGGTCAGTCGGTCAGGAGCCGCCGACCGCCTGTTCGCGATACCGCACGATCCGGGTGAATTCCACCGGGTCCAGGCTGGCGCCGCCGACCAGCGCGCCGTCCACATCCGGTTGCGCCATGATTGCCGCGACGTTGTCGGACTTCACCGAGCCGCCGTACAGGATGCGCACCGCATCGGCCACGTCGGCCGAGTACAACTCCTGCAGCCGGTCCCGGATCGCCCCGCACACCTCCTGCGCGTCGTCCGGAGTGGCCACCTCACCGGTACCGATCGCCCAGACCGGTTCGTAGGCGATCACCACGGTGCGGGCCTGGGCGGCCGGGATGCCGGCCAGTCCCCCGTCCAACTGCGCCAGGGTGTGCGCGACGTGTTCCCCGGCCCGGCGCACGTCCAGCCCCTCGCCCACGCACAGGATCGGGGTCAGGCCGTTCCGGTAGGAGGCCTGCACCTTGGCGTTGACCGTGGCGTCGTCCTCGCCGTGGTACTGCCGCCGCTCGGAGTGCCCGACCACCGCGAACGTGCACTGCAACTTGGCCAGCATGGCCCCGGAGACCTCGCCGGTGTAAGCGCCCGCGTCGAACGCGGAGATGTCCTGCGCCCCGAAGGCGATGCGGAGCCGGTCGCCCTCGATCGTCGTCTGCACCGAACGGATGTGCGTGAACGGCGGCAGCACCGCGACGTCCACGGCGTCGAAATCCTTGTCGTGCAGCGCGAACGCCAGCTTCTGGACCAGCGCGATGCCCTCCAGGTGATTGAGGTTCATCTTCCAGTTGCCGGCCATCAGCGGCATGCGTGCGGCCACGAGCGCTCAGTCCTCCAGTGCTTGTAAGCCGGGCAACGTTTTGCCCTCCAGGTATTCCAGGCTCGCTCCACCGCCGGTGGAGATGTGGCCGAAGGCCTCCTCGGCGAAGCCGAGCTTCCGCACCGCGGCCGCGGAATCCCCGCCGCCCACCACGGAGAAGCCGGGGGCGTCCACCAGGGCTTGGGCCACCGCCCGGGTGCCACCCGCGAACGCGTCCAGCTCGAACACACCCATCGGGCCGTTCCAGAACGTGGTCGCCGAATCGGCGAGCGCAGCGGCGAACGCCGCAGCGCTGGCCGGGCCGATATCCAGGCCCATGCGGTCGGCGGGGATCTTGTCCGCGGGCACCACCACGGCGTCCGCGTCAGCGGCGAAACGGTCCGCGGCCACGATGTCGGTGGGCAGGATCAGCGCCACGCCGCGCTTCTCGGCCTCAGCCAGGTAACCGCGCACGGTGTCCAGTTGGTCGGCCTCCAGCAACGAGGTGCCAACCTCGTAACCCTGAGCGGCCAGGAAGGTGAACACCATGCCGCCGCCGACCAGGATGCGGTCGGCGACGCCCAGCAGCCGATCGATGACGGCCAGCTTGTCCGACACCTTGGATCCGCCGAGCACCACGGTGTAGGGCCGCGCGGGGTTCTCGGTGAGCCGGCGCAGTACCTCGACCTCGGTGCGCACCAGATCCCCGGCGGCATGCGGCAACAACCGCGCGACGTCATAGACGCTGGCGTGCTTGCGGTGCACGGCACCGAATGCATCGCCGACGTAGGCGTCGGCCAGCGCGGCCAACTGCTCGGCGAACGCGCCGCGTTCGACGTCATCCTTGGACGTCTCCGCAGCCACGAACCGCACGTTCTCCAGCAGGGCGACGCCTCCGTCGGGCAGCGCAGACACGGTGGCCGCGGCCTGCTCCCCCACCACCTCGGGACTGAACATCACCTGCGCGCCGAGCAGTTCTTGCAGGCGATGGGCTACCGGGGCCAGCGAGTACGCCGGGTTCGGCTCACCCTTGGGCCGGCCCAGGTGGGCACAGACCACCACCCGCGCCCCGCCCCCCGCCAACTGTTGGATCACCGGCAGGCCGGCCCGGATCCGACCGTCGTCGGCAATCGTGCGCTGTCCATTGGCACCGTCGTCCAGCGGGACGTTGAAGTCGCTACGCACCAGGACCCGCTTGCCGCGCAGATCCCCGAGGTCCTCGATGGTGCGCATGGTCGGCGTCAGAGCGAGGCGCCGACGTGCGTGATCAGGTCGGCCAGGCGGTTGGAGTAGCCCCACTCGTTGTCGTACCAGCCGACGATCTTGGCCTGGTTGCCCTGCACCATCGTCAGTAGCGAGTCGAAGGTGCAGGAGGCCGGCGAGGTGACGATGTCCGAGGACACGATCGGGTCCTCGGTGTACTCCAGGTAGCCCTTCAACGCGCCCTGGGCAGCCGCCTGGAAGGCAGCGTTCACCTCGGCCTTAGTGGTCTCTCGGCTGAGGTTCAGCACCAGGTCGGTGACCGACCCGGTGGGCACCGGCACCCGCATCGCGATGCCGTCCAACTTGCCCTTGAGCTCGGGCAGCACCAGTGCGGTGGCCTTCGCGGCGCCGGTGGAGGTCGGGATGATGTTGGTGGCCGCGGCCCGCGCGCGACGCAGGTCCTTGTGCGGGAAGTCCAGGATCACCTGGTCATTGGTGTAGGCGTGGATGGTGGTCATCAGGCCGCGCTCGATGCCGAAGGTCTCCAGCATCACCTTGGCCATCGGGGCCACGCAGTTCGTGGTGCACGAGGCATTGCTGATGATGTGGTGGCGAGCCGGGTCGTAGGAGGTGTGGTTCACGCCCATCACGATCGTGATGTCCTCGTCGTTGGCCGGCGCGGAGATGATGACCTTCTTCGCGCCCGCGCCGAGGTGCTTGCCGGCGTCCGCGGCCTTGGTGAAGTGCCCCGTCGATTCGATGACGATGTCCGCGCCGAGATCACCCCAGGGCAGCTTGGCCGGGTCGCGCTCGGCGGAAACCGCGAAGGACTTGCCGCCCACCGCGATCTCGGTGTCGCTGGCCTTCACCTCGACCCCGAGGCGACCCAGGATCGAGTCGTAGCGCAGCAGGTGCGCCAGGGTGTTGTTGTCGGTGAGGTCGTTGACCCCGACGATCTCGATATCGGCGCCCGAGGCCAGCACCGCCCGGAAGAAGTTACGGCCGATGCGTCCGAACCCGTTGATGCCTACACGGATGGCCACTTGCGGCTCTCCTCCACTTGCTGGTCAGGGGGCACTTCGACTTTACCGCTCGGGTTCGAAGGACCGTCATCCGGGCGACAGTGCTCCCTTCGGAGGAAATGGGACAAAAGGTACGGCTTCCGTCATTTCGGTTGCAGGGCTCCCATTTGCGGCGGATCGTGGCCCAAACAGGTCATCGGGGAAGGGCATCGCGATGGGCATTCGGGGTCGTTTCGGCACGACGGTCGCAGCATTCGCCCTGGGGGTGACCGGCCTCGCCGTCGTCGCCCCGGCGGCCACCGCGGCACCCACGGCGGTCAAATCCGAGGTGAGCACCGTCCGGATCGGCCCGTTCGTGTTGGCGCCCGCGCCGCTGGGCACCGTGCCCAACCAGAACCAGGTGCTGCCGCAGATCGCCACGCCGTGCTCTGACTGCTTCATCACCTCGGTGGTGCCGGACCTGGTCTATGCCGACGGCAGCCGGGCGGACATGGACACCGGCGTGATGCTGCATCACCTGGTGATCGTCGAGCCCGGGAAGACGGACGTGACCTGTGGGCGGACCGAGGGCATCGGGGCGGCCGGCCGACGCATCTTCGCGGCCGGCAACGAGCGCACGCCGATCACGCTGCCGGACGGCTTCGGCTTCCAGCTCGGTCAGGAGCGGTGGGCAGGGATCGCCGAGCTGATGAATCACAGCGACACCGCCAAGACCGTGTACCTGACCGCCAAGGTCACCCACGTACCTGCGAACACCCCCGGGATGAAGCCGGTGACCCCGGTCTGGTTGGACGTCAATAACTGCTCGGACTCGCAGTACTCGGTACCCGCGGGCAAGAGCGCCACCCCGTGGAACTGGGCGTCCACCATCACCGGGCGGATCGTCGCGGCGGGCGGGCACGTGCATGCCGGTGGGCAGGGCCTGACCTTGGACAACGCCACCACCAAGCAGCGCATCTGCTCGTCCCGGGCCACCTACGGCATGGGTGACATGGCCGGCATGCCAGAAAACAATGAGACAGGGATGACAGCCAACAGTGGGTCGAGCATGGCCACTGGGATGGACGCGATGGCGGGCATGGTCACCAAGATGTCGACGTGCAGCTGGGACAGCCTCGGCGTGCTGCGCCAGGGCGACGACCTGCGGCTGACCAGCATCTACGACGCCCCGCACACGCTGCGCGGGGTGATGGGCATCATGCTGATCGCCGTCTACGAGACCAAGGACCTGACCGGCGGCACCAAGGCCCCGGCGAGCATGCGCCGCACCCCGGACACCAAGGTGCCCGCCGAGCTCGCGGACGACCAGGGCGGGCACGGCCACACGATGCTGTAGGGCACGTCATCCCTCCTGACCATCGGCGCCCCCGGTTTGTCCGGGTTCGCTCGGTCAGGAGGTCTGACACCCCTTGCTTGGAGCACTACGGGACGAGCATGTCGGGCGTCAGGCTGGCTTCGGTGTCGGGGATGCCCAGGTCGGCGGCCTTCTTGTCGGCCATCGCGAGCAGTCGGCGGATGCGGCCGGCGATGGCGTCCTTGGTCAGCACCGGGTCGGACAGCGCGCCGAGTTCCTCGAGGCTGGCTTGCTTGTGCTCCACCCGCAGCCGGCCGGCCGCAGCCAGGTGCTCGGGTACCTCGTCGCCGAGGATCTCCAACGCGCGGGCCACCCGGGCACCGGCGGCCACCGCGGCGCGGGCCGAGCGACGCAAGTTGGCGTCGTCGAAGTTGGCCAGCCGGTTGGCGGTGGCCCGCACCTCGCGGCGCATCCGTCGCTCTTCCCAGGCCAGCACGCTCTGGTGCGCGCCGAGGCGGGTGAGCAGGATGCCGATGGCGTCGCCGTCGCGGACGACCACGCGGTCCACGCCACGTACCTCGCGGGCCTTGGCCGCGACGCCGAGTCGACGGGCCGCGCCGACCAAAGCCAGCGCCGCCTCCGGGCCCGGGCAGGTGATCTCCATCGCGGAGGATCGTCCCGGCTCGGTCAGTGAGCCGTGCGCGAGGAACGCTCCGCGCCAGGCCGCCTCGGCGTCACACATCGATCCGGACACCACCTGCGGCGGCAGGCCGCGCACCGGGCGACCACGACCGTCCACCAGACCGGTCTGGCGGGCCAGTGCCTCGCCGGCCGCCACCACGCGGACC
>DASQPJ010000032.1:0-8035 GCA_035644015.1 Sporichthyaceae bacterium
CGCAACGCGTAGCACGCCACGGCTGCGGCCGCGGCCACGTTCAGCGAGTCCACCCCGGCGGCCATCGGGATGCGCGCTCGGTGCGTGGTCGCGGCCACGGTGGACTCGGCCGGGGTGAGCGCGACGGTGACGAACCCGGCGTCGTGCAGCAGCGTGAGGTCGCCGGGCAAGTCATTGAGCCGGGTCCAGCGCACCTGAAACACCGTGCCCATCGAGGTTCTGACGGACCGTCGATACAGCGGGTCCGCGCAGGCCGGGGTGACCAGCACCACCCGCCGACTGCGCGCTCCGGTGAAGCGGCTACCGCGCGGTGTGCGACTGGCCTGATCGGCCTCACGAGGACGGCAGCTTGCCGACCACACCCTGCACGAAGTACGTGATCGCCTCGATGGTCGCGTAGTCCGGCACGGTCCCCGCAGAGATGCGCACAGTTCCGTCCTGATCGGTCACCGGCCCGAGGAACGGCGACCCGTCGGGGGTGGCCAGCCGCAACTGCGCGGCCGCGATCAGGTCCTTGGTCTCCTGGCTGACCGACGAGCCGTAGGGGGCCATGACGAACGGGTTGGTGCCGGTCTTGTAGCCGACCCGGTAGTTGGCGTTGTACTTGCTGCCGGTGAACTGCCCGGCGGTCGCGGTGCGCACGATGTCGGTGTAGAGCGGCGCCCAGTCCCACACCGCGCCGGTCAGCCAGCCGTTCGGCGCCAGCGCCGAGGCATCCGAGTGGTAGCCGACCACGTGGGCCCCGGCCGCCTCGGCCGTCTTGATCACCGTGGCGGTGCAGTCCTGGTGTTGAGTGATCACGTCCACGCCCTCGGACAACAGGCTCTTGGTGGCCTGAGCCTGCTTGGCCGGGTCGCACCACGATGAGGTGTTGACGACATAGGTGGTCGCCTGCGGATCGACGGAGCGCGCGCCGAGCTCGAAGGCGTCGATGTTGTCGATGGTCTGGGTGATGGGGAAGGCATAGACGTAGCCGAGTTTGTGCGACGTGGTCGCCTTCCCGGCCGCAATGCCGGCCAGGTACATCGGCTCGTAAACGGTGCCGAAGTAGGTGCCCAGATTCGGCGGCATCGCCCCGGTGACGGAGTTGCCTTGCTCCACCACGACCACGTCCGGATGCGCGGCGGCGACCTTCTTCGCTGCGTCCAGATGCCCGTAGCTGGTGGCGAACAGGACCTTCGCGCCCTTGCGGATCATGTCCTCCATGACCCGGGCGGCATTGTCATCCTCCGGCACGTTCTCCGCGGTCAACACCTGCAGGTCCGGGAACGCCGCCTTCACCGCCTGGCTGCCCGCGTAGACCGCCTGGTTGTAGCCGTAGTCGTCCTTGGGCCCGACCATGATGAAGCCGACCGCGCTGCCGCCGGTGCCGGCCTTGCCGGCGGCGTCCACCACCGTGCCCCCGCCCACCGGGGCGGCAATCGCCACCGTGCCGGTGGCCGCGCACCCACCTGGCGCGCTGGCACAGGCGGCGAGCACGGATACCGCGGCCAACGTGATACCGGCGAGCTTGAGCTGCATGGTGAACCCCTTCCCGGGGAGTCGAACTGACGACAGATCAGGCGACGCGAGCACTGTCGAAGACCCGTTTGAGCCCGTCCGGTGCGGCCTGCAGGGTGCGCCGACCCAGCGCGGCAAGCACGAGGAGAGTGAGCACGTACGGGATGACGTCCAGCGCGAACTGGTTGACCCCGTGCCCGCGCGCCTGCAGGGCGGGGCCGAGCGCGAGGGCGGCGCCGAACAGATACGAGCCGGCCATCACCCGCATGGGGTGCCAGGCGGCGAAGATGACCAAAGCGACGGCAATGAAGCCGCGCCCGGCGACCATGTTCTCGAACCACGCATTGGCCACCGCCAACGACAACTGCGCCCCGCCCAACCCGGCCAGCGCGCCACCGGCGGCCACCGCCGCGTACTGCACCGGCGCCACGCGATAGCCGTTGACCTCCAGGGCCTCTGGTCGTTCCCCGGCGGTGCGCAACAGCAGGCCGACGCGGGTACGGTCCAGCACCCACCAGATGACCGGGGCGGCCACGAACGAGGCGTAGGTCAGCGGGTCGTGCCGGAAGAACACTGGACCCAGGCCGGGGATCGAGCCGAGGCCAGGCACCCGCCACGGGTGCAGGGCGTGGATGGTGGCGCCCACGTAGTGCACGCCCCACAGCGAGGTGAGCCCCAAGGCCAGAAACAGCACAGTGAACCCGCTGGCGAACTGGTTGGCCTTGCGGTTGATGACCAGAACCCCGTGCACCAGGGCCAACGCGGCACCGGCCAGCCCGCCGGCCACCACCCCCGCCCAGGGCGTCCCCGTGCGCGCGGCAATCGCGTAGCCACCCAGCGCGCCGGCGAGCATGCAGCCCTCGGTGCCCAGGTTGATGATTCCGGCGCGTTCACTGATCGTCTCGCCGAGTCCGGCGTACATGATCGACGTACCACCGGCGACCGCCCCGGCGGCCACATCCACAAGCAACGACGTCATGCGCGTGCCTTCCGCGGGGAGCCGGTCCAGCCGAGAACGGCGACCAGGATCAGGCCGGTGAGGATGTTGACGGTGGCCGAGGGCAGCCCCGAGTCGATCTGGAAGCTGTCCCCGGCCACGGTGATCGCCGCGAAAGTCAGCGAGGCCAGCAAGACCGGCACCGGGCGGTGCCGGGCCAGCCAGCTGGCCAGAAAGCCGATGTAGCCGATGTTCGTGGTCAGCCCCGGGCGCAATTCGTATTCGACGCCGGAGAAATGCACCATCCCCGCAATCCCGGCCAGCGCCCCGCCGACCAGCATCGCGCTGCACACCAACGCCCCCACCGGCATGCCGGCCCGACGGGCCGCCTCCGGGTTGCCGCCGACCACCGAGAGCCGGAAACCCCAGGACGTCTTGTTGAGCAGCAGCCACACCACGACCGCGGCGATCACCGCGATGGTCAGGCCGATGTTCACCACGCTGTGCGCGTAGACGGGCAGGCGCGCCCGGTGCGCCAGCGGTCTGGTGGCCGGTTGCCCGGAGCCGTGTGGGTCCTTCCATGGCTGATAAATCAGGTAGAGCAACAGATCCAGCGCCACGTAGTTCAGCAGTAGCGTGCTGATCGCCTCGTTGACCTTGACCACCTGGCGCAGCAGCGCGGCGATCCCGGCCCACGCCGCGCCCGCGGCGGCCGCGGCGAGGAACATCAGGATCATCACCGGGATGCCGTGCACCCGTTGGTCGCAGGCCAGTCCCACCCCGGCGGCGGCGATGGCCCCGACGAGGACCTGCCCTTCCCCACCGACGTTGACCAGGCCGGCCCGGGCGGGTACCACCACGGCGAGCGCGGCCAACCCGAACGGGGTGGCCTTGATGAGGATCTGCTGGATGCTCGCGGATTCCTGGAAGGTGGACACCCAGGCGTGGTGCAGCACGCTGATCGGGTCCGAGCCCCGACTGGCCAGCACCGCGCCGAAGATGACGAAGGCGCCGACCATGGCGGCCACCCACCGGACCAGCCCTTCCAGCCGGGGCGGCACCTTCCATTCCGTGGCGCCGCCGAGCTTTTCCGGTTCTTCGACCGGAGCGGGCAGTAGGTGGGTCATGCGGCACCGCCCAGCATCAAGCGCCCCACCGACTGCCGGTCGGCAGTGGCCGCGGGCAACGTCCCGGTGACCCGACCCTCGTACATCACGACCAGGCGGTCACACACGGCGAGCAATTCGTCGATGTCCTCGGACACCAACAGCACACCGGCGCCGGCGGCCCGCCGCTCCAGGAGCAACTGTTGGGTACGTCGGGTGTGCGCGATGTCCAGGCCCCGGCTGGGGTAAGCGGCCACGATGAGCGCCGCGGGCCGATCCAGGGCGCGGGTGAGCATGACACGCTGGATGTTGCCGCCGGACAGTTCGGCCACCCGTCGGTGCGCGGCGGCAATCTTCAGGCCGATCCGCCCGTCCGCCGCGGTGGTTCGGGACCCGACGGCTTTCCAATCGACGTCGAGGCCACGACGCGGAGCGGGCCACCCGTCCAACACCATGTGCCCGAGCACCGACAGATTCGGCACCACGCTGTCCGCGACCGGATCCTCCGGTACGCCGACCACCCCGGCGGCGATGGCCATCCGTACCCCCGCGCGGCCACCCGGCAGCGCGCGTTGTCCGATGGACACGTGCACCTGACCCGCCGTCACCGGGCGCAGCCCGAGCGCGACCTCGCACAACTCCCGTTGCCCGCTGCCCGCCACCCCGGCCACCCCGACAATCTCGCCGGGATGCACGCTGACGCTGACGTCCTTGAGCGCCTCCTGCCCGGCATCACCGCGGGCGCTCACGTTGCGCAGGGCGAGGACCGCGGCGCCGGTGAGCTCCACCGCGGGCGGGCGGGGCGGCAGGTCCGCGACGGAGCGGCCGACCATGGCCTCGACCAATTGTTCGTCGGTGTACTCGGCCGGGTCGACCCCGTTGAGGATGATTCGGCCGCCGCGCAGCACGGTGACCCGGTCGGCAACCTGGCGCACCTCGTTGAGTTTGTGGGTCACGATCACCACGCCGTAGCCCTGGGCCCGCAGTTCGGCCATCACCCGGAACAGGCCCTCGACCTCGGCCGGGGCCAGCACGCTGGTGGGCTCGTCCAGCACGACCACGCGCGCCCCGGTCATCAGCACCTTGAGGATCTCCGCGCGTTGGCGTTCACCGATGGACAGGTGTCGGACCTTCGCCATGGGATCGACGGCGAGGCCATGCTTGGCCGAGGCCGCCCGAATGGTGGCGGCCAGCCGTTCGCGGCGCAGCAGCGGCCCATCACGCAGGGCCAGGGCGATGTTCTCGGTGACGGTGAGCGCCGGCACCAAACGCAGATCCTGGAACACCATCCCGATGCCGAGCGCGCGGGCGACCGTCGCAGAGGTGATGTCGACGCCGACCCCGTCGCGCAGGATCCGACCGGAGTCGGGGCGGTACACCCCGTAGATCATCTTGAGCAACGTGCTCTTGCCGGCCCCGTTCTCCCCGACCAGCGCGTGGATCTCCCCAACGCTCACGGTGAGGTCCACGTCGGTGTTGGCCTTCACCTCACCGAAGTGCTTGGTGAGGCTCAGAACTTCCAGCAGCGGCGGCGGGGTACCGGCGGAGTGATCGCGGGCCGAGGTCTCGAGGGTTGTCACAGTCGGCCTCCGCGATGGACCAGCATCTGAGTGATCGCCCGGGCGGCGCGCTTCTCCACGACCTCCAACGAGATGCCGACATGCCGACGCATCTCGGTCACCGCCCGCGGGATGTCGTCGGCGAGCACCGCATCGACGACGTCGAGGTGCTCGCTGATGGTGCGTTGGATCCGGTCGACGGTGAGGAAGTCGTACATGCGCACCGAGCGGATGCGCGCGTTGATGCCGGCCAGGGTCTCGGTGAGCGCACCGTTGCCGGCTGCACGGTTGAGGGTGAGGTGGAAGTCCTCGTCCAACTCGACGAACGCGGGATCCGGGGCGGGCGGGTCATCGCGCAGGATCCGCCAGTGGTCGCGCAGCGGCTCGAGCAGGGCGGCATCGTGGTGGACGTGGCTCTCCTGCACGGCCCGGGTGAGGCCGTGCAACTCCAGGGCGATGCGCAGTTCGTAGAGGTCGCGCAGACCGCCCAGGTCCGGCAGCGCGACGTGGTAACCACCGTCGGGGTCGTGCACCAACAACCCGTCGGCGTGCAGGCGGACCAGCGCCTCCCGGACCGGGGTGCGGGACACGCCGACCAGGGCCGCGAGCCGTTCCTCGGCCAGTCGGGTCCGGACCGGGAATTCCCCGGCCAGGACACGTTCCCGAAGCTCGCGGTAGACCGCCTCCCGGCGCAGCACACCGCCGGTCCGCGGCGCAGGGGCAGGCGCCGCGGCGGCGGTATCCCGTGCTGTATACAGCCCGGTATCCATAGCCGGACGCTACGAAGGTCGCGTTTCCATCGACGCGGCGCCACGTAACGAACATGTCTCGCGTTCGTACCGCGACGGAAACGCGAGTCTGTCGAGAATGCGGCGGCGCGAGTTGCGCGCCCGGTACGAAAGGTGGCCCATGACCCGGATCGGTCCGGTGGCTGCGGCGCCGTACACCTGGCCGTACGACGGGTCGGTGGACGTCGCCAACGTGGCCCTGATGTGCATCGACTGGCAGATCGATTTCTGCGGGCCCGGTGGCTACGTGGAACGGATGGGTTATGACATCTCACTGACCCGGGCCGGCTTGCCGGCCACCGCCAAACTGCTGGACCACGTCCGCAGCCTCGGCATGCTGGTCATCCACACCCGGGAGGGCCACCCGCCGGACCTCGGCGACCTCCCCGCCAACAAGCGCTGGCGCTCCGCGCAGATCGGCGCGGAGATCGGTGCCCCCGGCCCGGGTGGTCGCATCCTGGTGCACGGCGAACCCGGCTGGCAGATCGTCCCCGAGGTCACGCCGCTGCCCGGCGAGGTCATCATCGACAAACCCGGCAAGGGATCCTTCTACGCCACCAACCTCGACCTGGTGCTGCGCGCCCGCGGCATCACCCACCTCATCCTCACCGGGATCACCACCGACGTTTGCGTGCACACCACGATGCGCGAGGCCAATGACCGCGGCCTGGAGTGCCTGATCCTGTCCGACTGCACCGGCGCCACCGACCCCGGCAACCACGCCGCGGCGCTGCACATGGTGACCATGCAGGGCGGGGTCTTCGGCTGTGTCGCCACCTCCGAGGCGGTCATCGCCGGCACGGCATCCGCGTGACGGTGTTGGAGGTCGCCGCACAGCCCTGGCCGTACCGATTCGACCCCGCCCTTACCGCACTGGTGATCATCGACATGCAGCGCGACTTCGTGCTGCCCGGCGGCTTCGGCTCGTCGCTGGGTAACGACGTCTCGCTGCTCGGGGCGGTCATCGAGCCGCTGCGCCGGGTACTCGAGGCCGCCCGCGCCGCGGACCTGGCGGTGCTGCACACCCGCGAGGGCCACCTGCCCGATCTGTCCGACTGCCCACCCGCGAAGCGCGAGCGCGGCTCCCCCGCGCTGCGTATCGGCGATCCGGGGCCGATGGGCCGGGTGTTGATCCGCGGGGAGTACGGGCACGACATCGTGGACGAACTCGCCCCGCTGCCCGGCGAACGGGTCATCGACAAGCCGGGCAAGGGCTCGTTCCACGGCACTGACCTCGACGTGTTGCTGGCCTCGCGGCGCATCACCTCGTTGATCGTCACCGGCGTCACCACCGAGGTGTGCGTGCAGACCACCGTGCGCGAGGCCAACGATCGGGGCTACGAATGCCTGGTGCTGGCCGACTGTGTCGGTTCGTATCTGCCGCACCTGCACGAGGCTGCCCTGGACATGATCGTGGCCCAGGGCGGGATCCTCGGCTGGGTCGGCACGTCCGGGGATCTGCTGCCGGCCCTGGCGACGCTCGCCACGGTGCGCGGATGACGCCCGCGGACGAGGTCCGGGCTGCCTTCGACGCCTACGAGCAGGCCTTGTTCATGGGTGATGTGGCCGCGATGACCGCCTGCTTCTGGGATTCCGCCGAGTTGGTGCGCTTCGGCATTGCCGATGAGCAACGCGGCGCGGCCGAGTTGGCGGCCTGGCGGATCGCGAACCCGACGGTGCCACCGGGTCGAACGCTGTCCGACACCGTAGTCAGCGTGTTCGGCGCGGACACCGCGGTGGTGAGCACTCGGTTCACCAACCCCGGCGTGCCCGGCCACGGCCGGCAGAGCCAGACCTGGGTCCGCACCGCCGACGGGTGGCGCATCGCGCACGCGCACGTCTCGGTGATCTCGGCGATGAGCGGCTAACGCAGGGCATAGCAGGCGACGGCCGCCGCGGCCGCCACGTTCAACGAGTCCACCCCGGCCGCCATCGGGATCCGCACCCGGTGCGTGGTGGCGGCCAGGGTGTCCTCGGCCAGACCGTCGCCCTCGGTCCCCAGCACCAGCGCGATGCGCGGGTGGCCAGCCGCGGCGAAGGAGTCGATGTCCACCGCGTCGGGATCCGGGGTGAGCGAGACCGTGACGAAGCCTTCTCGATGCAGCAACGCCAGATCGCCGGGCCAGTCGTCCAGCCGCGTCCAGG
>DASQPJ010000033.1:0-3252 GCA_035644015.1 Sporichthyaceae bacterium
CGGTGCGCAGCAACCTCACCGACGCGTTCGGCAAACTGACTATTGCCGGCTTCGGCAAGGGCTCCCATCCGGAGGACGCCGCCGGTGCCGTGGGTCGCTCGTTGGACGTGGCGGTAGCCGGTGACCCGGCCGGCCGGAACCTCGGCTGGATGGTGGCGAACTGGTTGGTCGCCCGCGGTTCGGCCTACGCACTGTCAGCCATCGCCTTCGACGATCACACCTGGTCCCCGGCAGCCGGGTGGACGGAGATGGTGGTCCCGGCGACACCGCCCTCACCCGGGCTCGCCGCGGGCCCGCTCGCGGCCGCCGCGAAGGCCGCCGCAGCCAAGGCCACCGCTGCCCGGCATCTGAACCGGGTACACGTCGTGGTAGCCGCCGGCAACTGACCAACCGTGCGCGTCCGGTCACACCATGTGACGGTGCGACGAGTATCACGCCGTCGCGACGCGCGGTGTCCGGTTTGTAACCGTCTCAGCCGTTCAAGGCAATCGAGATGGGCAGCGACAATCACCCGATGAGCCCGTCCCGGCGTCGCCGTGCGGTGTGCGCGATCGTCGCGTCCGCCGCCCTGCTGGTCGCCCTGGTCGCCGGACGCCCGGCCGGTTCCGCCCAATCCGGGGACAGGTTCACCGCGGCCTCCGCACAGCCCGCCGTCCCGGACCGGCCGGCGCCGGCCGCCTCCCGATCACACATCCGCAGCCGCGGACCGCACCTGGTACCGCCCGCGATGGCCAAGACCACCAGTTGCCGGTTGACCCTGCCCGGCGGCGTGTGGGCGCTGGACATCGTCGCCGCGCGCACGCTGACCATGCTCACCGCGGTCTCCTACCGGACCAACCGCCCGCCGGCCCGCACCGCGCTGGCCTTCGAGCACACGCTGACCTGGCACGACCGCTACGTGCCCGGCCCGATCGGATCGATCGCGCTGCTCAAGCGCAAGCACAAGAACATGGTTCCGCACACCTGGGCGGTGGACGCGGTGCTCGCGATGTACAACCCGCACACGCTGTTCTGCGCGCAGCCGATGCGAACCGACCTCATGCGCGAGCCCATGCTCACCAACGGACTGACCAAGCGCGCGCAGACGTTGCTGTTCGGTTGGTGGGCCGCGTACGGCGGGCGCCCGGTGGGCGGTTTCGACCCACACGGCATCACCGAGGGCCACATCGAGGACTCCGCGCACTACGACGCCCGCGCGGTGGACATCGCCTTCCCCACCTCCGACCCGGAGAACAATCGGCGCGGGTGGTTGCTCGCGCACTGGTTGGTGGCGCAGGCCGACTACTACTCGATCGCCACGATCATCTTCGACGACCACATCTGGAGTCGACTGCATTCCGTCGAGGGGTGGCGGCCCTACACCCATCCCAGCGGCGACACCACGAATCCGACGCTGCGTCACCTCGACCACGTCCACGTCGACGTGGTGCAGGGCTACCCGGAGGGTCCGCCGTTGTCCGTGGTCGCCGAGCAGCAGCAGGTCAGAACAGGAGCTGAGGTTCGGCCTCGGGCAACGGCTCGATGAGCTCCACCCCGTTGTTGCGGTGGTTGTTGACCGCGGTCGACACCGGGTAGGCCTCCAGATTCACCCCTGCGGTGAGCAGGTCGGTGAGCGCGGCAGTGTCGGTGGTGTCCGGATCCAGCCAGGTCGCGTATGCGGCCGGATCGACGAACAGTGGTTGGCGGTCGTGGATGTACCCGACCGCGTCGGTGGCCGTGGTGGTCAGGATCGTGCAGGTACGCAGCCATGCTGACGGGTCGTCAGGATTGCGCCAGAACTCGTAGAGACCGGCCATGGCCAACGTGCCGCCGCCGCGGCGGTGGATGAAGAACGGCTGCTTCGCCGCCTTCGGGCCTTCCGGGGTGTACCACTCGTAGTAGCCGTCCGCCGGGAGCAGACAACGACGCTTGGCGAAGGCCTCACGGAACGCCGGTTTCTCCGCCGCAGTCTCGATGCGCGCGTTGATCATCCGCGCGCCGACCTTGGGGTCCTTGGCCCAGAACGGCACCAGTCCCCACTGCAGGGTGACCAGCCGCCGGGTCGCCGGGGCCTCGGGTTCCTCGCGGCTGTGGCGGGTGACGATGGCATAGACCGGTTTGGTCGGTGCCACGTTCCAGTCCGGTTCCAGGCGCTCGGTCACCGGCACGTCCACCGAGGCCACGTCGAACTCGGCGACCAGGTCGTCGACGCCCCAACTCGCCCCGTATCGGCCACACATCCCTCCAGCCTGCCATCCGGCGAGCAATACTGATGGAGACCTGTCCTGCCGCACCGGCAGCCGCCCCCAACCGGGCCGCTCACCGAGCCGCACGAAGAGAACTGGAGCACGCCAGTGCCCGAGAAAATCCGCTCCGTCCATCTCGACGACGCCCGCGACGAACGGCTCGCGGCCCTGCCCCTGAGCGCCGCGCTGACCTGGGTTTACCTGCCCACCGCGCTGGACGACGAGGGTCGAACCAAGGACCAACCGGCCGTGCTGAACGGCCAGCTCTGGCCGTTGCGCGCCGACGACCACCCCACCTCCGCCATGGACGCGGATCTCGCCGCGCTCGCCGGGGCCGGATTGCTCTGCCGCTACCGCGTCGGTGAACAGGCCCTGTTGCACGACCCCGGCTGGCGGGAACGGCAGAAGCCCTCGCGCGCCACTGCGTCGGTGTTGGCGCCCTGCCCGCTGCACGACCGCTCGTTCGACGAGGCGTTCGTCGAGTCCATGAGCCGCTTCACCGAGCAGGTGAACTCCTTCGTCGGCGCCGCGACCAGCCGCATCGACTCCAAGCGCATCGAGGACTCGGTCACCCGCCTGGTGGAGGACATCACCTACTTGATGGACCCGGAGAAGGCCGCGGCCAAGGGCCAGAAGGTGCGCAAGATCTTCGAGAAGCTGTCCGCAAACGCCAAGCCCGACGATGCGGCCGCCGCCGAGTGACCAGGTGTGCGGTGCTGTTGCGCGGGGTCAACGTGGGCGGCCACGGGAAACTCGCCATGGCCGATTTCCGAGCGGCCATCGAGGCGGCCGGGTTCACCGACGTGGCCACGTACCTGAACAGCGGCAACGCCACGCTGTCCGCACCGGGCCGCGCCGCCCCGGCCAAGGTGGCCGCCGCCATCGGCGCCCAACTCGAGGCCGACCTCGGCCGCCCGGTGGGCGTGCTGGTGCGCACGCACGCGCAGCTGATCGCTGTGGCGGCGGGCAACCCCTACCCGGCGGAGCACCCGAAGTGGCTGCACGTGCTGTTCTGCGACCCGGATCC
>DASQPJ010000034.1:0-22946 GCA_035644015.1 Sporichthyaceae bacterium
AACATCGAGCACCCGGGCCCCCAGCGCCGCGGAGAACGCCGAGCCCAACACGCTGCTGCGCCGCACCAGATCCCGGTCCGCGAACGGCAGGGCATCGATCTGGGTCATCGCCGCGGCCTGCGCGGAGTCCGGCAGCTCCCCGGTGCCGGCGGCGAGCAGATCCAACAGGAACTGGGGGTTACCCCCGGAGCGTTTCACCGCTTCGGCGATGACGTGCGGCGGCAACGGGGCCACGTCGGTGGCCGCGTGCGCCAGATCGCGGACCGCGGCCGGCGGCAACGGGTCCAGCAGCAATGCTCGGACCCCGGTCCAGTCCTCGACCGGCAGCCGGGTCGGGCCGGGTCGGCGTAGCACCAGCACGAGCCAGTGGCTGCCCGCCAGGGCCTCGATCAGCGCGGCAAGCAACCCAGCCGAGGCCTGGTCGATCGCGTGGGCGTCGTCCACCTCGATCAGCGTCGCGCGGGCCCACAACGGCTGCAGGACGCTCAGCACGATCTCGTGCAACCGGGACATGCGGAAGTGCGGCAACAGGTCGCGGGTCGCCGCGGTCGGCTCGAGTTGCAGTCCGGCGGCCTCGGCGAGCAACGGCAGCCAGTCGATCAGCCCCGCCGCCGTGCACCGATCCCGCAACACTGCGAGCACCTGCTCCGGGGTGTCCTCGTTGGTACAACCGAGCAACGCCGGCAGCAGGTCGTGCCATAGGGCGAACGGCACCGCACTGAACTGCGCCTCGCAGAACGAGCGGACCCGCTCCATGCCCTCGGCGGGCAACTCGGCCACCAACCGGGATTTGCCGGTGCCCGCCTCGCCGATCACGTCCACCACGCCGCCGTGGCCGGATCGGGCCGCCGCGGCGGCCTCGTTCAGCACCGCGGACTCCCGGTCCCGACCCACCATCGGCAACCCACCGAGGCCGGCGTCGTCGGTGCTCAACGAGTGCCGGCGCAGGGCCGGGCCCACTGACCAGGCCTGGATCGGTTTGGCCTTGCCCTTGGCGGCGAACGGCTCGAGGCGGACTGTTTCGAACTTGGTGGTGGAACGCTCGAGGATCTCCGCGGTCGCCCACAGCTCTCCAACCCGGCTCTTGCCCATGATCCGGGCGGCCAGGTTGGTCGTGTCGCCCATCACCGTGTATGCCCGCCGGTATTGCGGGCCGATCTCACCGGTGAACACCGGGCCGCGGTTCACCCCGATCCGGATGGGCAATCTCCGTTGCCCGTCAAGGATCTGACGCAGCGCCAGCAGCATTCGCTCCTCATCGTCCCCGACCACCCGGGGGGCGCCGGCGGTGAACAGCAACTTCCCGCCGTCGGCGTCGATGTCGGAGTCCAGGAAACAGATCTCCCACTTGTCCGCGGCCCGCTGCGCGTCGACCACCAACTCGTGCACGGCGGCCGCGGCGGCGTCGACGCCCTCAGTCGCGATGATCTCGTTGGTCCCCTTGAACTGCAGGAACGCCACACACGCCCGTCGGTGCTCGGCATGTGCCCGGCCGGCCATCACGTGGGCGCGCACCGCGGTGGACAACACCCGGGCGATGACCTCGTCCGGTGGGCGCTTCAACTCCTCCATCAACGTCAGGTCTCGGTCCATCGGCGCAGCTCGGAGTAAGAATCCGTCACCCACCGGCGCGCCCACGCAACGCGCCGGGATCGAGGCCGCCGTGGTGGCACTGAGCACGATCTGCCCGTTGTCCGCGATCCCCTCGGTGTCCACAATGCCCTTCGCGCCCGGCCCGAGCACCAGGTGCTCCCAGTGGGACTCCCCCACCAAGAGGAAATGGAACTCGTCGGAGTGCACCCCGACGGTCATCCGTAGGGTGCCGCGAACCCCGGACACGTCGATCCGGCCGACGGTCCGGAGTCGTTCCCGCATCCGGAACGCGGAGCGGGCGGCACGTTCGGCGTGCCGATCGCCCTCGAAGAACAACAGCAGGGCGTCGCCACCGAACTTGATCAGGCTGCCGCCGTTGTCGTAGGCCACCCGCAGCAGGTGCTCGAAGACCCCGTTGATGGTGCCCACGAGCAGTTCGGCACCTTCCGGGCCGCGCCGTTGCAGTCGCTCGGAGAGCTTGGTGAAACCGGACAGGTCGGCAAACAGCATGCTGCCGCGCACGGTTCGCACCGGCCGGAACGGCTCGGTCGCCAGGTGACGAAGCGCGCCGCGCGGCACGTACTCATCGAAGGTACGGTGGGTGCTCGCCACGGTTGACGGTACCGCCCGGCTCGGGCTGCCACCCAACCGATCGTCCACTGCCGAGGACGTCGATGAGCCTGCTGCTGGTCTCCGATCTGCACTACACCCTGCGTCAGTTCGATTGGCTGCTCACTCGGGCCGCCGAGCACGACGCGCTGGTGTTCGCCGGTGACCTGCTCTCGGTGGCCGCGCCGGTGGCGCCCGAGGCGCAGATCGCCGCGGTGCGGGCGACGTTGCGCCGGTTGGCCGCGTCCACCACGGTGATCGTCTGTTCGGGCAACCACGATCTGAACGCGCTCAACGCGGCCGGGGAGAAGACCGCCGACTGGCTGGCTGAACTCGCCGATTCCGGCGTGGTGACGGATGGTCAGTCAACCCGGCTGGGTGCCACCCTGATCACCGTGCTGCCCTGGTGGGACGGGCCGGTGGCCCGGGCCGATTGCGAAAAGCTGCTGAGCGAGGTGGACCGCGGGGACGCCGCACACTGGGTGTGGGTCTACCACTCCCCGCCGGAATCGCTGCTCAGCTGGACCGGATCACGCCACTTCGGTGACGCGGCGGTGACCGAGTGGATCGGAAAGTGGCAGCCGGACGCGGTGCTCTGCGGCCACATCCATCAGGCACCGTTCGCACCGGACGGATCCTGGGTGGACTCCATCGGCGGGGCCTGGGTGTTCAACCCGGGCAAGCAGACCGGTCCGGTGCCGACGTGCGTGGAGATCGATCTGGACCTGGGGTTGGCCAGGTGGACCTCGATGATGGGCCAGGAGGATCGCCAACTGTCCCATTCGGGTCAGTAGCCGAGTGACCGGCGACAACGCCCGTAACAAAGGCCGGCTACGGTCGACAGATCACAACGCGGTCCGACGGCAGTGAGGTTTCGCTCATGCAGCAGTCTCCTGCGGCGGGCTCGGTGATGGGAGCGCGTCTGGACCGGGTGTACCGCAGGGTGCACAGCGGTGACAGCGGGGCTGTTGCCGCCTACATCCCCGAACTCGCCAAGGCCGACCCGAATCAGTTCGGCATCGCCATGGCCACCGCCGACGGCCACGTCTACAGCGTCGGCGACGCCGACCGCGAGTTCACGATTCAGTCGATCTCGAAGCCGTTCGTTTTCGGCATCGCCCTGGACGACCGTGGCCCGGTGGAGGTCATGCATCGAATCGGGGTGGAGCCCTCCGGCGACGCGTTCAACTCGATCGTCATGGACGAGCGCAACAACCGCCCGCTCAACCCGATGGTCAACGCCGGAGCCATCGCCTGCAGCGCTTTGGTCCGCGGACTCGACCTCAAGTCGCGGCGCGCCCACCTGCTCGGAGTTTTCTCGACCTTCGCCGGGCGGGAACTGCGCATCGACGAGGAGGTGTTCGCTTCTGAACGCTCCACTGGGCACCGAAATCGGGCCATCGCCTTCCTCGAGTTGAGCACCGGGATGATCGACGAACCGGTGGACGACCACCTCGATCTTTACTTCGCGCAATGTTCGATCCTGGTGACCGCACGGGATCTGGCGATGATGGCCGCGACCCTGGCCAACGGCGGGGTCAACCCGTTGACGGGACGCCGCGCTGCGTCGACCAACAGCGTGCGCCGGGTGCTCACCGTGATGGCGACCTGCGGGATGTATGACTGGTCGGGTGAGTGGATGTACCGGGTCGGTATTCCGGCCAAGAGCGGGGTCGCCGGCGGCATTCTCGCGGTGCTGCCCGGGCAGGTCGGCGTCGGCACTTTCTCCCCGCAACTGGACCCGTTCGGGAACAGCACCCGCGGGGTGGCGGTCTGCGAACAACTTGCCAGCGAGTTCGGACTGCACCTTCTTGAGGTCAACTGGGTGGCCGGGAGCATCGTCCGCCTCCGCTACGACGCCGCGGAGGTGCCGTCCAAACGACTGCGCGCCGACGAGGAGCGGCGCCATCTGGCTGCCGCCGGCCGCGGGGTGCACGTCTACGAACTGCAGGGCGACCTGTACTTCGCCACCGCTGAGCAGTTGATCCGACAGGTCGAGGCCGATTCGACGTGGGCCAAGTACGTGATCTTCGACGGGCGACGGATGGAGCGTGCGGTGCCCGGGGCGATCAGCCTGCTGGCGGATCTGCACGCCCGGCTGACATCCGCCGGGATCCGGTTGCTCTACTCCTGCTGGCCGGACGGGCTGCGCACCGCAATCCTCGGCGTCGCTCCCGCCCTGTCCACCGAGGCCGACGCCGCGATTACTGCCGGGCATTTCTGGCCGGACACCGACGACGCGCTGGAGCACTGCGAGGATCGGCTGTTGGAGGGCGTCGACCTGGGTCTGGGTGAGGCCATTGAGCTGCCGCTGGACCGCCTGGACATCCTGCGGGACCTGTCCCCGGACGAACTCGCGCTCCTCGAGCCGCTCCTGCAGACCCGACGCTTCGCGCCTGACGAGGTCATCGTGCGGGAAGGTGAGCACGCCGAAGAGGTCTTCTTCCTTGCGGCGGGCAGCGCCACCGCGCGGCTGCGAGCCAGTGCGGATACCACCGGCGCGGCCGGCGCGGTCCGCGGGAGACGTCTGCGCACGTTCGGCGCCGGGGTCGCGTTCGGTGAGACCGCCCTGTACGACCAGGCCAGACGCACCGCGGACGTCATCGCCGACGACCCGGTGATCTGCCGGGTACTCGTCGTCGCGGACCTGCGGGAACTCGCCGAGGAGCATCCCCGGGTCTACGCGAAGGTGTTGATCGGGGCCGGGAACAACCTGTCCCGTCTGCTGCTGCGGGCCTCCGGGCAGATCCGCGCCCTCGACGCCTGACGCACCCCGACAACGTCCCCAAGCGGGTCAGTAGTCGGGCTGGTCCGGCCGGGCCGAGCCCGGGCTGATGCCGGACGGGCGGGCCGAGGTCAGCTCGGACAGCACCTCGGCCATCAGCCCGAGGTGGGTGTCGGAATCGGCGTACTGGTGGCGCAGATCGGCCAGGTACCCGGTCATGGCGTGCAGGCGCGCGGCCAATAGCCGGGCCATACCCAAGAGCAGGTCCGGGTTCGCGGTGGCCTGCGCGGCAGGCATCACCTTGGTCCGGCAGTCGGTCAGCGCCACCACCCGCGCCGAGTGGGCGGTACCCAACAGCGCGGACATCTCCCCGAGGAAGGCGCCCGGCTCGGAGACCCGCTTGACCAGCACCCCGCCGACCTCGATGCCGACCGTGCCCTCGACCAGCACGTGAATCTCCCCGCTCCGCGACCCCTCGGCGAGCAGGACCGCACCGGAGGGGAACACGCGCTCGGGCAGATCGGCGCACAACGCCAGGATGTCGTCCACGGCTGGAACCCTAGAGGAGATCGTCGCCGGCCTGCACAATCTCCACCGGCCGCCGCCGGCCGTCCCAACGCACATCCTCGCCGCGCTGGGCACCACGCGAGTGGGCCACGCCCCAGGACAACTGCACCGGCGTGGCGCAGGCCGCGCACAGCGCGTCGTCGTCCATCGCCGGGGCGTTCGCACACGCCTGACAGGCCCGGCCCGCGTCCATGCCCCAGCATTGCACGGTCAGGGCGCGGTGTAGGCGGGGTGCACCTCGCCCACGGCGTCGCCGATACGATGCACGCGCAGGGCGTTGGTGCTGCCCGGGATGCCGGGCGGGCTGCCGGCCACGATCACCACGCGGTCGCCGGGCTCGCAGCGACCGAGCGCGACCATCGCCTCATCGACCTGACGGACCATCTGATCGGTGTGCGCGACCTCGGGCACCAGGAAGGTCTCCACGCCCCAGGACAGCGCCAACTGGCTGCGTACCGCGGGGTTCGGGGTGAACGCGAGCAGCGGGATCGGCGAGCGGCAGCGGGCCAGCCGACGGGCGGTGTCCCCGCTCTGCGTGAACGCCACCAGGTACTGGGCGTCGATCGCCTCGCCGACCTCGGCGGCCGCGCGACCGATTGCCCCGCCCACGGTGTGCGGCGGTCCCATCGGCGGGGCCAGGTCGGTCAACGTGTCCTCTTCGACGGCATGAATGATCCGGCCCATCGTGGACAACGCGGCCAGGGCGTGCTTTCCGACGCTGGTCTCCCCCGACAACATCAGTGCGTCCGCGCCGTCCAGCACGGCGTTGGCCACGTCCGAGGCCTCGGCGCGGGTGGGCCGGGGGTCGTCGATCATCGAGTCCAGAATCTGGGTGGCCACGATCACCGGCTTGGCCTTCAACCGGGTCGCGTGCACCGCGCGCTTCTGCACCAGCGGGACGTCCTCCAGCGGCAACTCCACGCCGAGGTCCCCTCGGGCCACCATCAGTCCGTCGAAGGCGTCGATGACCTCCTCCAGGTTGTCCACCGCCTGCGGCTTCTCCAACTTGGCGATCACCGGCAGCCGCACCCCCTCGGCGTCCATCACCGCGTGCACGTCCTCGACGTCCTTGGCGTCACGCACGAACGACAGCGCGATCAGGTCCGCGCGCAGCCGCAGCGCCCAGCGCAGGTCCTCGATGTCCTTCTCGCTGAGCGCGGGCACACTCACCGCTACGCCCGGCAGGTTCAGGCCCTTGTGGTTGGACACCTGACCGCCGTCGATCACTCGGGTGCGCACATCCGGGCCGTGCACGTCGAGCACCTCGACGGACAACTTCCCGTCGTCGATGAGGATCCGGTCACCCGGCGCGACGTCGCCGGGCAGGCCCAGGTGCGTGGTGGACACCAGCGCGGCCGTGCCCGGCACGTCCCGGGTGGTGATGGTGAACTCCGCACCCGCCACCAACTGCACCGATCCGTCGGCGAACCGGCCGAGCCGGATCTTCGGGCCCTGCAGGTCGACCAGGATGCCGACGGCCCGCCCCACCTCATCGGAGGCCGCGCGCACCCGGGCGTAGCGGGCCTCGTGCTCGGCGTACGTGCCGTGCGAGAGGTTCAGCCGCGCAATGTCCATCCCGGCCTCGACGAGGGCGCGGATCTGCTCCGCGCTGTCGGTGGCCGGCCCCAGGGTGACGATGATCTTCGCGCGTCGCATGAGGTGACCCTAGGGGCAATGCCGTTACGGGCGTGCGAAATCGCCGTGCCGGGCGGGCAACGTCACGTGCCCACCGGTGTGATGTTCGCGTTGCGACGGAACACGTTGTCCGGGTCATAGGTGGTCTTGATCCGGCGCAGACGCTCATATTTCGCGCCGAACGTCGCCCGCAGCGTGTCGGCGTCCGGCTCGTCGGCGAGGGAGTTGATGTAGGTGCCGATGCCACGGGAGAGCGGGTCCAGCCGTTCCCAGGTGGCGCGTACCCAATCACGGCCGATGCCCCAGGTGTCCTCGGTGTGGTTGATGCCGAGGATGAACGTGGCCCAGTACGGCGTGCGCTGCCCACCCCACGCGGTGGCGTCCTCGGCGGCCGTGCAGTACTCGCGATCCGTCAGATACATGAGCACCATGTGCGTCGGCACGGATCGCGCGGCCAGTTGCTCGACCAGCACGTCGATGACGCCGTCGGAGAGCTCGGGCAGTGAGGTGCCCTTCTCGTAGATGTAGAGGCCCCAGTGGTTGCCCTCGTCGAACATCTGCTGCAACGCGACGTAGGGCATCGGGGAGACGAACTCGAACAACGGCGGACACGACGAGCGCAGCCGATCCACCTGCGCGGCGTGCACCTGCGGCGTGCCGTAACCGACCAGCATGGCCAGCACGCCGGGCTTGAGGTGGTGCTCGACGGGGATCACCGGCGCGGGCGGGGCACTCATGCCGCCGACGATGAACCCGAAGCCGACGGGCAGGTCGGCGGCCAGCTCCCGGCACGCGCGCAAACCGTCGGCGGCGTTCTCCAGGTCCCAGAACAGCATGCCCAGGTGGATCATCGGGCCGACCGGGTGCAACCGGAAGTCGAACCGGGTGACCACGCCGAAGTTGCCACCGCCACCGCGCAACGCCCAGAACAGTTCGGCGTGCTCGGTCTCGTTGGCCTCCACGATGCTGCCGTCGGCGAGCACCACTTCGGCGCCGAGCAGGTTGTCGATGGTGAGGCCGAGGTCGCGGGACAACCAGCCCAGGCCTCCACCCAGGGTCAGGCCGCCGACGCCGGTGTGGCTGACCACGCCGGCCGGCACCGCCAGCCCGTGCGCCTGGGTGGCGGCGTCCAGGTCGCCGAGCAGCGCCCCGCCGCCGACCCGGGCGATCCGGGTCGCCGGGTCCACCTCGATGCCATTGCAGCGCGCCAGATTGATCATCAGCTCGCCATCCCACACCGCAGCACCGGTGGCGTTGTGCGCCCCACCGCGCACGGTGATCCCGATGCTCTCGGCGCGGGCCCAGCGGATTGTCGCGCTCACGTCGGCGGCGTCCAGGCAGAACGCCACCGCGGCCGGGTGTCGGTCGATCTGGCCGTTCCACACCCGCCGCGCCTCGTCGTATTCGGCGTCCTGCGGCCCGCACACCTCGCCGCGCAGCCCGGCCCGCAACGTGTCCAGATTCCCGCTCTGCATCAAGGTCATGGCACGCAGTGTCTGACACACGTGAGTCGCCGGAGAAGACGTACGGTGAAGAAATCCGCACCCGCCCCGGAGGCCTCCATGCCCGCCAATCACCGTCGCCCACTCCGCCTGCTCGCCGCCACCGGTGTCGCCGCGCTACTCGCGACCGGCCTCGCCGTCGCGACGCCGGCCGCCGCCGCGTCCCTGCCCTTCACCGAGTGCGGCACGGACACCCCGGCCCACGTCACTGCCATCGGGGCCGACCCCTCGCCGCTGCAGGCGGGCCGCAACGTCACTGTGACGCTGCGCGGGTCACTGAGCGAGAAGGTCACCGGCGGCGCCTACGACGCGCGCGTCAGCTATCTCGGCGCGCCCCTGCTGCACACCAGCGGCAACCTCGCCGACGTGGTGCACCTGCCGCTGCCCGCGGGCAACTTCTCGCTGCACAAGCGGTTCATGGTCCCGGCCCAGGCACCGTCGGGCAGATACACCCTGCACCTGACGGCCACCAACCAGCACGACCGCCAACTCCTGTGCGTCAACGTGCCCTTCCGCGTGCGGTAACCCCCACCAACCCTCAACTTCGTCCGGCGTTTCGGGCTATCAGGGCGCTCTGATACCCCGAAACCCCGGACGAGGACGAGGGCAGTTGTCCACAGAGACGCGAAAACGGGCCGTGCGGGCGGGCGGTTGGCGCATAGTCCGCCCATGGCACCCAGGCCCCACGTCCCCGACATCCTGCTGGCCGGACCCTTCCACCATGACTTCGGCGCTTCCGCCGGGCTGACGCCGGATCAGCTCCGCTCCAAGTGTTGGCGACGACTCTTCCGCAATGTGTCCGTGCACGAATCCGTCGCACTGACCGACCAGTGCCGCTTGGACGCGGTGCGGCTCGCCGCACCGACGCACGCGGTGGTCACCGGACTGACCGCCGCTTGGCTGTACGGGACCTGGACGCCGCCACCGGGCAAAGCGGTTCCGATGCACCTAGCCGGGTCGCGCGAGGACTACGGGATGGTGCTGTCAGGCGCTCGGATGAGTCGGTTGGTCCTCGATCCCACAGATGTCGATGAATGGCACGGCGTCCCGATCACCACACCAGAGCGCACCTGCTTCGGCCTGATGCGTGCGTCGAGCCTGACGGAGGGCGTCGTTTGGGGCGACAGCTTCCTGCACGCAGGCCTACTCACATCGCAGGGCTTGATGCGTTACGCCGTCGAACGTCCTCAGTGGCCGCACATTCGCAAGGTACGCGACGCCATCGCGCTTTCTCGCCCCGGCGCCGCCTCGCAGATGGAATCCCGTCTCCGCATGGTCATCGTGCTCGGCGGACTTCCAGAGCCGGACTGGCTCAACGAGCCCTACTACGACGCCGACGGTACGTTTCGTGGCATCCCCGACATGCGCTTTCGCCGACCGAGCTTCGGCATCGAATACGACGGAGAACAACACGCCGAGGCCGAACATCGCCTCGCGGATCTCAGGCGGGAGAACGGGATGCTGCTCGGCGATCTTCCGCTCTTGCGCTACGTGGCGAAAGACGTCTACGGCACCCCCCAACTCATCGTGCGAGAGGTCGGGACGATGTTGTCCCGCGCCGCCTGACGACGCCAAAGCCCCGTCTTCGTCCGGCGTTTCGGGCTATTGAGGCACTCCGATACCCCGAAACGCCGGACGAAGATGAAGTGGGGACGGGACGGGGTCAGACGACCAGCGGTCGCGCGCTCGGCGGGATGGGCGCGGGGAGCGCCGTGTGGCCGGTCAGGTAGGCGTCCACCGCGGCCGCGCAGGCACGCCCCTCGGCGATGGCCCACACGATCAGCGACTGACCACGGCCGGCGTCCCCGGCCACGAACACACCGTCGACGCTGGAGGCGTAGGACTCGTCGCGGGCCACGTTGCCGCGGGCGTCGAGTTCCACCTGCAGGTCGTTGATCAGCCCGTTGTGTTCCGGGCCGACGAAGCCCATGGCCAGCAGCACCAGCTGCGCGGGGATCTCGCGCTCGGTGCCCGGCACACCTTCCAGCTTCCCGTCCACGAAACGCACCTCGGACAGGCGCAGCGCCGCGACGTTGCCGTCCGGGTCACCGACGAACTCGGTGGTGGACACCGCGTAGACCCGCTCGCCACCCTCCTCGTGCGCACTGGCCGTGCGCATGATCATCGGGTAGGTCGGCCAGGGCTGCGCGTCCGGTCGCGCGTCCGGGGGCTGCGGCAGGATCTCCAGCTGGGTCACCGACGCGGCCTTCTGCCGGTGCACGGTGCCCAGGCAGTCCGCGCCGGTGTCACCGCCACCGATGATGATGACGTGTTTGCCCTCGGCGCTGATCGGGCTGACCTCGAGGTCGCCCTCGCAGACCTTGTTGCCCCAGGGCAGGTACTCCATGGCCTGGTGAATGCCACCCAGCTCGCGCCCCGGCACCGGTAGCTCACGCGCCGCGGTGGCGCCCACGGCAAGCACAATCGCGTCGAACTTGTTCTGCAACTGATCGGCCGTCACATCCACGCCGACATTGACGCTGGGGCGGAACTTGGTGCCCTCGGCCTTCATCTGGCGCAGCCGACGATCCAGGTAGCGCTTCTCCATCTTGAACTCGGGGATGCCGTAGCGCAGCAGGCCACCGATGCGGTCATCCCGCTCGTACACGGCGACGGTGTGGCCCACCCGGGTCAATTGCTGGGCGACGGCAAGGCCGGCCGGCCCGGACCCGACCACCGCGACCGTCTTGCCGCTCAACCGTTCCGGCGGCTGCGGGGTGACCCATCCGGAGTCCCAGGCCCGATCGATGATCGTGACCTCAACGTTCTTGATGGTCACCGGGTCGGAGTTGATGGCGAGCACGCAGGCCGGCTCGCAGGGCGCCGGGCACAACCGCCCGGTGAACTCCGGGAAATTGTTGGTGGCGTGCAACCGCTCGATGGCCTCCTGCCAATCGTTGCGCCACACCAGGTCGTTCCACTCCGGGATCAGGTTGCCCAGCGGGCAGCCGGAGTGGCAGAACGGGATGCCGCAGTCCATGCAGCGCCCGGCCTGCTTGGTGATGATCGGCAGCAGCGCGTGGCCCACCCCGTCCTCGGGGTAGACCTCGTTCCAGTCGTTGAGTCGCTCGTCGACCGGACGGCGCTTGGCAACCTCACGTCCGGTGGTGAGAAATCCGCGGGGGTCAGCCATGGGACGCCGCCATCACCTTTCGCATCGTCGCCTCACTGTCCAGGCCCTCGGCGGCCGCAGCCGCCTGGGCTTCGAGCACCCGCTTGTAGTCCTTGGGCATGACCTTGCCGAAGCGTTCGACCGCCGCGGCCCACCCGTCGAGCAACTTGGCCGCCACCGCGGAGTCGGTGGCGTCGGCGTGCTTGGTCACCGCGTCGCGCAGGAACTCGCGGTCGTCGTCGGTCAGCGGGTCCAGGTCCACCATCTCCGGGTTCATGTTGGCGGGGTCCAGGTCCAGCACGTACGCAACGCCGCCGGACATGCCCGCGCCCACGTTGCGCCCGGTCGGCCCGAGCACCACCACATGCCCACCCGTCATGTACTCGCAGGCGTGGTCACCCACACCCTCCACGACCGCCAGCGCACCGGAGTTGCGGACGCAGAACCGCTCGCCGACCACCCCGCGCAGGAAGATCTCCCCGCCGGTGGCGCCGTAGGCGATCACGTTGCCCGCGATGATGTTCTCCTCCGCGGTGAACTGCGCGGCACGGTCCGGGCGGACCACCAGCCGACCACCGGAGAGGCCCTTGCCCAGGTAGTCGTTGGCGTCGCCCTCCAGTCGCAGCGTGATGCCGGCCGGCACGAACGCGCCGAACGACTGCCCCGCCGAGCCGGTAAAGGTCAGGTCGATGGTGCCGTCCGGCAACCCGGCGCCACCATGACGCTTCGTCACTTCGTGACCCAGCATGGTGCCCACGGTGCGGTTGACGTTGCGGATGGTCAGCTGGGCACGTACCGGCGCCTGGTGCGCGATGGCGTCCGCGCACAGCGCGATGAGTTCGTTGTCCAGCGCCTTGTCCAGCCCGTGGTCCTGTGCCTGAGTGCAATACCGCACCGCACCCTCGGGCAGTTCCGGCACATACAGGATGGGCGAGAGGTCCAGCCCGGAGGCCTTCCAGTGCGCCACCGCGGCGGAGACGTCGATGACCTCGGCGTGCCCGATCGCCTCCTGCAGCGACCGGAAACCCAGCGCGGCCAGGGTTTCCCGGACCTCCTCGGCGATGTACTCAAAGAAGGTGACCACGAATTCCGGCTTGCCGGTGAACCGCTCGCGCAGCACCGGGTTCTGCGTCGCGATGCCCACCGGACAGGTGTCGAGGTGGCAGACGCGCATCATGATGCAGCCGGAGACCACCAGCGGTGCGGTGGCGAAGCCGTACTCCTCCGCACCGAGCAGCGCGGCGATGACCACGTCGCGGCCGGTCTTCAGCTGACCGTCGGTCTGCACCACGATCCGGTCGCGCAGCCCGTTGAGCAGCAGGGTCTGCTGGGTCTCGGCCAGGCCGAGCTCCCACGGGGCGCCGGCGTGTTTGAGCGAGGTCAACGGCGAGGCACCGGTGCCCCCGTCGTGCCCGGAGATCAGCACCACGTCCGCGTGCGCCTTGGACACACCCGCGGCGACCGTACCGACCCCGACCTCGGCGACCAGCTTCACGTGGATCCGCGCGGCCGGGTTGGCGTTCTTCAGGTCGTGGATGAGCTGCGCCAGGTCCTCGATCGAGTAGATGTCGTGGTGGGGCGGCGGGGAGATCAGTCCCACGCCGGGCGTGGAGTACCGGGTCTTCGCGATCCACGGGTAGACCTTGTGGCCGGGCAGCTGCCCGCCCTCGCCGGGCTTGGCACCCTGCGCCATCTTGATCTGGATGTCGTCGGAGTTCGTCAGGTACTCCGCCGTCACGCCGAAGCGGCCGGACGCCACCTGCTTGACCGCTGAACGGCGGGCCGGGTCGTAGAGCCGGTCCGCGTCCTCGCCACCCTCGCCGGTGTTGGAGCGCCCACCGATCGAGTTCATCGCGATGGCCAACGTCTCGTGGGCCTCGCCGGAGATGGACCCGTAGGACATCGCCCCGGTGTTGAACCGCTTGACGATCTCCGAGGCGGGCTCGACCTCCTCGATCGGCACCGCCGGACGCAGTCCCTCGCGCAGCGCGAACAACCCACGCAGCGTCATCAGCCGCTTGGCCTGGTCGTCCACCCGAGACGTGTACTGCTTGAAGATGTCGTAGCGCCGCGCCCGGGTGGCGTGCTGCAGCCGGAACACGGTGTCCGGGTCGAACAGGTGCGGCTCACCCTCGCGGCGCCACTGATACTCCCCACCGATGGCCAGCTTGCGGTGCGAGGCCGAGATCCCGCCCAGCGGGTAGGCGATGCGGTGCCGACGGAACACCTCCTCGGCGAGCACGTCGATGCCAATGCCACCGAGCTGCGAGGTGGTGCCGGTGAAGTACTTGTCGACGAGTTCCTGCGACAGACCGATCGCCTCGAAGATCTGCGCACCGTGGTAGGAACCCACGGTCGACACACCCATCTTCGACATCACCTTGAGCACGCCCTTGCCGAGCGCCTTCACCAGATTGCGCACGGCCTTCTCGGGGTCGAGGTCGATCAGCACCCCGGCGTTGGCCATGTCCTCGACGGTTTCCATGGCCAGGTACGGGTTGACCGCGGAGGCACCGAAGCCGACCAGCAACGCGATGTGGTGCACCTCGCGGACGTCGCCGGACTCCACCACCAGGCCGACCCGGGTGCGGGTCTTCTCCCGGATCAGGTGGTGATGCACCGCGGCGGTCAGCAGCAGCGACGGGATCGGCGCCAGTTCGGCGTCACTGTGCCGGTCGGAGAGTACGACCACGCGGGCGCCGCCCGCGATCGCCTCGGACACCTCCGCGCAGATCGCGTCCAGCCGCGCGGCCAGCGCCGCGCCGCCGCCGTCGACCTCGTAGAGACCGGTGACGTTGACCGCGTTGAAACCGGGCTTGTCCCCGTCGGCGTTGATGTGCAGGAGCTTGGCCAGCTCGTCATTGTCGATCACCGGGAACGGCAGGGTGATCTGCCGACAGTGACCCGGCGAGGAGGTCAACACGTTGACCTCGGGGCCGATCGAGGTGGACAGCGAGGTGACCAGTTCCTCGCGAATGGCGTCCAACGGCGGGTTGGTCACCTGCGCGAACAACTGGCTGAAGTAGTCGAACAGCAACCGCGGCCGGGCTGACAGCACCGCGATCGGGGTGTCCGTACCCATCGAGCCGAGCGCCTCACCGCCGGTGCGGGCCATCGGCGAGAGCAGGATCCGCAGCTCCTCCTCGGTGTAGCCGAAGGTTTGCTGACGCCGCGTCACCGACGAGTGGGTGTAGGCGATGTGCTCGCGCTCGGGCAGCTGGTCGAGGTGGATCAGCCCGGCGTGCAGCCACTCCTCGTAGGGGCGCTCGGCGGCCAGCGCGGTCTTGATCTCCTCGTCCTCGACGATGCGGCCCTGCACGGTGTCCACCAGGAACATGCGGCCCGGTTGCAGCCGGCCCTTGCGCACGATCTGCGCCGGGTCGAGGTCCAGCACGCCGACCTCGCTGGCCATCACGACCAGGCCGTCCTCGGTCACCCAGTACCGGGAGGGCCGCAGGCCGTTGCGGTCGAGCACCGCGCCGACCAGCGTGCCGTCGGTGAAGGTGATCGAGGCCGGACCGTCCCACGGCTCCATCAGCGTCGCGTGGAATTCGTAGAAGGCCCGCCGCGACGGGTCCATGCCGGCGTTGTTCTCCCAGGCCTCCGGGATCATCATCAGCACCGCGTGCGGCAGCGAGCGGCCGCCCAGGTGCAGCAGTTCGAGCACCTCGTCGAAGCTCGCCGAGTCACTCGCGCCGGCCGTGCAGATCGGGAACAGTCGCTCCAGGTCACCGGGGATCAGGTCGGTGATCAGCTGGGACTCCCGGGCCCGCATCCAGTTGCGGTTGCCCATCACGGTGTTGATCTCGCCGTTGTGCGCGATGTACCGGAACGGGTGGGCCAGCGGCCAGGACGGGAACGTGTTGGTGGAGAACCGGGAGTGCACCAGCGCGATCGCGGTGGCGTACCGGCGGTCGGACAGGTCCGGGTAGAACGGCTCCAACTGGCCGGTGGTCAGCATGCCCTTGTAGACCAGGGTGCGCGAGGACAGGCTGGCGAAGTAGACCCCGACCTCCCGCTCGGCGCGCTTGCGCAGCACGAACGCCTGACGCTCCAGAGCGAGGTCGTCGGCATGGCCGGTGTGGAACGCGCTCGCCGCCGGGCCGCCGTCCGCGGCGAGGAACAGTTGGCGGACGTACGGCACGGTGGCGCCGGAGGCGGCACCGAGCAGGCTCGGCGTGGTCGGCACATCGCGCCAGCCGAGCACCGTGAGACCCTCGTCGGCGGCCAATCCCTCGATACGCGTCTGCGCGGCCTCGCGGTCCGCGGTGGCCATGGGCAGGAACGCGGCGCCGACGGCATAAGCGCCGGCGACCGGGAGGTCGAAGTCGACGACCGCGCGCAGGAACGCGTCCGGGACCTGGGTCAGGATGCCCGCGCCGTCACCGGAGTCCGGGTCCGAACCGGCAGCACCGCGGTGCTCCAGGTTGCGCAGGGCGGTCAGCGCCTTGTTGAGGATGTCGTAGGACGGGACGCCGCTCATGGTCGCGACGAACGCGACACCACAAGCGTCGTGCTCGTGGCGGCCGTCGTACAGGCCTTGCGGCGCAGGCGGACCAACAGGCACAGGGACTCCCGTCGGGCTTGAGAGGTGACGCTGCGGCGAACTGGCCGCAACGGGCGGGCTGCCGTCGACACTGACGGTGCTACCCACAACGGCGCATCGTGGTGCGCGCGGGGGTGTGCGGCCTGAGGCGGTAGCCGAGGGCCGAATCAAACTGCGGGACGACTCTGGCCCAGCGGCGGTTCGCTCAGCCTACCGCACCGGGCCCGAGGCGCTCCTCTGCTTAAGAGCCCGCCGGTTCGGGCTCCCCCACCTCGGGAGGTGGGGAGGTCACCGGGCCGTGCCCGTCGCGGTAGATGGAGGTTTCCCGTGTCGGATGGTGACGACGTGACCACACGATGTAACTGACCGCGAAGGTGAACACCAGAATCGAGGTCCAGTCGTTCAGCCGCAGGCCGCCGATGTGCTGCGCGTCGTCCACCCGCAGCGCCTCGATCCAGCCCCGTCCGACCGTGTAGGCGGCCACGTACAGCCAGAAGGCCTGCCCGTGCCCGAGCTTCCACCGCCGATCTGCCCAGAGCACCAGTGCGGCCACGCCCAGGCACCACAGCGACTCATAGAGAAATGTCGGGTGGTAGGTGGCGATGTTCGGCGTCTTCTCCGGCCGATGCGCCGCGTCGATGCGCAGCGCCCAGGGCAGGTCGGTGGGCCGACCGTACAACTCCTGGTTGAACCAGTTGCCCCACCGCCCGCAGGCCTGGGCCAGCACCACGCCGGGAGCCAGGGCGTCGGCCACCGGAGGCAGCAGCACCCCCAGCTTGCGGCAGCCGATCCAGGCGCCCAGGCCACCCAGCGCGATAGCCCCCCAGATGCCCAGCCCGCCCTTCCAGATCAGGAAGGCCTTGCCGGGATCACCACCGTGCCCGAAGTAGGGCTCCGGGGTGGTGATCACGTGGTAGAGCCGGCCGCCCACGATGCCGAACGGCACCGCCCAGAACGCGATGTCGGTGACCATGCCCGGCGTCCCACCGCGGGCCACCAGGCGCCGCTCCCCCATCGCGATGGCGACGATGATGCCGACCACGATGCACAGCGCGTAGCCACGGATCGGGAAGGGACCGAGGTGCCAGACGCCTTGCGACGGGCTGGGAAACGAGGCGAGAACCATGGCGACGCCACCTTAGACGCCCGGATTGCCGAACTTGGCGAGCCCTTACTGGCGGACGGCGAACGTTTCGCCCGGCCCCGACGTCAAAGCTCGGTGACAGCTCGCTCGGGCCGGTCGGCCGCATTGATCGTGCTCGCCCTGGCGGCCGCGTCGGCCTGTGGGACGGGGGCGGGATCCGCGGACTCAACGGCGACGTCTTCGGTCCCGGAGAGCGCGGAGTGTGCGGCCCTGGCGGCGCACTACCGGCCGCTGGCCGAACGCGAGGCCGACAAGGCGCCGATCCGAATGCGTGGCCTGGCGAACTCGACACCGCTGGCGATCGGGGGCGACTTGGTCGCTCTCGACGGCACCCGGGCGCTCTACTTCGACGACCGCGGCCTCGAGGTGATGGACACCGCACACGGTCGCCTGACCGCGGTGGGCCGGCTCACGCTAAAGAACGGCGGCGATCGAATCCTGGTGCTCCCGAACCATCGCGTGGTGGTCACCGGTGGTTATGGGGAGTACCCGGCCGGTGAGTCGATGCCGATCTCGCACGCGGTGATCTCCGAGATTGACCTGGGCGACCCGGCACACCCACGGTTGCTCGACACCGAGGACGTCACCGGCCGCGTGATGGGGGCGAGTGCGGTCGACGGGGTGGCCCGCGTCGTGGTCACGTCCACGCCTCAGTTCATCTCTCGGTATCCGCGCGGTGACGAGACCGATGCGCAGGTACAGCAGCGCAATCAGCGCGTGGCGCACGCCGCTCGCGGTGAGGATTACCTGCCGCATCGTCGGATTACGGACGCCACCGGCACGCTGATTGCGGACGGACCGCTGCTGGGCTGCGCCGACCTGGCCCAACCCAACGCACCCCGTGCCCTCGGCACCACCACGGTGCTCACCGTCGATCCATCGGCCACCGAACCGGCACCGGCGCACGGCGTCGCCGACGTGGCGGACTACCTGGCCGACGCGGGCGAGCGCATCGTGCTCGGCACCTTCGACCGCCACGGCGCCAACGCGCGCACCACGAGTTCGACCACTATCTACAGCTTGGACGGCGGCGCAGGCTCCGTCGGGCGACTGGTCGCCGCCGGGACGGTCCCCGGCGATGTGGCCGGTGACGAGGCGATCTCTGTCGATCACGGACTGGTCCGAGTGGTCCTGGGGGTCAGCCCCTCCCTCGCCTATCCGCCGGGCAAGACCGCGAGCCGGCGCGGCTTGGCGATCCTCCGCGAGCAGGACGGCCGGTTGCAACTGGTGGGCCACGTCAGCACAGGCTCGGGCGATCTGGTGAAACGCGTCAGTTGGATCGGCGACCTGGCGGTGTTCGAGGACTCCAAGGGCACCGACTACATCGTCGACACCTCGCGTCCGGAGGCCCCGCGCCTGACGGCGGCAGTCAAGCTGCCGGGCCACCTTGGGCTTGTCCAGAACAGTTCGCAACAGCGGACCTTCGCCGTCGGCCCGGACGAAGGCGGCAGCACCCTCAAGACCTCGACGACGGTGGGCTTCCTCGATCTCACCGATCCCGCCAAGCCCCGCGTCACGGGATCGATCTCACTCGGCCGCGGCGCGTCGGGGCTGGAGGGCACTTCGCGAGCTCTGGGGTGGTTCCCGGACCTGAATCTCGCGGTGGTACCGCTGAGGACTACGGAACTCGTCGGGCCACCCCAATGCCCGTTGCTCAAGGGTCGACCGTCGTGCGCAACCGACGTCCCGCACGCCGTGCTGATCAGACTCGGCGCCAACCACTCGCTACACGTCCTGGGCACGGTCACGCTGCACGGCTACCAGCGCCGCTTTGTTCAGGTCGGCGACCTCGTGCTGGCGATCACCGACGAGTCGGTGATCCTCATCGACCCGCGAAAGGCGGTCGTCCTCGACGAGGTGCGCCACTCGATTCACAAATCCGCTGGCTAACGGCGGCGTACCCCAGCCGCAAGATCGGCGGCCAGCGCCGCACAACCGGCCACCCCGGCCTCCAGGTGGGGCGCGTCCAGCAGGGCGCGCACGAAGGCCGAGCCGACGATGACCCCGTCGGCGAACCCACCGACCTCGGCGGCCTGGTCACCGTTGGAAACGCCGAGCCCGACCCCGATCGGCAGGTCGGTGACCTCGCGCAGCCGGGCTACCAGGGTTGGGGCCAGCGAGGAGGTCTGCGCCCGTGCGCCGGTCACGCCCATCACCGCGGTGGCGTAGATGAAGCCGCGGCAGGCATCCGCGGTCAGCCGCAGCCGCTCGTCGGTGGTGGACGGGGCGGCCAGGAAGATGCGGTCCAGGCCGTGCGCGTCGGAGGCCTCGAGCCAGTCCGGGCCGGAGTCCGGGGTGAGGTCCGGGGTGATCAGGCCGGCGCCGCCGGCCGCGGCCAGATCACGGGCGAAGCGGTCCACGCCGTAACGCAGCACCGGGTTCCAGTAGGTCATCACCACGGTGGCGGCGCCGGTGGCCGCGACGGCCTCGACGGTGGCCAGCACGTCGACGATGCGGGTGCCATTGGCCAGCGCTCGATCCGCGGCCGCCTGGATGGTCGGGCCGTCGAGCACCGGGTCGCTGTACGGCAGGCCTACCTCGACCACGTCCACGCCCGACTGAACCATCGCGGTCAGCGCGGCGATGCAGCCGGCCTTCGACGGGAACCCCGCGGGCAGGTAGCCGACGAGCGCGGCGCGGTTCTCCTTCGCCGCACGCTCGTAGGCGGCACCGACCTGACTGGTCGTCATGTCAGGCCGAACCACTTCGCGGCGGTGTCCACATCCTTGTCCCCGCGCCCGGAGAGGTTGATCAGGATCGTCGCGTCGCGGCCGAGTTCCTGACCCACCGTCAGTGCACCGGCCAGGGCGTGCGCACTCTCGATGGCCGGAATGATGCCCTCGGTGCGGCACAGCAACTTGAAAGCGTCCATGGCCTGCGCATCGGTGATCGCCCGATAGGTGGCCCGCCCGGTGTCGGCCAGCCAGGCGTGCTCCGGGCCCACCCCCGGGTAGTCCAGTCCGGCGGAGATCGAGTGCGACTCGATGGTCTGCCCCTCGTCGTCCTGTAGCAGGTACGAACGTGCACCATGCAGCACGCCCGGCGCACCCCCGGTGATGGTCGCCGCGTGCCGGCCGGTGTCCACCCCGTCGCCGCCCGCCTCGAAGCCGTAGAGCCGCACCCCGGCGTCCGGGATGAAGTCGTAGAAGATGCCGATGGCGTTGGACCCGCCGCCGACGCAGGCGCACACCGCATCGGGCAGCCCCCCGGTCAGTTCCATGACCTGGGCCCGGGCCTCCTGCCCGATCACCCGATGGAACTCGCGCACCATCAGCGGGAACGGGTGCGGGCCGGCCACCGTGCCCAACAGGTAGTGCGTCTGCTCCACGTTGGTCACCCAGTCACGCATGGCCTCGTTGATGGCGTCCTTGAGCGTGCGGCTGCCGGTAGTCACCGGAATGACCTCGGCACCGAGCAGGTTCATCCGGGCCACGTTCAACGCCTGGCGGCGGGTGTCCTCCTCACCCATGTAGATCACGCAGTCCAGCCCCATCAGGGCGGCCGCGGTGGCGGTGGCCACCCCGTGCTGTCCGGCGCCGGTCTCCGCGATCACCCGGGTCTTGCCCATGCGCTTGGTGAGCAGCGCCTGGCCCAGCACGTTGTTGATTTTGTGCGAGCCGGTGTGGTTGAGGTCTTCGCGCTTGAGCAGCACCCGCGCATTGCCTGCGTGGGCGGCGAACCGCGGCACCTCGGTGATCGGCGACGGACGCCCGGTGTAACTGCCGAGCAATCCGTTCAGCTCGGCGCGGAAGTTGGGGTCAGCCTGCGCGGTATGGAATTCGGCGGTGAGTTGGTCCAGCGCGGCCATCAACGCTTCGGGCACGAACCGCCCGCCGTACTCGCCGAACTTGCCGTGCACGTCAGGAATGAGTGCGGCCTCAGCCACAGCGTGGATCCCGCTGCAATGCTGGATGCGCGCCCGCGGCAACCATGTCCGCGACCGCGGTGCGCGGATCCTTGCCGGTCACCAGCGTTTCCCCGACCAGCACGGCATCTGCGCCCTGCCGACCGTATTCAATGACGTCGCTCGGGCCGCGCACCCCGGACTCGGCCACCCGCACGCAGGTGGACGGCAGCAAATGCACCACCCGACCGAACGTGGTGCGGTCGACCTCGAGCGTCTTGAGGTTGCGGGCGTTGACCCCGATCAACCGGGCGCCCGCGTCGACCGCGCGCCGGGTCTCCTCCTCATCGTGCACCTCGACCAGGGGGGTCATACCCATCGACTCGGTGCGCTCGATCAGCGAGATCAACGCGTTCTGCTCCAGCGCCGCGACGATCAGCAACACCACGTCGGCGCCGTGTGCGCGCGCTTCCCACAGCTGGTAGCTGGTCACCAGGAAGTCCTTGCGCAGCACGGGGATGTCCACCGCCGCGCGCACCGCGGTGAGGTCGTCCAACGTCCCGCCGAAGCGTCGTCGCTCGGTCAGCACGCTGATCATCCCGGCGCCACCGGACTCGTACTCCCCCGCCAGCGCCGCGGGGTCGGAGATGGTGGCCAATGAACCGGCCGAGGGACTGGAGCGTTTGACCTCGGCGATCACGCTCACCCCCGGGCCACGCAACCGGGACAACGTGTCCCGCGGCGCGGGCGCGCGTTGCGCGCGCTCCTTCAGCACATCCAACGGGACCGCGGCCTGACGCTCAGCAAGGTCTGCCCGAACCCCGGACAGGATCTCGTCGAGCACCGACACGGATTGCGTTCCAATCATGGGCACAAGTGGGCCGACCCCAGGTGCGGGACGGGTCGGCGTGATGTTCGCCGCATCGTACGCCGCCGAGAATGATGCTCTGTGCGCGGCCTCACAACGTCGGATCTTCGCCGCGGTCCAACGCCCGCCACTGCTCCAGGGCGGAGTCATCCGGCGCCGCCGCGCGCGCTGGCGCCGCGACCGGTGTCTCGTAACGCGCGGACATGCCGGGCCACCGCGGGCCGCGCGCCACCGCGGCCGCACCGGCCAGCGCGAACACCACCGAGCCGAGCACCGCGACCCAACCCCACCCGGTGTGCCGGATCGCGCTCACCGTGCCCGAAGCAGTGCCCAACGCGGCACCGGCGCGATCCGTCAGATCGCCCGCGCCGGGATGCACCGAACCCAGCGCGGCGACCGCGGCCACCACCCCGCTCGCGCACACCAGCACGCCGGTCAACCGCCGCAGCACACCGCGGGTGGCCACCAACCCCAGCGCCCCGGCCAACCCGACCACCGCAAGCGCCGGGGTCACCGGGGTCAACGACCCACCGCGCACGGACAGCGGGACCTGCAACGCGCCCTGCCCGGCCCGGGCGTGCACCCACGGCCGGTCCGCGGCGAACAGCACCACGCCGGCCCCGAGCACGCAACCGGCCAGGGCCGCGACGAGTTCGCGGCGGCCATTCGTTCCGGCGGCTGACGTCATCTCAGCGGGCGGCGCGCAGCGTGGCCGCGACGGCGATCGCCCGCAACACCGCGGCGGCCTTGTTGCGGCACTCCTGATCCTCGGTCGCCGGATCGGAGTCGGCCACGATGCCG
>DASQPJ010000035.1:0-14759 GCA_035644015.1 Sporichthyaceae bacterium
TAAGCCACCAGGGGTCAAGGCGTCTTTGAAGCGGCAATAGACTGGTAGTGCCGCGCATCGCGGCCAAGCCACGGATGAGCCGACCACGGCCAATCGCCGCGGCTCAGTTCCTATGCCGAATGAGCGAGACTCACGCATGCCCGCACAGCAGGAGATCACCATGCCGACCGCGACGGAGCTCGCGACCCGCGACGACATCCGCAACGTCGCCATCGTGGCGCACGTCGACCACGGCAAGACCACGCTGGTCGACGCGATGCTGTGGCAGTCCAACGCGTTTGGCGCGCACGCCCATGTCAACGAGCGGGTGATGGACTCCAACGACCTGGAGCGTGAGAAGGGCATCACGATCCTGGCCAAGAACACGGCCGTGCAGTGGATCGCGGACGACGGCACCCCGTTGACCATCAACATCATCGACACCCCCGGCCACGCGGACTTCGGCGGCGAGGTGGAGCGCGGCCTGGAGATGATCCACGGCGTCGTGCTGCTGGTCGACGCCTCCGAAGGTGCCCTGCCCGGCACCCGGTTCGTGTTGCGCAAGGCCCTGGAGAAGAAGCTCCCGGTGGTGCTCTGCATCAACAAGGTGGACCGCTCCGACGCCCGCATCGCCGAAGTGGTCGACGAGGTCTACGAGTTGTTCCTGGACCTCGATGCCGACGAGCACCAGATCGAGTTCCCGATCGTCTACGCGTGCGCCAAGGCAGGCCTGGCCTCACTGACCCGCCCGGCCGACGGGACCATGCCCGACGGCGCTGATCTGCGCCCGCTGATGACCACGATCATGAACACCATCCCGGCGCCGGAGTACACCGAGGGCGCACCGCTGCAGGCGCACGTGACCAACCTGGACTCCTCGCCCTACCTCGGCCGCCTCGCGCTGTGCCGGGTGTACGAGGGCGAGATCCGCAAGGGCCAGCAGGTGGCCTGGTGTCGCACCGACGGCTCCGTCGAGCGGGTCAAGATCACCGAGTTGTTCCTCACCGAGGCGTTGGAGCGGGTGCCCGCCGAACGCGCCTGGGCCGGGGACATCATTGCCATCGCCGGCATCCCGGAGATCACCATCGGCGAGACCCTCGCCGACCTGGAGAACCCGAGGCCGCTGCCGCTGATCACCGTCGACGAACCGTCGATCTCCATGACGATCGGCATCAACACCTCTCCGCTCTCGGGTCAGTCCGGCACCAAACTGACGGCCCGTCTGGTGAAGAACCGGCTCGAGGCCGAGCTGGTCGGCAACGTGTCCATCCGTTTGCTGCAGACCGAGCGGCCGGACACCTGGGAGGTGCAGGGCCGTGGTGAGCTGCAGCTCGCGATTCTCGTCGAGCTGATGCGCCGTGAGGGCTTCGAGATGACCGTCGGCAAGCCGCAGGTGGTCACCAAGGAGGTCGACGGCAAGCTGCACGAGCCGATGGAGCACATGACCATCGACGTCCCGGAGGACTACGTCGGCGTGGTCACCCAGCTGTTGGGCCTGCGCAAGGGTCGCCTCGAGCAGATGGTCAACCACGGCACCGGCTGGGTGCGGATGGAGTACCGGGTGCCGGCCCGCGGCCTGATCGGCTTCCGCACCGAGTTCCTCACCGAAACCCGCGGCACCGGCCTGCTGCACCACGTGTTCGACAGGTACGAGCCGTGGCACGGGGAGCTGCGCACCCGGCCCTCCGGTTCCCTGGTGGCCGACCGCAAGGGCCCGGCGACCTCGTTTGCGATGTTCAACCTGCAGGAGCGCGGCACCATGTTCGTGGCGCCCGGCACCGAGGTGTACGAGGGGATGATCGTCGGGGAGAACGCCCGCTCCGAGGACATGGACGTGAACATCTGCAAGGAGAAGCAGCTCACCAACATGCGCAAGTCCACCAGTGACGAGCTCGAGCGCCTGGTGCCGGCCCGCATCCTCTCCCTCGAGCAGGCCCTGGAGTTCTGCCGCGAGGACGAGTGCATCGAGGTCACCCCCGGCTTCGTCCGGATGCGCAAGGTCGAGTTGGACGCCAAGATCCGCGAGCGCACCCGCGGCCGGGCCGCGAAGGGCACCCAGAACTGACGTGCGGCCATGACCCGCTATCTGATGGTCAGCGTGGACGGGGCGGGCAACCTGGTCCCGACCCTCGGCCTCGCGGCACGACTCAGCACGCTGGGGCACGACGTGCGCCTGCTCGGGCATCCCTCGATCCATGAGCGCTGCGGGGCCCACGGCTGGCGGCCGATTTCCTTCACCACGGCGGCGCCGTATGACAGCACCTGGCCGGTTGATCAGGCCACGGAGATGGCCACGTTCAGCGAGCTGATCTTCTTCGACGCCGGCATCGGCCGCGACACCCTCGCCGAACTCGAGCGCGAACCCGCCGACGTGCTCATCGTCGACTGCTTGGCCTGGGGTGCGGGTGCGGCCGGTGAGGTCGCGCGCATCCCCACCGCCACGTTGTTCCACGTGCCGCCCTCGCTGTTCCGGGAGGGTCCACTGGTCGAGGTCCTCAAGCCCGCGCTGCCCATGCTGCACGCGATGCGCGCGGAGCTCGGGGCGGCGCCGGTGGCGAGCCTGGCGCAGGCGCATGACGCCTGCGCGCTGGCGCTGGCGACGCTGCCCGCCGAGTTCGACGTGCCGGTGCCGTTGCCGGCGCAGTACCGCTACGTCGGCCCGATCCTGGACGGCCCGGCGCTGGGCACCTTCGAGCCCACCCCGCCGATGACGGGCGATCCGTTGGTCCTGGTCAGCTTCAGCACCAGCTTCCAGGACCAGCTCGGAGCGCTGCAGTGGGCGATCGACGAACTCTCCGGGCTGCCGGTGCAGGTCGTGGTCACCACCGGGCACGCCGTCGACCCGGCCGACCTCGTTGTCGCCGACAACACCGTCGTGGCCCGCTTCCTCGACCACCGCGAACTGTTGCCGCGGGCGACCGCGGTGGTCACCCACTGCGGGCTGGGCACGACGCTGCACAGCCTGGCCCATGCGGTGCCGATGGTCTGCGTCCCGATGGGTCGGGACCAGATGTTCAACGCGGCGATGGTGGCCCGGCTCGGCGCGGGAATGACGGTCGAGCTCGGCAAGCGCGGCGGGGTGTCCAGGGCGGTGGAGCACGCGATCTTCGATACCCGGATGCAGGGTGCCGCGGACTATTTCGCCCGGGTGATCGCCGGCTACCGCGGCGCGGATGCCGCGGCCGAGGCGCTGGAGGAGTTGGCCCGCCGCTAATACCCAACGTCAGCGGAAGCGAGCGCTATAGCGCTCGTTCCCGCTGACATTGCGGCGGTTAGTTGAGCGCGAGCTCCAGCCTCGGCGAGCCCGCCAAGGTCTGGAACACCACGCAGTAGCGCTCGGTCAGCTTGAGCAGCGTCGCCAGCTGCTCGGCGTCCGCGTCGGTGTCCAGCTCGATGCCTAACCGGATCGCGGTGAAGCCGACCGGGGCGTCCTTGACGACGCCGAGCGTGCCGCGAAAGTCCAGATCGCCCTGCGCCCGCAGGGTGCCCCCGCGGATGGGGATCTCCAGCGAGGTGGCAACCGCGCGCAGGGTCACGCCGGCGCAGGCGACCAGCGCCTGCAGCAACATGTCGCCCGAACAGGCCAGTGCACCGGTTCCGCCGGTGGCCGGGTGCAGCCCCGCCTCGACGAGTGCCTTGCCGGTCTGCACGGAGCAGGCGATCCCGTCGTCCAGCGAACCGTCCGCCGTCAACGTGATCAGCGCGGCGCCGGGTTCCTCGCGGTAGTGGTCCTTCAGCGGTGTCTGCAGGGCCTGCAGCGTGGTCTTGTCCATGACCAGGCAGGCTACGGCCATGGGACAGGTGTGGGTGGAGGCGGCGGTCAACGGGCCATGGACTCGTGCCCTGCAGCCGGGTATCCCGATCAGCATCGCCGAGATCGTTGCCGACGGCATCGCGTGCGTGGCCGCCGGCGCGGCGATCGTGCATGTGCACCCCTATGACGTGGCCACCGGGACACAGCGCGACGACCCGGCGATCTACCGCCCGATCATCGAGGGCATCCGGGCGCAGACCGACGCCATCGTCTATCCCACGTTGCCGCTGGGGGCCGCCCCCGGCGCACCCCCGCTGACCCCCGAGCAGCGCTTCGCCGCCGTGGCGGAACTGGGCCGGCTCGGGTTGCTCGAGTGGGCCGCGGTGGACCCCGGCTCGATCAACGCCAGTCACGTCGACGGCCTGCCCCAGCCGTTCCTGTACCTCAACCCGGACGATCACATCCGGCACGGGCTCGGGCTCTGCGCCCAGTACGGCATCCGGCCCGCCTACGCCTGTTACGAGCCCGGCTTCACCCGGCTCGGGGTGGGCATGGCCGGAGCGCAGCCGGGCGTCCCGCAGCCGGTCTACCGGTTCATGTTCTCCGACGGGTTCACCTTCGGTTTCCCCCCGCAGCGCTACGCGCTGGACGCCCACCGCCGCTTGCTGCACGACCTCGATCCCGCGGCCCAGTGGATGGTCGCGGGCCTGGCCGTGGACATCCGTCCGCTGATCGCGGACGCCGTCGAACTCGGCGGACACGTCCGGGTCGGCCTGGAGGACGCTCCGTTCGGCACCCCCGCGAGCAACGCCCAACTGGTCGCCGACGCGGTCGCCCGCATCGAACGCGCCGGCGGAACGATTGCCGCCCCCGCCGACATCCGGGCCGCGTTGCGTCCGGCTAACCAAGCCCTATAGCCACCACTTAGCCGGACGCGACGCCGAGGGCGTTGCGCAGGAAGTCGAGCTGGAACAGCAACAGGTTCTCCGCGACGACCTCCTGCGGCGTCATGTGCGTGACGCCGGACAGCGGGAGCACCTGGTGCGGACGGCCGGCGGCCAGCAGCGCGGCGGACAGCTGCAGGGTGTGCGCGGCGACCACGTTGTCGTCGGCCAGGCCGTGCACCAGCAGCAGTGGGCGCTCCAGCTTTTCCGCGTCGGTGAGCAGCGAGGTGCGGGCGTAGGCGTCGGGTTGGCCGGCGGGGGTGCCCAGGTAGCGCTCGGTGTAGTGGGTGTCGTACAGCGCCCAGTCGGTCACCGGGGCGCCGGCGATACCCGCGTGGAACACGTCCGGGCGGCGCAGCACGGCCAGGGCGGCCAGGTACCCGCCGAAGGACCAGCCGCGGATGCCGACCCGGCTGAGGTCCAGATCCGGGCAGGCCGCCGCCGCGGCGTGCAGCGCGTCGACCTGGTCGGCCAGCACCGGCGCGGCCAGGTCCAGGTGCACCGCGCGCTCCCACGCCGAGCCGCGGCCGGGCGTGCCCCGGCCGTCCGCGATCACCACTGCGAAGCCCTGATCGGCCCACCACTGCGATTCCAGATAGGCGCTCGCGGTGGCCAGTACCCGCTGCGCGTGCGGACCGCCGTACGGGTCCATCAACACCGGCAGCGCGGTGCCCGGCACGTGCCCGGTCGGCAACAGCAGCGCGGTGCGCACCTCGCCGGGGCCGGCCAGCAGCATGCGTGGTTCCGGGCGCAGCCCCGGATCCTCGGCGTGATCGGCGATGACACCCAGCGCGACCCCGTCGCGCAGCACCGTGGACCGTCGGCCCGGCCGGGTCGGCACCGCCGAGGTGAGCACTATCGTGCTGCCCGACGCGGTCGCGGAATGCACACCGGTGCCCGGCGACAGTTCCACCGGGCGGGTCGCCTCCGTGCGGTACACCCGCACCTCGGTCGGGTCGTCCGCGGAGGCGGTGAACAACACCTCGGTCCGGCTGCCCCGCCCGATGGTGGTGCCGACCACCGCGCGGACCTGCAGCTCGCCCGAGGCCATCCGGTCCCCGACGAACAACCGGCGCCGGCCGTCGGCGTCGCCGACGCGGACCAGTTCGCCGTCCGGGGACCACGCGGGCACCCCGTCGACCAGCTCCACCCAGACCGGGTCGGTGTCGGTGTGCAGCACCCCGGTGGCCCCGGTGATCGGGTCCATGGTCAGCGTCTGCACCCGGAGCTGGTCCCGGCTCTGCACGGACAGCAGCGGCGGGCCGAACCGCGACCAATGCACCGCGCACAGGTACTCGAAGGCCTCGGTGTCCCAGTGCGCCGCCACCGGAGTCCCACCGTGCAGCGGCAGTACATACAGCGCGACTTCGGCGTTGGTCGTGCCTGCCGCGGGGTAGGCGATCTCGTGCGGGGTCCGGCCCGGGTGCGCGGGGTCGGCGATGTGCCAGCGGGACACCGCCGAGGTGTCCACCCGGGTGGCCACCAGCGCGGAGGAATCCGGGGACCACCAGTACCCGCGTGAGCGACCCATCTCCTCCGCGGCGATGAACTCCGCCAGTCCCCACGTCACCCGGGGCGCCACGTCCTGGCCGGGGACCGCGCGGTCGGTCCCGGTGAACACGTCCACCACGCGCAGTAAACCGTCCGCCACGTAAGCAATCTGACGGCCCGTCGGATCCAACCGGGGGTCGAACACCGGCCCGGCGACGGACAACTCCCGCACGTTCGGTGCCCCGGTCAACTCGGCCACGTAAAGCCGCCCGGACAGGGCGAACGCCGCGCGCGTGGCGGCGCGGTCGGTGGCGAACGAGACGATCCCGGCCGCGCCCTCCCGGGCCCGTTCCCGCCGCGCCCGTTCCGGGTCGGACAACGTCTCGTCGTCCGCGGTCAACGTCCGCGGGTCGGCGATGACTCGCTCCGAGAACCCACCGGCCAGGTCGGCGACCCACAGCATGGTGCGCCGGTCGGTGCCGGACGGGGCCCGCAGGAACGCGAGCCGACCGCCGTCGGCGGCGACCACGAAGTTGCGCGGCAGACCGAGGCTGAACCGCAGCGTCCGGGCGCTGCGCCGCGGGAAGCTCATCTGTGGCTCCGTCATGGGCGAATCCTGACACCGACGCCGCCCTGTTGACCCGTCGCCCGTGCGAAGACCCGGGTAACCGGGGGACGTCGACTACATTCCCCGTCATGTCCGCCGACACCGCTTCCCCGCCGGCCACCCGCCGAATGGTGGTGGTGCACGCCCATCCGGATGACGAGGTCATCAATACGGGGGCCACCATGGCGATGTACGCCGCGCAGGGCGCCGGGGTCACCCTGGTGACCTGCACTCTCGGCGAGGAGGGCGAGATCCTCGTCCCGGAGCTGGCTCATCTGGCCGCTGACCGGGACGATGGCCTCGGTCAGTACCGCATCGGCGAGCTCGCGGCGTCCGTGGCGGCGCTGGGCGTGCACGACCATCGATTCCTCGGTGGGCCCGGCCGCTACCGCGACTCCGGAATGATGGACACCCCGCCCAATCAGCGCCCCGATTGCTTCTGGCGGGCCGACCTGGACACCGCGGCCGCCGACCTGGTCAGCGTGCTGCGCGAGGTCCGCCCCCAGGTACTGATCAGCTACAACGAGAACGGCGGCTACGGCCACCCGGACCACATCCAGGCCAACCGGGTCATGCACCGCGGCGCCGAATTGTCCGCCGACCCCGCGTTCCGTCCCGACCTGGGCGAGGCCTGGGCGGTGGCCAAGATCTATCACTGCGTGGTCCCGTACTCGTTCCTGCAGGCCGGCATCGACGCGCTGGCCGCGGCCGGACAGAGCGAGATCTTCGGCAACGCCACCCGCGCGGAGGAGATCGGCTTCGGGGTACCCGACGATCAGGTCTCGGCGGTCATCCAGGCCGATGAGTTCGTCGAGGCGAAGATGGCCGCGATGCGCGCGCACGCCACCCAGATCACCGTCGACGGTCCGTTCTTCGCCCTGTCCAACCACCTCGGGCAGAAGATCTGGGGCACCGAGTGCTTCCAGTTGGTGCACGGGGCCCTCGGCCCGGGGCAACCCGAGACCGACCTGTTCGCCGGGCTGTGAAATCCGGCCGGGGTGCCCGGCCCGGCCCGCAGCCGCGGCGGCGGCCGCCCGCCGGCCGGGCTGCCGTGAAACGACCGACCCCACCGCCGACTGCGCGGACCCGGCCGCTCGCGCTGTTCGGGAAGTCCGAGGGCGTGGCCGACTGGGTGGCCCGTCGGGGCGTGCCCCGGGTGATCGGGGTGTCCGCCGGATTGTTCCTGCTCGGGTTCGTGGTCGGCGTGGCCGGCGCCTTCGAGCATGCCGAGAAGGCACCGCTCGGGCTGATCGTCTCGCTGCTCGCCGAGGGTTCGGTGGTGTTCGCGGCCGGAGTGCACGCCCGCTGCCGGTTCGGCGCCGGTCTGCCCGCCGCGGCCTGGGTGCTCAGCGTCTTGATCGGGATCGACCAACGCCCGGAGGGCGACCTGCTGATCCCGGCCGATCACCTCGGATATGCCTACCTGGTGGGAGGTTTGGTGCTGTTGGGGCTGTTGACGCTGCTGCCGTATGGCGGATCACTGGTCCCGGACCGGTAGCGATGCGCGTGGTTGCCCGGCGGGCGCGTGTTCGTTTGATGTACTGAGCGCGAGGCCATCGGCGAGCTTGCGAGCCGATCATGAGGCTCTGTTTCGAGGGGGATGCGCGTGGCCGAACCGACGCCGCTGCAGCACCAGCGGGCGTTGCGTCCCGGCATGGTCCTGACGTTGTCCGCCGGCGCACCATTGGTGCTGCTGGTCGGGCTCTACCTGCTCGCCGTGGCGATGACCGGATCCAAGGTGCCGCGTGGCACCGAGGTGTTCGGGGTGAACATCGGCGGCAGCTCACCGGCCGCCGCGCAGGCCAAGCTGGCCCGCGACCTGCCGAGCATCCTGCCCGCCAAGTTCACCGTGGGAGCGGACGACAAGAGCTTCTCGATGAACGCCGCGGACCTGGGGCTGACCCCGGACACGGCCGCCACGGTCACCGCCGCCCGGCGTGGCGCGCACCGCCCGATGACCGCCTACCGATCGTTGTTCGGGTTGCACCGCGGCGTGAACCCGGTGCTGGCGGTGGACACGCCGAAGATCACCGAAGCGCTGAGCAGTCTGTCCGAGAACCTCCATCAGGACCTGGTCGAGGGCAACCTGGTTTTCACCGACGGGGTCGCCTCCGCGATCCAGCCGGTGGCCGGCCGAGTGCTGGACGTCCCCGGCACGATTACCGCGATGGAGCAGGCCTACCGCGCCGGCCGTCACCAGGTGTCCGCCGCGCTGAGCGTGACCAACCCCGCCACCAGTCCCGACGCGGTGCAACGCGCGCTTGTCGACTTCGGGGTCAAGGCCATGTCCGGCCCGATCACCGTGGTCGTCGGCCCGGACTCGGTGGAGGTCACCCCGCAGGAGTTGGGCCAACACCTGTCGATGGCCCCGGACGGCAACGGCGGGCTCAAGCCGATGGTCGACGGCGGTGGGCTGGCCGCGGACATCTTGGCCAAGACGCCGGACCTGGGCAACAAGGCCCGCTCCGCGAGCTTCAAGATCGTTGACGACAAGCCGGAGGTCGTGCCCAGCGTGGCCGGCGCGGCCATCGACCCGGACAAGCTGTCCGCCGAGGTGATCACCGTGCTGCTGGGCACCGGCCCGCGCACGGTCACCGCCGCGGTCGCGCAGACCCAGCCGAAATTCACCACCGCCGACGCCGAGGCGCTCGGCATCACCGAGAAGATGTCCACCTTCAAGACCTACTTCCCGATCGCGCCCTACCGGCTGACCAACATCGGCCGCGCGGCCAAGCTGATCAACGGTTCGATCGTGAAGCCGGGCGGGACGTGGAGCCTGAACAAGACGGTGGGCGAGCGCACCGCGGCCAACGGCTTCGTGAAGGGCTTCATCATCAAGGGCGACAAGTTCGCCGAGGACCTCGGTGGCGGGGTCTCCCAGTCGGCAACCACCACGTTCAACGCGGTGTTCTTCGCCGGTCTGCAGGACCTCGAGCACCACCCGCACAGCCTCTACATCGGCCGCTATCCGGCCGGCAGGGAGGCCACGGTGGCCTGGCCGGACAAGGACCTGCGCTGGAAGAACGACTCCGGACACGGGGTCTACATGCAGGCGATCATGAAGCCGGGCTGGATCTCGGTGACGCTGTGGGGCACGAAGTTCTGGGACAAGGTCGAGTCGATCTCCTCCCCACGGCGCAACATCAAGAACCCGGACGACCCCGTTACCTCGAACGATCCCAAGTGCCACCCCACAGACGCGGTCGACGGCTTCGACATCGACGTGACCCGGGTGTTCTACAAGGACGGCGCCGAGGCGAAGCGAGAGACCTTCCACACCCACTACGACCCCACGGTCAAGGTCATCTGCGAGCCGCCGCCGACCGCCTCGCCCACACCCGGCGCCACCGACAGCCCGGCCGGCGGCGGTGGTGGTGGTGGCGGTGGCGAGCCGGACCCGGCCGTCACGCCGGACGCCACCGCGGCTCCGACCCCCAAGGACTGAGTCCATGGACCCGCTCGACGCGCAGATCGTGGCCGCGCTGCGGGTCGATGCCCGGACCAGCTACGCCGACATCGGCGAGGTCGTGGGACTGTCTGCGCCCGCGGTGAAGCGACGGGTGGACCGACTGCGGGCCACCGGGGCGATCAAGGGGTTCACCGCGGTGGTGGACCCGGCCGCGCTGGGCTGGACGACCGAGGCGTTCGTGGAGCTGTACTGCGTGGACCGCACCACCCCGGCCACCATCCGGGCTGCGGTGTCCCGCTACCCGGAAGTGGTCGCCGCGTCCACCGTCACCGGGGAACCCGACGCGATGCTGCACGTGCTGGCCTCCGATATCGGGCACCTGGAGCGGGTCGTCGAGCAGATCGGCGCGGAGCGCTTCGTGGCCCGCACCCGCTCGTTCGTGGTGATGTCCGCGCTGCTGCGCCGGCACCCCGCGGGCAGCGTCGAGCCAACCTGACTGGCCGTCAGCTCCGCGCGCAGAACGTCAGCACCCGTGCCCAGGCGGTTTCCGCGGCGTCCGCGTCGTACTCCGCGCTGAGCGAGGCATCGGTGAACAGGTGCCCGGTGCCGGGGTAGTCGTACACCTCGCACGGAGCACCGCAGGCGCGCACTTCCTTGGTGAAAGCCTCCAGCAGGTGCGGTTCACGCCACGGGTCGGAGAGCATGCCGTGCAGTTGCACAGCGACCCGACTCGGCCAGTCGTCCTCGTGGAAGGCGATCAGCGGAACCGCGCCGGCGAACAGCACGGTGCCCGCGCCGCGCTGCAGGGCGATGTACTCGGCCGGCGCGGTGCCCATCGAAAAACCCAGGGTCAGCAGCCCGTCGGACAGCGACGCGGTGGCTCGCGCGGCGCGGGCGAGCAGTTCGCGGTGGCCGATGACCTCCTCGGCGTGGTGCATCGCGGGTTCGTACTCGTCGAACACCTCGCCCTCGAACAGGTCCGCGACCAGTACCTCGTGTCCGGCCTCGGTCAGCCTCCGGGCCGCGTCCAGCACGCCGGGACGAACGCCCAATACCGAGTGAAAAACCGCAATCTCCGCCACGCGCTCATCCTTCCCGTAGGAAGCCGCCGCCACGCCGCCCGGACACGCAACGTTCCGCCGGTCACACGCAACGTTTTCACCGTACGGGCGAACCGGGCGTTCCTAGCCTTAAGGCATGACGATGCCTCAGCCCGCCGCCCGCGAGACTGCGGTGCCTGTCGCCACGCAGGGTCCAAACCTTTCGGGTGCGACCGTCACCGCGCTGCCCACCGTGCGCACCGCACGCGTGCGGCACTACCTGATGTGCCGGCCCACGTTCTTCGATGTGACCTACGCGATCAACCCGTGGATGGACCCGGACGTCGCGGTGGACCTGGACCTGGCCATGCGCCAGTGGGAGAGCCTGCGCGACACCTACCGCCGCCTGGGCCACATGGTCAGCTTCATCGAGCCCGTCCGCGGTCTGCCGGACATGGTGTTCGCGGCCAACGGCGCGCTGGTGGTGGACGGCAAGGTGCTCGGCGCCCAGTTCCTCAACCCGCAGCGGCGGCTCGAGGGCCCGGCCTACCTGAACTGGTTGTGCGAGGACGAGACGTACGCGGAGTACGCGACCACGGTGGCCGTCAACGAGGGCGAGGGTGACTTCCTCGACCTCGGCGACGTGATCCTGGCCGGCTGTGGTTTCCGCACCGAGCGGGCGGCCCACGCCGAGGCACAGGAGTTCTTCGGCAAGCCGGTGATCTCGCTGACCCTGGTCGACCCGCGGTTCTACCACCTGGACACCGCGATCGCGGTGCTCGGCGACCACGACATCGCCTGGTACCCGCCGGCGTTCTCGCCGGGCAGCTGCGCGGTGCTCACCCGGATGTTCCCGGATGCCATCGTGGCCACCGACGCCGACGCGATGACCTTCGGCCTGAACTCGGTCTCCGACGGCCGCCACGTGGTGGTGCCGAGCGAGTCGGTGGACATGATCGAGGCGCTGGCCGATCGCGGCTACGAGCCGGTGCCGGTGGACCTCTCGGAGTTCCGCAAGTCCGGCGGCGGACCGAAGTGCTGCACATTGGAGCTGCGGACATGACGATCACCGTGGACGCGAGAACGGACCGCTGCGCGCACAACTACCACCCGCTGCCGGTGGTAGTGGCTTCGGCCAGGGGCTGCTGGGTCACCGATGTGACGGGTCGTCAGTACCTGGACTGCCTGGCCGCGTACTCGGCGCTGAACTTCGGCCACGGCCACCCGGCACTGCTCGCCGCGGCCCGCACCCAGCTGGACCGGCTCACCCTGACCAGCCGCGCCTTCGACCACGACCAGCTCTACGAGTTCTGCGCCGAACTGGGGGACCTGGCCGGCAAGCAGATGGTGCTGCCGATGAACACCGGCGCGGAGGCCGTGGAGACCGCGATCAAGGTGGCCCGCAAGTGGGGCTACACGGTCAAGGGCGTACCGGCCGACCAAGCCACGATCATCGTCGCCGCGGACAACTTCCACGGCCGCACCACCACGATCGTGTCCTTCTCCACCGACCCCGGTGCCCGCGACGACTTCGGTCCGTTCACGCCGGGCTTCAAGGTCGTGCCCTATGGCGACGCGGCGGCGCTGGAGGCGGCGATCGACGCCACCACGGTGGCCGTGCTGCTCGAGCCGATCCAGGGCGAGGCCGGCGTCGTGGTGCCGCCCGCGGGCTATCTGCGTGCGGTGCGGGATGCCTGCACCCGCCACAACGTGCTGTTCGTGGCCGATGAGATCCAGTCCGGCCTGGGCCGCACCGGGGCCACCTTCGCCTGCGAGCACGTCGGCGTGGTGCCGGACATGTACCTGCTGGGCAAGGCCCTGGGCGGCGGCATCGTGCCGGTGTCCGCGGTGGTTGCCGACGCCGACGTGCTCGGCGTGCTGCGCCCCGGCCAGCACGGCTCCACCTTCGGCGGCAACCCGCTGGCCTGCGCGGTCGGCCGCGCCGTGGTGCGGCTGCTCAGCACGGGGGAGTTCCAGGACGCCGCGCAGGTCCGCGGTGCGCAACTGCACGCCGGGCTGGCTGCCCTGGCCCCGTTCGGGGTCATCGCCGTGCGCGGCCAGGGCCTGTGGGCGGGCATCGACATCGACCCGGCCGTGGGCACCGGCCGAGAGATCTGCGAGCGGCTGATGGAACTCGGGGTGCTCGCCAAGGACACCCACGGCTCGACCATCCGCCTGGCCCCGCCGCTGGTGATCACCGAGGCCGAGGTCGACTGGGCCGTGGACCGACTGGCGGCCGCCCTGCGCGGCTAAACACCGCAACGTCCGACGAAGTGTGGGCTATAGCCCACACTTCGTCGGACGTAAGCGGAGTGGTGGTGGGTCAGTTCAGCCGGGAGCGGGCGGTACGGGCGTCCTGGCGGGCCGAGCGCGCCACCAACGGGTGCTCGGCCTCCACCCGCTCTGCGAACGCCTCCAGGGCCACCGCGGCGGCGGCGAACTCCCCGGTGCGGGCCAGCGTTTCGCCGTGCTCGCGACGCAGGCCCTCCGGGCAGCCGGGCAGCAGCAGGGAGAGTTCCAGCGCCCACAGCCGGGTGCGTACCCGCTCGGTGCGCTGCGCCCAGGTGCGGATGTTGGCCAGGATGCGCAACAGGGTGCGCGGGGTGTCCCAGGGACGCAGGTCACGCGCGGTGGCCTCGTGCCCGATGGCCCGGTACAGCGTCGCGGAGGGCACGGGCGTGCCGCCCGCGAACGGGTCCACCAGCGCGAAGGCGGCACCGCTGGGATCCGCGGCCAGTTCCGGGTCACCGATGCCGACCACGAAGTGCCCCGGCAGTCCGATGCCGTAGGCGGGCACCTCGATGCGCCGGGCCACCTCCAGCCACACCACGGAGAGCAGGATCGGCAGTCCGCGGCGGGTGCGCAGTACCTCGTGCAGTAACGAGGACCGCAGGTCGTCGTAGTCCGATGCCGCCCCGGCGAATCCCACGTCGCCACCGAGGGTGGCGCGCAGGTGTCGGCCGATCGCGGCCGGTCCGGCCGAGCCGGGTAGTCCCGCACCCACCACCTCGGCCAGACCGTCCAAGCGGACCAACATGCCCGCCACGTCCAGTTCCGGTTCGACCTCGGTGCCCATCAGCAGACACGCCAGGTCCAACGGCCCGTTGGGGTCGCAGGCCGCAGCCGCGAAGCGCTCGCGGTGCTCACTCACGTCGGCCTACCCTCCCGGAACGGCCGGCGCCACCCGGTAGTGGTAACTGTGATGCAGTGTCAGACCCAGCTCGCGGTACAGCGTGAGGGCCGGTTGGTTGTCCGTGGCCACTTGCAGGAAAACATTGCCGGCGGCCAACTCCCGACCGTACGCGACCAGCGCGCAAACGACATGCCGCGCCAACCCGCGCCGGCGCGCGGCCGGCGCGGTTTCCACCGCGGACAGGCCCACCCAACCGTCGGCCACCGTGGCCCGCCCGATGGCCAGCACCTCGCCGTCGGACTCCACCTGCGCGAAGGCCACCTGCTCCGGCCCGGTCAGCACCGCGAGGCCAACCGGGGGGATGTGCTCACCGCGGGCCCGGTAGCAGCTCAACCATCCGGG